>JAIXTI010000099.1 GCA_027484025.1 bacterium
CCGGCCTAGAGCCGGCGATGGGGCCGATCTCGACGGGCTTGGGCGAGATCTACATGTACACCGTCGAGGCCGAACCGGGCACGACCCGCGAGGACGGCCAGCCGTGGACGCCGACCGACCTGCGCACGCTGCAGGACTGGGTGGTGAAGCCGCAGCTGCGCACCGTGCCGGGCGTGGTCGAGGTCAACACGATCGGCGGCTATGCCCGCGAGGTGCAGGTCGCCCCCGACCTGGCGCGATTGGTTGCTCTGGACCTCAGTCTTGACGATCTGGTCGATGCTCTGGAGCGCAACAACGCCAACGTTGGCGCCGGCTACATCGAGAAGCGCGGCGAGCAGGTGCTGGTGCGGGTTCCCGGCCAGTTGGGCGACGCGTCGGCGATCGGTTCGGTGGTGGTGGCCAGCCGCGGCACAAAGGTGATCCGCGTGGCGGACGTGGCCGCCGTGCAGGAAGGCAAGGAGCTGCGCACCGGTGCGGCCACGGAGAACGGCGAGGAGGTCGTTCTCGGCACGGTGTTCATGCTGGTCGGGGCGAACAGCCGCGAGGTGGCGCAGGCGGTGGATACCCGCGTCGCTTCGATCCGCAGCACGCTGCCCGAAGGCGTGATCTTGCGGACGGTGTACGACCGCACGGCGCTGGTGAACCGCACCATCGGCACGGTCGCCAAGTCGCTCGCGGAAGGCGCGCTGCTCGTCGTGGTGGTGCTGTTCCTGCTGCTCGGCAACCTGCGCGCTGCGCTCATCACCGCGGCGGTGATCCCTCTCACGATGATGATGACGGCGACCGGCATGCTGAAGGGCGGCGTCTCCGGCAACCTGATGAGCCTCGGCGCACTCGACTTCGGCCTGATCGTCGACGGTGCGGTGATCATTATGGAGAACTGCATCCGCCGCTTCGGTGAAATGCAGCATCGCCTGGGCCGCCTGCTGACGCGTGAGGAGCGCTACGAGCTGGCAGCATCGGCCACGGCAGAAGTGATCAAGCCCAGCCTGTTCGGTGTCGGCATCATCACGGCGGTGTACCTGCCGATCTTCGCGCTCGACGGTGTGGAAGGGAAAATGTTCCACCCGATGGCCTTCACCGTGGTGTTCGCGCTGACGGCGGCGATGCTGCTCTCGCTCACCTTCGTTCCGGCGATGGTGGCTGTGGGCCTCGGTGGCCGGGTCGAGGAAAAGGAGAACCGCATCGTCCAGTGGCTGAAGCGGGGCTACGCCCCGGCGCTGAACCGTGTGCTGGGGTGGCGCTGGCGCGTCGTGCTGGCGGCATTCGTTCTCGTGGCCGGCGCAGGGTTTGCCGCGACGCGGATGGGCACCGAGTTCATCCCAAGCTTGGATGAGGGCGACGTGGCGCTCCACGCCATGCGCATCCCGGGTACATCGATCACGCAGTCTGTCGCCATGCAGAAGGTCCTGGAGCAGGAGATCCTGACGCTGCCGGAGGTCGAGCGGGTGTTCAGCAAGATTGGTACCGCGGAGGTCGCCACGGACCCGATGCCGCCTTCGGTGGCGGACACGTTCGTGATCCTGAAGCCGCGGTCCGACTGGCCGGATCCGGGTAAGGCCAAGGCCGAACTGGTGGAGGAGTTGGAGGCACTGGTGGCAAAGGTGCCCGGCAACAACTACGAGTTCACCCAGCCGATCCAGATGCGCTTCAACGAGCTGATCTCGGGCGTGCGGTCCGACGTGGCGGTCAAGGTCTACGGCGACGATCTCGACGTGTTGATGACCACGGCCCAAGCCATCGAATCGGCGATGACCGGCGTCGATGGTGCGGCGGATGTCCGGGTGGAGCAGACCGACGGCCTGCCAATGCTGGTCGTCGACCCCGATCGCGACGCCATCGCCCGTCTCGGGCTGTCGGTCGACGACGTCCAGCAGGTCGTCGCAACCGCCATCGGTGGCACGGAAGCGGGAATGCTCTACGAGGGCGACCGCCGGGCACCGATTGTGGTGCGGCTTGCGGATGGCCTTCGCAACGACGCCGAGCGGCTCGGGGACCTGCCCATTCCGCTGCCTGTAGAGCGGGCGGACACGGTCCGCACGGTGCCGCTGCGCGAACTGGCCCGGATCGGCATCGAGGAAGGCCCGAACCAGATCAATCGCGAGAACGGCAAGCGCCGCGTCGTGGTGACGGCGAATGTCCGCGGCCGGGACCTCGGCTCCTTCGTCGCAGAGGTGCAGCAGCGCGTCGCTGCCGAGGTGGAGGTGCCGCCGGGGTACTGGGTGGAGTATGGCGGGACGTTCGAGCAGCTGATCTCGGCCACGCAGCGACTGTCGATCGTCGTGCCCATGACGTTGCTGCTGATTCTCGGCCTGCTCTTCTTGGCCTTCGGATCAGGGCGCGATGCGCTGGTGGTGTTCTCCGGCGTGCCCCTCGCCCTCACGGGCGGCGTTGCGGCCTTGCTGCTCCGCGACTTGCCACTGTCGATCTCCGCAGGCGTGGGTTTCATCGCCCTCAGCGGCATCGCGGTGCTCAATGGCATCGTCATGCTCAGCTTCATTCGCCAGCTTCGACTGGACGGCATGGGGCTCGACGAGGCGGTCCGGGAGGGCGCGCTGACGCGCTTCCGCCCGGTGCTGATGACCGCGCTGGTGGCGAGCCTCGGGTTCGTGCCCATGGCCTTGGCCGTCGGCGCCGGGGCCGAGGTGCAGCGCCCGCTGGCCACCGTGGTGATCGGCGGCGTTTTGTCGTCAACGCTGCTGACGCTGTTCGTGCTGCCGGTTCTTTACCGGCTGGCGCATCGGGCGGATGAGTCGGTGGACCGTCTGCTCCGAGGATGACGATGGACGAGCCCGGACTCCGTGTTCCGGGCTCGTCATGGCGGCGAAACTGAATCGTAGCGGGCATCGCGCTGTGTGAATGGCCAGCGCAGTTGCCCGCCATAATCATCGGGAACGCGCTGATCGCGTAGTCCCACCTCACCGGCAATCACGCCGTTCGGCTGATCGTGGAATGTGCGGCCGAGGTGATCCCAGATCATCCAGAACTCGCCGAAGTTGACTTGGGCGTCCTCGTACTCGCGCTTGTGGTGCCAGCGGTGGATTTCAGCCACGCCGAGGACGTAGCGAAGCGGCCCGACGCGGTAGTCCACGTTGGCGTGCTGGAAGCCGAGGTGGATTGCCAACAGCGTGAGCCATGCACTGACGACGAGCGGCGGCGCGCCTAGTGCGACGACGACGATTAGGCCAGGGCCCGCCAGCACCAGCGCGCTCAAGGGATGGCGACGCTCACCGTTGAGCCAGTACAGCCGCTCAGGGGCATGGTGGATGGCATGAAGCCGCCAGAGCAGCCCTACGCGATGGCTTGCGCGATGCATCACGTACAGGCCGAGGTCCATCACGGCACCTGCCAGCAGAATCTGCGCCCAAAGCGGCCACGCGTCCGGCCACACCGAGACCGCATCGAGACCCAGCGCATGCAGCGCGAACGCGCTACCGCCGAGCAGGCTGAAATTCACCGCGGCGTGGACGATGTCCGCCGCCAGATCGCCGTGGTCCAACTGCCACGCCCGCTGATACGGGATGACCCGCTCGAGAGTCGCGATCACAGTAAGCGCGATGACAGCGGTGACCGCAAAACCGGGCAAGGCCCACTGCCACGACGATGCGATCCAGAGAACGGCGGCAATGCTTAAGCCCATCACCAGCGGATAGGCGCCGTAGCGAAGCAGTGCAATGGCCATGACGAGCGTCCAGAGTGTTTCGGAATCACCAGCGTGGCGTCGGCGGCCCGCGCCGTCTTGAACGAAGGGGCTGACTCAGTCCTGTCGTAGCAGTGCAACCACGGCGCTGGGGGGCACACCGAAGTGCCGGCGCATCGTCCGAGTCAGGTGGGCGGCGTCAGCAAAGCCGGCGCTTTGCGCCGCTTCAGTGAGGTTGGCGCCGCGGGCGGCCGATTCCAACGCACGCTGCAGGCGCAGCCAGCGCACATACGGCCGAAGCGGCATCCCTACGCGCTCGCTGACGAGGTGCCGGAACCGGCTGGGCGACAGCGCCGCGTCAGCGGCCAGTGACGTCAAGCTTGTCGCGTCCTCCAGCCGACGAGCGAGTGACGCGATGACGCGGTCAACGCGATCTTCGCGC
This sequence comes from bacterium, assembly GCA_027484025.1. GTDB lineage: Bacteria > Gemmatimonadota > Gemmatimonadetes > Gemmatimonadales > Gemmatimonadaceae > Gemmatimonas. The sequence goes on from JAIXTI010000099.1 coordinate 4,083, forward strand.
TCCAAGGTTGAGGCTATTGTTCCCTCTGAGATGCCCAAGGCCTCGAGAAGCGGACGTGGGCCTGCCAAGGACGCTTCGGGCCAGCGGACCAGCAACGCCTGTCGTTCAATGTCCGAAAACGTTCGCAGTCCTCCAAGGCATCGGCCTGAGAGCGCCTTCCCCGCAGCGCCGGTCGCTTCGACGTAGAACAGCCGCATGTGCCCCGGATGGAGGCGATGTAACACGCCGGCGTCGATGAGAATCCCCGGAGCCCCCACGGCCTCACGCTGCCCCACTTCGACAACGACGTCGCCGGCCTCAGCCACTGCGAGTTGAAGGGTGTGGTGGGCATGCGCGTGGTTGTCGCCTGCATGGCCCACGAACGCGGCCCAGCCTGCACCGATCGATGCATTACCGCGCCACGCTGCACGGTCGGGTTCGGTCATGACCAGGGGCCTTGAGAGTCCCGGCGCCGACCTCGCGGTCGACGCCAGCGACTCGTTCGATCAATGACCGTCGTGGCTTGCGTGCATGGCGTCGAACTCCGTCCTGCTGACCTTGCCATCCTTGTCCTTGTCCATCATGTCGAAGTGACCCGCCATCGGATGGTCCTTCGGCAGCTCGGTCTTCTCGAGCTGGCCGTCACTGTTGGCGTCGAGCGTGGCGAAATCCGGCGCCATGGCGGCATGGGCATGACCTGCGGCCTCGTGGTTGGCGTGCTGACGATCGCTCGCGAAGCTCTGTGCTGCGCCCAGCACAAGGGTCAGTGCGAACGTGATCTTGAGGGTGTTGCTCATGGGATTCTCCTACTCCGAGAGAGGGGGATCTTCACGCCGCGCCGGAGCATCGCCGCGATGAAGCGTTCACAGCGTCTGCTTGCGCAGACGCAATGCGTTGAGGACAACCGAGACCGAGCTGAGGCTCATGGCCAGTGCGGCCACCATCGGACTCAGCAATGGGCCGTCGAGAAGGAACAGCAGGCCTGCCGCGATCGGCACGCCGGCGGCGTTGTAGGCGAACGCGAACACGAGGTTCTGCTTCATGTTCGCCACGGTCTGGTTCGAGATCCGACGCGCCACGGCGATGCCTTGGAGGTCGCCCTTGACCAGGGTGAGCTTGGCGCTCGACATCGCGACATCAGTCCCCGTGCCCATCGCAATCCCGACGTCAGCCCGCGCCAATGCGGGGGCATCATTGATGCCGTCTCCCGCCATGGCCACGCGCAGGCCGCTGGCCTGAAGCGACTCTACGAGTCGAAGCTTGTCTTCCGGCGTGACCTCACCGTGGATGTCGGTGATGCCCAAGGCCCTGCCTACGGCTCGTGCCGTGGCATGCCCGTCGCCCGTGGCCATTACGATCCGCAATCCGGCAGCCCGAAGCTCACGAATCGCATCGGGCGTCGTCGGCTTGATCGGATCCTTGACGGCCAGCAGCCCGGCCAACTTCCCGTCGACCGCGAGGTGCATCACGCTCGCCCCGTCTTCTCGAAGATCGTTGGCCTGAGTCGATAGCGGATTCAACGCAACCGCTTCCCGAGCCATCAGTGCCTCGTTGCCCAGCATCAGTTGCATGCCGTCGACACGCCCTCGGACACCGATCCCGGAGTCGGAAGAAAAGTCCTCCGCTTGGGCCAACGCGAGATTCTGCCGCCGCGCCTCTTCGACAATGGCCGTGGCTAGCGGGTGTTCGCTGCCGAGGTCCAACGACGCCGCCCACCGAAGCACCTGGTCCTTGGAGAAGCCCGGCGCGGGGAGAACGGCGCTGAAGGCAGGACGACCCGCCGTCAGCGTGCCGGTCTTGTCGATGACCAGCACCTGCACGTCCTTCAGCTTCTCGATCGCTTCGGCATCGCGAAAAAGCACGCCGGATGAGGCGGCACGACCGGTCGCGACCATGATCGACATTGGCGTGGCCAAGCCCAACGCGCACGGGCACGCGATGATCAGGACGGAAACCGCGTTAAGCACGCCATAGGTCCACGACGGCTCTGGGCCCAGCCAGCCCCAGGCAAGCAGCGTCAGGGCCGCGATCGCAAGAACAGCGAGCACAAACCAGTACGCCACGGCGTCGGCCATGCGCTGCATCGGGGCTTTCGATCGCTGGGCGGCGGCGACCAACTGGACGATCTGGCTCAGCAGCGTGTCGCCACCCACCCGGGTGACTTCCACCACCAGCGCGCCGTTCGCATTCAGCGTGGCGCCGATAACGGCGTCGCCAGGACCCTTTTCGACCGGGATCGGCTCGCCGGTCAGCATGGACTCGTCGAGGTGTGAACGCCCCTCCAGCACGCGACCGTCGGTCGGCACCTTCTCGCCGGGTCGTACACGCACGCGATCGCCGACATGCAGTTCCGCGATCGGGACGTCCTCGTCCTTGCCGTCCTCGCGCACGCGACGAGCCGTCTTTGGCGCGAGGTCGAGCAGGCTTCGGATCGCCGCCGAGGTCTTCGATCGTGCGCGGAGCTCGAGGATCTGTCCCAACAGGGTCAAGGACACGATGACCGCTGCGGCCTCGAAATACACGCCCACGCGGCCGTGTTCGACGAAGGTTCTAGGGAACCAATCCGGCGCCAGGGTCGCCGCCAGGCTGTAGCCGAACGCCGCAGCGACCCCCACGCTGATCAAGCTCCACATGTTCAACTGCCGCGTCTTGAACGACACCCATCCCCGGGTGAAGAACGGCCACGCTGCCCACAGCACCACGGGCACGGTCAGCACCAACTCGACCCACGTGCGCGCCGCGGGCGACCACTGGGGCAGACGATGACCGGCCATCGCGATCACCAGAACCGCGACCGTCAGCGGGAGGGTCCACCAGAACCGGCGCTGGAAATCGACCAGTTCGGGCGAAACGTCGTCGGCGTCCGCCTCTGGCACCAAGGGTTCGAGTGCCATGCCGCACTTCGGGCAAGCGCCCGGTCCTCGCTGACGCACCTCAGGATGCATGGGGCACGTGTACCAGGCACCGGTCGGGATAGCGACCGCAGGCGATGCCGATGGCGCCGGCGCGCCGGCGTGCGTCGGTGATGGGTGGTGGTGCCCTGGGGGATGGGTGTTCATGGCGTGTCCTCAGGGCGGCCCGTGCTCAGAGAAAGGCGAGACGGTGCCGTCCTTGTGGACGAGAAACACCGTGTACGGCCGCACTTCACCCGACGGAACTTCCATTCCGGGCGACCCCATTGGCATGCCGGGAACGGTGAGCCCGAGGGCGTCCGGCCGCTCCTTCAGCAGCCGCTGGATGTCCGAGGCGGGCACATGCCCTTCAATGAAGTAACCCTCCACCTCGGCCGTGTGGCAGGAGCCGTAGCCGGCCGGCACGCCCACGCGGCGCTTCACCGGTTCGATGTCGTCCGCCAACTGGATCTCGGCACGAAAACCCGATGCCTTGACGTGATCCACCCAGAGCGCGCAGCAGCCGCAGGTGGGGCTCTTGTGGACCGTCAGGAGCGGGCTTTCGGCCGCAGTGGTGGGAGAGCTGGAGGCTGCCGATGGAGCGGCCTCCCCAGGCGTGGCGACGCTGCAGCCGGCCATCGCCATCGACGCGGCCAACGTCATTACCGTGAGCCAACGGTTCATCGCGGTGCTCCTTCGGTGCGACGCGCCGAAGACCAGTGGATATGGACGATCCGCCAGGCATCACCGATTTTCTGCAGCACCATCGTCTCGGCGCTGGCCAGCGTCAGCGGCTTGCCGTCACGCTCGACGTGCAACTCGCTCTCGGTCGCGATCCAGGCCATGGCGCCGTCGACCTTGGTGGTGCGAGCGGTCTGGCGGACGTGGGCGTCCTTCAGGAAGGCGGCGTCGGAAAGGGCGTGGCCGCCGAGGTACTCCTCGGCGGAGCGCTCGGCACCGCCGCCCTCGAGGATCAGCACGTCCGGAGCAAGGAGCGTCCGGAGCGTCGGCACGTCACCGGCTCGGAGTGCCGCGGCGAAGGCGTCGACCGTGGCCTCCGGAGTCGTTGCCGCTGGGGCGGCCGCCGGTTGGCTGGGCGTGCTGACCGACGGGGCCGCATGGGGCGCGTTCTCGTGGGCGAATCCGAGGCTCGGTGCCGACAGCAGCATCAGCGCGCCGGCAGCGTGGATGAAAGTCTTCATGGTGTTCTCCGAATCAATGCGCGTGCGGCGGCGCGTTGGGGTCGTCGTGGTGGTGGTCATCGGTTTTGGCGGCTGCGGCTGGTCCTTCAGCGGCGGCGCCGTGGTCGTGGGCGCCATGGTCATGGCTGCCGTGGTCATGAGCGCCTGCGTCATCGCCACTGGATTCGCCGTGATGGTCGGCCTCGCCGGCCGCATCGCGGTGGTCATGCGGCATGGACTCTCCGCCGCCGTGCGAGTGACCGTCGCTCGAGGCCACGAGGTCGCGATACGCCTCGGGCGTCATGCCGGGCATGGCCTGAAGGAAGGCGACCATGTCCCAGATGTACGGGTCATCCATGCTCTTGCCCCACGCCGGCATCCCGGAGGCCTTGATGCCGTGCTTGATGACCCAGAAGGCGTTCTCGGGCGAGCGGATCGCCTCGGCGGGCAAGTTGGGCGGTGCTGGATACAGGCCCTGGCTCAACTCGGTGCCCGACATGCCCGGCGCCAGGTGGCAGGCCACGCACATCGAGGCGTAATTGCCTGCGCCCCGCTTGAGCTGTTCTGGATCGCCCAGGGCGGGTACCTCGATGCCTTCGGCGCGCACGGCGATGCCGCGCTCGCGGGCGAACTCCAGCAGCGCGTACACCGGGGCGCTGTGCGGCTCGTCGGCACCCGGATGGACCCAGCCGAAGCCCAGCGTGGCCGCACCGGCGACGCCCGTGACGCCGATCAGAACGGCGGCGGATTTGAAGAAGTTCATGGGCGTCTCCTCATTCGCCGCGGCGCGGCGGGTTGCCGAACGACGGGTCGCTGCTGATCTTCCGCGCCAGCGTGCCCGGGGGATTCCGGTACCAGCCCGGATCGCTGTAGTCGCCGGGGCGCACGTCATCGCGCACCTTGACCACGGTGAACATGCCGCCCATCTCCAACGCACCGAACGGACCGGTGCCGGCCATCATCGGCAGCGTGTTCGGCGGCCCCTGCATGTGGCCACTGTCCGTGTGCTTCTGGTGCTCGGCCATGCCGAACTCACCCATCGCCATGTAGCCCGGCAGCATCTTGCGGATGCGTTCCTCGACGCCGCGCTGGTTGACGCCGATGGTGTTGGGCAGGTCGTGGCCCATCGGCCCCATCGTGTGGTGCGACATATGACAGTGCAGCGCCCAGTCGCCGGGCACGGCCGTGAACTCGATGTCACGCATCTGGCCGACGCCGACGATCTCGGTCACTTCGCTGCGCCACTGGCTTCTGGGCCACCGACCGCCGTCACCGCCGGTCACGTAGAACTGCACGCCGTGCAGGTGGATGGGGTGGTTCCACATGCTCAAGTTGCCAATGCGGATCCTCACCCGTTCACCGGTGCGTGCCACGAGCGACTCGATCGCCGGGAAGACCTTGGAGTTGAAGGTCCACAGGTCGAATTCCTGCATGATCGCGGGGTCGGGCCGCCTGGTGCCCGGATGCAGCGCGAAGTTGTGGATCAGGAAGGCGTAGTCCCGGTCGACCGGCGCGATGTCGGCGTCCTTCGGGTGGATGATGAAGAGGCCCATCATCCCCATCGCCAACTGCACCATCTCATCGGCATGCGGGTGGTACATGTGCGTGCCGTGCTGCTGCAGCGTGAACTCGTAGACGTAGGTCTCTCCCGGACCGATGCTGGGCTGCGAGAGGCCACCCACGCCGTCCATGCCCGAGGGCAGGATCAGGCCGTGCCAGTGGATCGTCGTCGGCTCCTTGAGGCGGTTGGTGACGAAGATCCGGACGCGATCGCCTTCGACGGCCTCGATCGTCGGGCCCGGCGTGCTGCCGTTGTAGCCCCACACGGTGGCCTTCGAGCCCGGTGCGAACTCGTGCTCGATCTCTTCGGCCACCAGATGGAACTCCTTGACGCCACCCTTCATCCGATGCGGCAGCGTCCAGCCGTTGAGCGTCCTCACCCGGCCAGCACCGCTGCGGCGCGGTGAGGCAGGCGGTGCCGTGGGCGTGGGCATGCCATGGCCTGCGTGGCCACTGTGATCCTGGGCAGCGACCAGGCCGGTGGCGGCAACGCCGGCGAGGCCGACGCCGGTCGTGCGCAGCAGGTCTCGGCGGGAAATGCGGTTCATGGCGTGTCTCCCTGGCCATCGTGGTGATGGCGATGGTCTTCTGGCGTATCCGCGGGCTTCTCGTCTTCGGCAGACGGCGTCGCCGTGTTCTCGGTCGTGGCCGCGGGCGCTGCGCCGTGGGCGCTGTGGTCCATCGCCGGCATGGCGTGCGCCGAGTGATCCATCGGCGCTGCCATCCCGTTCGACATGCCATGGCCGCTGTGGTCCATGCCGGGCATCGCCGGGGCGTTCGGAGTGAGGATGTCGATGACGCTGGGCGTGGGCTCACCCTGTGCGCGGTCGCTGGGCAGGCGCTGGCCCACCGATCGACTCAGCTCGATCCGCGCCAACCAGTAATCCCGCACCGATTCGAGATAGGCCTGGTAGGCGTCGTACTCCTCCACCTTGGCCTGCACGAGTTCGAACACGCCGATCAGCATGAAGTTCTGTTCCTGCTGACTGCGCTCGACGATCCGTTCGCGCTGCGGGATCAGCGCCGTGCGATGCACCTCTACGATCTCCCGGTGATCGGCCAAAGCACGGGCGCCCACGCGAACGGCATTGCGCGTGTCGAGTTCTGCCTCGCGCAGTCGCGCTTCGGCGTCCGCGAGTTGCGCCTGTGCCCGCGCGAGCTTGCCCTGGCCCTGATTGAAGATCGGCAGCTCAAGGCCGACGCTCGGGCCCGTGAGGCGGCTGCCGTCGGCGTCCTTCTCCCGCTCGGCGCCGGCGCTCACGCCACCGACCCAGCGCGTTGCGCGGGTGGTCTTGAGCGAGGAGCGGAGTCGATCCGCCTGGAGGCGTGCCGCCTGCAGTTCGAGGTTGGACCGCTCGGCGAGCGCCAGCAGCGCGTCCACGTCGTCCTCCGCGCGGACCGGCAGGGGCAGCCGATCGGCCAGGGACCAGGCGCCGTCTTCCGGCCCCAGCCCGAGCAGGTTGCCGAACGCCAGGCGTTCGCGAAGCGCTTCGGCACGTGAACGCGCCGCATCGATCTTTGCTTGGCTGGCGACCGCCTGTTCGCGCTTGAGCTGCAACTCGCTGATGTTGCCGGCATCGAAGAAGCGCTGGGCCAACTCCCCCGCGGCATCGGCGCCATCGGCCACCGCGGCCCGCATGTCGGCGACCTGCTGGGCCGCGACTGCGCGGACCCAAGCGGCTTCGGCCTCGGCGGTCAGTCTGATGACCGCCTGCGCCATCTCGAGCGACTGGCGTTCGTACTCTTGGCGCGCCCAGCGCGACCGCAGGGGAAAGAGCAGAACATCGACGAAGGGCAACGAAATGCCGACCGTCTGGGTGTGGCCCTCGCCGGGGCTCAGGTTCATGCGGGACACCGAGAGGCCGGGATTCGCGATTTCGACAGCCTCGATGACGTCGGCCCGCTCCAGCCCGAGACGGGCGTAGGCGACTTGCAACCGCGGACTTTGGCGAAGCGCGATGGCCACGCTGGTGTCGCGGTCCAGGGGCGCCGACAGCAGTGGGCCAAGGGACGATTCGCCATCTGAAGTTGCATTCAGGGCGGGGACGGGGTTGCTGCGGGCCTCGAGCAAGGCCGAGACGCGCCCGGCGTCAGGCTGGGGCGCCAGCGTGGCGCAGCCGCTCAGCGCGCTGGCCAAAGCCACGGCGAGTGCGCCGCGACGAAACGTTCGATTCATGGTGATCTCCGGGTTCAACGACGTCAGACGTCGCGAATCAGCCGCCCGGGAAACGTCCGGGCAGCGCTATCCAGCGGGCTGCAGCCCGCTCAGGAGATCTGTGCGATGGGTGGTCGAAGCGAGGGGTGATGCGTCGCGTCGGGATGCGAGGGCGTCAGCATCGGCGCCGGCGCCGCGGCCGACCAGCGCGGTGGCACGTGGTGTACGCCGGCCACAATACCCTGACTGGCGTGGACGCACGCGCAGGCACAGCGTCCGTCGTCGCAGCAGGCCGGGCCGTCATGGTGAGCATGATCGGCCGCATCCACGGCCAGCGTGTTGACGCAGTGCACTTCCGGGGCCGGAGCCGTCCCGACAACCGCCGCATTTATGGCGCCTGCCGCCATCTGCGCCGCCATGGCCGAGGCAGCCACGCCGTTGACCACGAGGGTCAAGGCGAGCAGCCAGTGGGCAATGAGGCGGGAAAGCGACATAACACCAGTCTATACCGGCGTACGTTAAGGCGTGCCAGCGTCGGCCAGGATCGGGCAACCTGGCCGACTGTCCACACGGCACCGCCGGGCCAGATCCGTGAGCGTGTCGCGCATTTCCACCATCTCGCGGTGTCATTTTCAGAAGACGACTGCACCAGTCAACGCGGTTTGACGCCTGCTGTGCATACGTCTACTGACAGCCCAACGTCAGGACTGCTCTGCACGTGTCGATGCTCAATACTCGTGTGCACCAAACGTGCCCCCGAATCGCTGGAGCGTGTGCGGTTGTCCTTTGCCCAAGCGGGGATACCGCTGGAATTTTTGTCACATAATTAGGCAGGCACACCCTTTCGCGTGACTTAGCCATGATGACGGGTTAAGTGACATTTTTGACGGCCGGGGGGCGCTGAGCCAGACTGTCACGTAACCGAACGTATACGTGACAGGTGAGGCATGCTGATCGGCTACATGCGCGTGTCGAAAGCGGACGGCTCCCAGGCCACCGACTTGCAGCGCGATGCGCTGGTGGCGGCCGGCGTCGACCCGGCGCATCTCTACGAAGACCAAGCGTCCGGCAAGCGCGAGGATCGCCCTGGCCTCGCTGCCTGCCTGAAAGCGTTGCGGCCAGGCGATGCCCTGGTGGTGTGGAAACTGGATCGGCTCGGGCGTGACCTGCGGCATCTGATCAACACCGTGCATGACCTCACGGAGCGCGGTATTGGCCTGCGGGTGCTGACTGGCCACGGCGCCGCCATCGACACCACGACCGCCGCCGGCAAGTTGGTGTTCGGCATCTTCGCCGCGCTGGCCGAGTTCGAGCGCGAGCTGATTTCCGAGCGCACGGTGGCGGGTTTGGCATCGGCACGGGCACGCGGTCGGAAGGGCGGTCGGCCCTTCAAGATGACGACGGCGAAGTTGCGGCTGGCGATGGCGGCGATGGGGCAGCCCGAGACCAAGGTCGGAGCGTTGTGCAAGGAGTTGGGCGTCACCCGTCAGACCCTCTACCGGCACCTTTCGCCTCAAGGGGAGCTACGCCCCGATGGCGAGAGGCTGCTCGGCCGCTCGAAGTAGTCAGTGCACTTCTGAACTTAGTGCAGTCTTCTGAAAACGACGCCAGCGCTCCCTGACTGATGACGATCCGCAGCACGGTGTTCTGGTCTGCGGGATTTCTCAGTGCGTCGAAGCAGCCTTCGCCTTGGCGCGTTCGGTGGCTTCGGTCGCCAGCACGCGATCGCCAATCTCCTGCGTCATGGTGAAGCGCATCGACGTCACCTTCCAGGCGCCGTCGAGCTTGCGCAGCGTCCAGTAGTAGGTGCCAATCGGCCGCCAGAGGCGGTCGCCGATCCAGTGCCGGCCATCGACGTGGGCGGTGGCCGTGGCAGCGTCGCCGCGTACCTCGGCACGGACGTCGGTGAGTTCGTGCCAGGTGGCGTCGAAACCCGGCACGATGCCGCGCCAGCCGTCCATGAGCTGGGCGGGGGTCATCAGCTGTGGCTCGCCA
>JAIXTI010000022.1 GCA_027484025.1 bacterium
CTGACCGTGGCTAACGTACCCGTCTCGTCGGTGACACTCACCGGTACGCCAACGGCCACCGTCTCGCCAGGCACCAACGTCACCGTGAGCGCAGTGACCCGCGACGCGGCGGGCAACACGCTGACGGGCAGGACCATCACATGGCTCTCCGCGACACCGGCGGTTGCGACGGTGAACAACGGCGTCGTGACCGCGGTGGCGCCTGGATCGAGCATCATCAGTGCGACCAGTGAGGGACAGAGTGCCTCGTTCCAACTGACCGTGGCTTATGTGCCCGCTTCGGTTGTTATTGGTCGCAGTTCGTCGTTCATCCTCACTGGCGATACGCTCCAACTGACCGGCCGCGTGATCGCCACGACCGGACAGGATATCTCGGGCGCCACCGTGGTGTTTACGGTCGAACAGCCGGCGATCGCGAGCGTGACGGGCGGGGCGGTGGTGACCGGCCTGCAACCTGGACAAGCCACGGTGCGCGCGACGGCTGGTGCCCTGAGCAGCACAGCCGTCATTACGGTCTTTCCTGGTGCAGGCGTACGCGTACCCCTGCTTTCGCGCCTCGACAGCGTCGTCATTTCCGAAATGCGGCGCCTTGGTCAACCAGGCGGCGCCGTGGCCGTCGTCAAGGATGGCCGCTTGGTTTTTTCGCGCACCTATGGCTATGCCGATAGCGCCACGAAGCGGATCCCAACGCAAAATGATAAGTGGCGCATTGGCTCGGTGAGCAAGCCGCTTACTGCCATCGGGATCATGAAGCTCGTGCAGGATGGACGGCTTTCGCTCGATGAACCGGCGTCCCCTCGACTCAACGCCGTACCGGTGTTGCCCGGGAAGACCGAGGATCCGCGCTTCGCGAATATCACGGTCCGAGATCTGTTGCAGCACGCGGCTGGATGGAACGTGAGCCGCAGCGTAGACGACTCGGTCTTCGCGTATCTCTATCGCGCGTCAACGGTCGACCCGTTGCAGCTCTCACGTGTTGGCCGCGGCGTTCCTCTGGCGAATGCCCCGGGCACGGCGTACGCGTATTCCAACTATGCGTATCTCCTGCTCGGACGCATCATCGAACAGGTCACCGGGCAGACATACCAGACGTGGATGCAGACGAACATCCTCAGCCCCATCGGTGCTGGCGCCATGAAGCTTGGTCGTACGCCGATATCGCTGCGTGATCCGCTCGAAGTCACGCCGTATGACAGACGCGCCCCAGTCACGGCTTTTTACGGAGTGGGCACGTGGCCCAATGTTGGGGCCGCACAAGAGTATGCCGAGGCATCGGGACAATGGATCGGCTCTTCGGTAGACTTGGCCCGAGTGCTTGCCGCCGTTGACGGGAATGCCACCCGTGCGGATCTCTTGTCCGCGTCCACGCTCAATACCATGTGGACCCGGTCAGCCACGCTGTTTCCCGGCACCGGCTACTACTACTCGCTCGGTTGGGAGAGCATGCCCATTGCTGGTGGCTTCGCGCGCGAGCATCCTGGCGGACAGGACGGCGGAGATGCGTGGGTCTCATTGTTCCCCAACAGTGCGGGTATCGCGGTGCAGTTCAATCTGACGCGCGGCCAGGGAACCGGAGGAGGCACTGCCGAAACCGCGATACGCAGCGTCTTTGGTTCGATCACGGTGTGGCCCACGATCGATCTATTCCAACCGTAGTTTGCCGCGGCAGTGAGCCGTTCTACCCGTTTTCGTCGCGTGGAGAGTGGGGTCGGCCAGTGGGGCCTCCTCCTCAACGGCTCGGACCGGAGTGCACGATGATGAAGAGGACGCAATGGGTGCTGGCACTCGCGCTGCTGCACCTGGGGGCGGGACGCGCGGTCGCGCAGAGGCCGGGTGGGACATCCACCGTGACCTCGATTGTCGAGTTTCACACGAACAACGTGATCACCACCCGAGAGACGGCCACTGTACAGACGTACGCCACGCTCCTCGAGGCGCGAATGCCAGGTGGGCCGGTGCTGTTCAGTCAGTGGCTTGCGGTGTCGTTTCTCGACCCGCAGTTCACGGCGGCGGTGCTGCAAGCGCAGGCCGCGTTGACGGTTGCCGGGGCCACAGGCTTTGTCGGTCCCACGCTGCAGTCAAGTGAGAACCTTGTGACCGATGTGTCCACGAGCACCGTCCGCACCGGCTACCAGGACCTCAATGCGTTGACGGCGGAGCAGATTCGCGAGGGGCAGATTCTGGTTGGCACCATCGAATGGGTAGGCGTGACCCAATTCGAAGCCGGCTACTTTGGGGTGTGCACCACGTACACACTGCTCAACCTCGACCTCTATACGCAGTACTACGTCGTGCCAAGCGGATGTACCGGCGCAATCCTGGAAACCATCGAGGTGAAGGCCGGAGATACCGTGCTGGATACCCGGGCGGCGCTCTTTCTCGATCCGCTCGAAACGGAAACTACCACGACCACGTGGCAACGCCGTCAGACGTATGAAATCGTGGGGGTCCCCGCCACGACGACGGTGCCGGAGCCGAACACGCTGGCGTTGGCGTTCACTGGCGTCATGTTGTTGGGCGCGCACCGACACATGCGCCGACGGCAGCGTTCAGCGCGCGGGTAAGGGGTCGCGGAGTTCGCGCGCGAGGAACGCCCGGGCAATGGTCCAGTCACGCTTGACGGTCGCCACGGACACCTCAAGTTGCTCGGCGGTTTGTTCGGAGGTGAGTCCGACGAAGTAGCGGAGCTCCACTACGCGGACCTGGCGCGCATCAAGCACGGCAAGTTTCTCCAACGCGACGTGCAGGTCCAGCATGTCCACAGGCGATGCCGATTCGATCGACAGCGCATCGTCGAGCGTTACGCGAACGCCACCGTCGCGCTTCTGCTTTCGCCGCGCGCGCGCGTGGTCCACCAAAAGGCGCCGCATGGCCTGCGCCGCGATGCCGTAGAAATGACGACGATTCTTCCAGACAATCCGTTCCTGCCCGAGTAATTTTCCGAATGCTTCATGCAACAACTCGGTGGGTTGCCACGTGTGCCCGTCTGCTTCACGGCGCATCGCCGACACGGCGATGATATGCAGCTCGTCGTACACGCGACTGGCTAGAGCATCGCTGGCACCATCGACACCAGCGGCGACCTGCTCGAGCAGTTGGGTCACGTCATTCGTATCGGACACGGCACCATCCCACGGCAGCAAGGAGATCGACGGTGGAAGGTAACCCTGAGGCCGGCGTATGGACCAGTTGGTGCTCTTGTGGCCGTCCCTGATCGTATGGTGGAACCGTCGCTGACACCGGCACAGTGGGCCCGCGTGTCGGCCGAGTTCCCGGAACTGGAGGCGCTGCCCACGGCGGCTCGGGAAGCGCGGCTCGCAGCGATCGGCGCGCAGCGCCCACGCGAGGCCGCGGAACTGCGCAGCCTCCTCGCTGCGGCCGACGCCGATGGTGGACTGCTGGAGCGCGTGACGCAGGATGCGCTGGCCGACTGGCAAAGCTCTCGGGAGAGTGACGTCCTGGGGCGCACCATCGGACCGTGGCGTATCACCCGGGAAATCGGCCGGGGCGGCATGGGCGTCGTGTACGAAGCGATCCGGGCAGACAGTGAGTTCACGCAGCGGGTGGCGATCAAGACGCTCGCGATGGCGGTGCGCCAGCCGGAGATGCTGTGGCGCTTTCGTCGTGAACGACGGATTCTTGCCGACCTCAGTCATCCCAACATCACGGCGCTCATCGACGGCGGCGCAACCGACGATGGCGTGCCGTATCTCGTCATGGAGCACGTGGACGGTGTGCGCATCGACCATTGGTGCGCGCAGCAGAAGCTGTCGCTGCGCGCACGCCTCGATCTGTTTCGCACGGTCTGTTCCGCGGTGCAGTTCGCGCACGGTAAACTGGTGATACATCGCGATCTCAAGCCCAGCAACATTTTGGTGACGCGCGATGGGGTCGTGAAGCTGCTCGATTTCGGTGTCGCCAAACTCATGGCCACCGACGACACAGACGCAGACACGACCCGTAGCGGATTCGCGCCGCTCACCACGGCCTACGCGAGTCCCGAGCAGGTGCGTGGCGAAGCGATCAGCACTGCCACGGATGTGTATGCTCTTGGGGTGCTGCTCTTTCGCTTGCTCACCGGTTCGGCGCCGTACGATCTTGAGGGGAAGTCCGCGGGGGAGGTGATGCAGCTGCTCGGCGAGACGCCGCCGCGGTTGCTGAGTGCCGAGGTGTCCGACACCCACGCCGCGCAGTCGCTCGAGACGAACGGTGACACTCTCCGTCGGCAGCTGCGCGGAGAACTGGATGCGATCGTCCAGATGGCTCTGCGGAAAGACCCCGCGCGCCGCTACGCCACGGTGCAGGCCTTCAGCGATGATGTGCTGCGCTATCTCAAGGGTGAAGCGGTTGCCGCCCGACCGGAGCGCTGGTCGTATACCGTACGCGTATTCGTCCGACGCAATCGCGCGTTCAGTGTCGCGGTCGTGCTCGGTACGTTGTCGTTGATGGTCGGCACGATCGTGTCGACGTGGCAGGCGCGACGCGCATCGGCGGAGACGCTCCGGGCCACACGTGTACGCGCGATGCTGGAGAGTGTGCTGAGTGCCAGCGATCCGTTTTCGTACAATGGCATTCGCGCCGGCAGTTCGGAGGTGCCGCTGCGGGTGGTTCTCGACTCTGCCGTGCGGCGTGTGGCGAGCGAACTCCCCGATGATCCGCGTACGCGGGCGGATCTGTATCGAAGCTTTGCGTCGAGCTATGCGAACCTCGATGAGCTGGAGCGGGCGCGTCAGCTCGCGGACTCGGCGCGGGCGCTTCACCAACTCACCACGGGGCCGTCGTCACTGGACGTGACGGCGGACGTCATTCTTGCGGCCAGGGTGTTTCGGGCGCTCGGTGATGACGATCATGCGCTCGACCTGCTCGAACAGTTGCGCGCACCTGGCGCGATGTCGCCGGTGGCCCGCGACTCGCTGGCGTCGTTGGTGCATCTTGGCGTCGCGCAGGTGCGACAGGCGCTCTTCTACGAGGCGGACTCCCTGCGGGCGCCGGCGCTCGCGGCGATCGCGGAGGAGATGAAGCGCGCCGTGCCGCGACAGTTCCTTATCGCAATCGCCGAGAGCGTCTTGGCAGTCGCCGAAACCGAGCGTGGCCAGATCGCGCTGGCCGATAGCCTTCTGGCCAGTGCACAGCGACGACTCTCGGTGGATTCCCTGCGCTACCCGGCAACCCCACTCTTCGTGAACGCCTATGCGGGCTTTGGGCTCTATATGCGCGGGGCCCTTCCGGCATCCGAGGCCTATTGGCAACGCGCGCGGGAGACATCGACTCGCGTGTTTGGCGCGCAGCATCCCCTGACCGCCGAGACACAATCCGGTCTTTCCTGGACGCTGCTCGGACTTGGCCGCTTCGCGGAGGGTAAGGCGCTGGCGGATTCAGCGCTCGCTACGGAGTTGGCACGCGCGCATCACAACGCCGGGATGCGATCGGGATTATATCGGCAGCAAATGTCGTATGCGGTGGCCATGGGTGACCTCGCCGGTGCCGAAGCCGCTCGTGAGCGCGCTCTCGCGGAGTTACCGGGTACGGGTCGGCGACGCCCCTTCATCGACATGTATCTCTCGTTCACATCGGCGGCACTCGCCATGCGGCAGCGTGATACGACGGCGGCGTGGCAGGCCATGGCCAGTGCGGCGCAGGTCATGCGCGTCGGCGCTGGTGCGTCACATCCGCTCACCAAGATCGCAGAAGCGCGGTTGACGGAGTTCAGTGCGCGCATCGGGCGTGATATGGCGACGGGGAGACGGCTGTCCGGGCCATGAGGCAGGATGCGGCTGCCCAGTCTGAAACACTTCTCGACTCGGCGCTGCATTGCGGTGTAAGGCCGCACTGGCCGGTAACACGGAAGCGGCGACAATTACCAATCGACCGTACTGGCCGAATGGCCAATGTCGGAGAGAAGTACAGGGCTCGATGATTGGGGCGTGCCACCCGGAATGAACACCGTCGAACCGGGACCAATATGGCTCACGCGCCCTCTGAGCCGCCCTCAGCCCGTGGGTCGGAACGCGTCCACGCATTCAGCGACAGCGCGGCGATGAACAGCCCAGCACCCGCGATGCGCCAGTCGACGACATCGGTGCGAAGATAGCGGACGACGACCGCTGACTCCGCGAGTAGCGCCGCAATGAATCCAAGGACCGCAGCGAATCGAAAGGTGGAGCGAGAATTGGCCATGGAGTTCCTGTGCTGGTCAAGTGGTCGAGGGTAGCCCTAACGCTAAAGGCTCTGCTGCGCCGCTCCCATAGAATTACCCGCGTATCGCGTAGTCTGTAACGCGCCGCCTGCGGCAGCCCAACGGTTGCGAGCCACGGTGCGCGCACCCCGCTGTCAGCACGCCGCTTCAGCAACCACACGCACCTGCGCAGCTTCACAAGGGGTTGTCGTGTGCGTCGGTCACTCTTGGCGCTAAGGTGCCGTTGCGCCAAACCAAAGGCACGCCAGGGAGAGAACCAGCAGGCTTTTCGAGAGCCCGTACATGCGTCTTCGGTTCAGGATTGCGCAGATGGCCTGAAGCAGCATGGCTCCCGAAAGAAAGACCGAGCCGAGCGGTCGAAACGGCGGTTCACTACCGAACACGGGGATCCCTCGCCATGCGAGCACGCTCGCAACGAAAAGCGCCAACGTGATGAGCACCAAGCTTCGCTCAAATCGCACCCATCGCAGGTCGTTGTTTCGCCAAGCCATTATTCGCACATCCTCAGGACAACTGGACGAGCTGTTGGGCGAGCCCACTGAGTACTCCTTCGGGA
>JAIXTI010000140.1 GCA_027484025.1 bacterium
CGTAGCTGCCGGCGCCGGCACGTTCTGCAGGAAGAGCAGCCCCGCGCCAATGGGGTTCCACTGCATCGCGCGACGGCTCGTGTCGTTCGCGGCGACCGCGCGTGCGAGTCCGGCCGCGGCGTCATCACCTCGGCCTCCTTCACGCAGCGGCTGCGTGTTGAGCGTGGCGACCACCTTGCCGGTGGCGTCCCACAGCTCCTGCACCGAGCCGAAGCTCGAGACGGGCACGACGTACGAGAACGGTTCCGTCATGCGCGTCACGCGCACAAAACTGCCGTCGTGCGACGCATCGATGGCGCGCACCATCGTGGGCGCACCGATCGCCTTCACCGCCCGTGAACGGATGTCGATGAGCGCCACCTGTCCCGTGGTGTGGTACGTGAGCAGGGCCTTGTCGTGCGGGTCCTGCAACAGTGAGAAGTGCACCGGCTGCGGAATCGCCTTCGACTCGGTCAAGCGAACCTGCGGCCCATCTTCGATGTCGCCGTCACCATGCGTGGGCACGGGGCCACGATTCTGCGGCACGAGCACCGTCACGACGTGGCGTCCATCGGCGGTGAAGTCGATGTCGGTCACCATCGTGGCGAGCAACGGACGCTCACTCAGTCGCGTGAGGCGCCCCGTCGCGACGTCGGCCACATAGGCGTACGACGCCGTGGGATAGTTCACCATGAAGGCGATGTGCGTGCCGCGCGGCGACCACACGGGGGCGCTCATGGTGGTTCCCGCGGGAATGGCGATCTGTTTCTCCGTGCCACTCACCGGGTCGACGAGCGTGAGCCCGGTGCGCGTGCTAGTGGTCACACTTCGTGCGCGATTGGCGCGCGTGTCCACCTGCAGGCCACCCAGCCAGATATGCGGCGCACCGTATGCTTTGATGTCGCCACGATCGGCGCCACGCGTGCGCATAAACCATCGCCCGTCGGGGCTCTGGTTCGTGAACGAAATATCGGTGCGAGGCGCCATGATCATGCGCGTAATGTTCTCGGGCGGCTTCACGAACCGTTCGGTGCGCAGGATCTGCTGCGGGTCCCAGGTGGCGGGCGCACTGCCGTTCTGTTGCGCGCCCAACGGCAGCGCGAACAGCAGCGAAAGGGAGAGGGCGGACACTCGGGACATGCAGACTCCTGAATTGAGACGGGGTTCAGGGAGAATACGCGCGGGGGAGCGATGGCGTTTGGCCGGCCGACCCGCTCGTGCCACCGCCTTCCGGAGGAGCACCTCCACGCCGTAACATTCGATATGCTCCGTCGCTCCTTCCTTGCCTCTGCGGCCGCCGCTCTGGCCAGCCGCCATATCCCTGCGAGTGCGCTCGGCGCCCTCCACCCCCCCGCGGGGAAACTCGACCGCATCGGTATCGAGCTGTACGCCGTGCGGAACGCCATGAAGGCGAGCCCCGACCGTACCCTCGAAGCGCTCGCCAAGATCGGCTACACCGACGTGGAGCTGCTCTGGAGCTTCAAGAACTTCGGGCAGTCCATCAAGGAAGTGAAGGCGAGCCTCAAGGCTACGGGCCTCAAGGCGCCCTCGGCGCACATGGCACCGGAAACCATTCTCACGGAGTGGGAGCAGCGGTGCGCCGAGGCGAAGGAGCTGGGGATGACGTATCTCACGGCGCCAAGTCTTCCGGCCGAAGCCAACAAGAGCATCGAGGTGGTGAAGCTCTGGGCGAACCGCTTCAACAGCGCCGGGGAAGTGGCGCGCCGCTTCGGGTTGTGGATTGCGCTGCACAACGAGCCCAATCACGAGAAGCGCATCATGGGGCAGAAGCCCATGGATGTCTTCCTTGCGGAAACCGACCCCAAGCTCGTGCGCTTTCAGCTCGACGTGGGGAACATGCTCATGGGCGGCGGCGATCCGCTGGCGTTTCTGCAGCAGTACCGCAATCGCTGCTGGAGCTTCCACCTCAAAAACGTCATCGCCGATCGCACCAAGGATACGGAGCTCGCCAAGGGTGTGTTCGACCTCAAGAGCTTCCTGGCCGCGGTGCCGGAGCTCGAGAAGAAGCCGTGTTTCGTCGAGCAGGAAGGGAGCGGCGACGAGCTGGCCAGTGCGCAGGAGAACTTCGCGTACCTGCGCGGACTGACGTGGTAGTCGCCTACCAATCCGTCGGCTTGTAATCCTTCAGGAACTTCCCCCACACATGCTCGCCCGTGTTGATCCCATCGATGATGGGATCAACAATGCGCGCCGCGCCGTCCACGATGTCGAGCGGCGGATGGAAGCGATGCTCCTCCACCTTGCGCGCCGCAATGTGCACGGGGTCTTCGTCCGTCACCCAGCCGGTATCGACGGCATTCATGTGAATGCCGTCGGTCTCGTAGTCGGCCGCTGACGTGCGCGTCATCATGTTCAGCGCCGCCTTCGCCATGTTCGTGTGCGGGTGGCGCGTCGTCTTGAACTTGCGATAGAACTGCCCTTCGACGGCGCTCACGTTCACGATGTGCTTGTCGCGATTCGCGGTGCGCATCATGAGCGGCTTGAGACGCGCGTTGATGAGGAACGGCGCAATGGCGTTCACGAGCTGCACTTCCAGCAGCTCCACGCTCGGCACTTCGTGCATGAGCAGGCGCCACGAGTTGCGCTCGCGCAAATCCACCTGCTGCAGGTCCTGATCAAGCCGCCCTTCGGGGAACAGCTGCGACTGGTCCTGATACTCCTCGGCCAGCAGCTGCACCTGCGACAATTCGGCCGCATGCGTGATGCCCGCCACGTCGGCCAACGCGCGCGGCAGCGTGGCCGGCGTGATCATCTCTTCGTCACGCGAGACACCGGCTTCGGGGAGCAGGTGATAGCCGCGCACGCCTTCGTACGCGCCGAGCAACTTGCGCGCCTGCTCCGGCATGTCGCTGAGCGAGGCACGCTCGAGGTCCATCATGTGCTTGTAGAAATCGGGCGGACGCCGCACCGTCTGACAGGCATTGTTCACGATGAAATCGAGGCGATCGTGCGTCTCCATGAGGTGATGGCAGAACGCTTCCACACTTGGCGTGTGACGCAGGTCGAGCCCGTAGATCTCGAGGCGATGCTTCCACTGCTCGAAGTCGGGCTCGGCGGCGTAGCGCTGCGCCGAGTCGCGCGGGAAGCGCGTGGTCACGATGAGATGCGCACCGGCGCGCAGCAACTTGATGCCGGCCTGGTAGCCGATCTTCACGCGGCCGCCGGTGAGCAGTGCGGTGCGGCCGGTCAGGTCGGCCAGCTCCGTGCGCTTACGGTAGTTGAACTCCGCGCAGCTGGGGCAGAGCTGATCGTAGAAGTGGTGCAGCACGGTGAACTGCTGCTTGCACACGTAGCAGTGCTGCGCTTCCAACGCTTCGGTGAAGTCGGGTTCGTCCACCGTGATCTGCTCATCGCTACCGGGGAGCAAATAGTTGGGCGTCGTGAACACCGTCTGCCGCCGCAGCTTGCGAATGCCCGTTTCCTGCAGCTGGTTCTCGGCTTCCTGCAGCTTGGCCGTGCGCTCGACCTTCTTGAGACGCTTGGTGGCCTTCACCATTTGGCGGCGCAGAATGGCATCCGGGCGCGACACTTCGCCCGCGGCCTTGAGCAGGCGCGTGCGCTGTTCTTCGGGGATCTCGAGCAGGTTGGCGCGGTCCTCCGCGAGCTTTTCGAGCAACGCGGTGGCGGCGGCGATCTGTTCGGCCGATATGGACGGCGTCGCGCCGGGCTCGGCAGGAGTATTCTGAGGCAGCAGGGAATCCGACATAGCCTCCAAAGATAACGACTCCGGCCCTGAAATCACATTTGTGATATCAGGGCCGCGTGCTCAGTACTCCGCCTCGAACGCCAACCCCTGCTTCTTGGGGAGCAGCCAGTAGTACCAGTGCTTCTCGCGGTCCCACCCTTCGGCGGCGGCGTTCTCCTCACCCCAGACACAGCGGCCGCTGGGAAAGGTGGCGCTGCGGAAGCGCGTGTCGAGCTCCAGCAGGTCGGCCCACTGGTCGTCGTGCTCCTCGATGACGCGCAGCTTGTGGCGCATGTCGAGGTCATTGAGATAGTCGTCGAAGGTGAGCTCGTACCCACGCTCCACCTCGGTCACCGTGCGGGACCACTGGGCCAACCATTCGTCGCGTTCGTGCATCACAGGGCAGGGGCGGGAAATCAGGAACGGGGAGAACGACGGGCCTGCCGTTTGAAATAGGCTTCGCCGTCGTTGGGCTTGAAGAAGGTGCGAATGGTGCTATCGGCGTCGAACGCCAGAAAGGCACCGCTCTCGCGGTCGAACTTGGAGATCACCCCGTCGGTAGGGCGGGTGAGCTCAAGGACCGTGGACGATGGCGGCAGCGCGCGGACACGTTGCGCCATGGCCAGATAGTCGTTGGCGGTCGCCGCGGCGAATTCTGCGCCATGCTTGGCAAAGTGCTCCTCGAGGCGGGTACGCGAGCGGAACCCGATGCTGCTGCGAGGAGCCGGAGGCGCCGGGCTGACGGACGGGGCGGGCGCACTGGGCGCGGCCGCGCCGGGCGTCGCCACCGGGCCGGGAGGCACGGTTTTGGGCCCCCGCGGGGTGCACAGCAGCCATGTGCCGGCGGCCACGCACACCAGCGCAAAGAAGAACGAGCGGAAAGCGCGATTCATGCCTCATATTCACTCCATGAGCATCGTATCGGAACTGCTGGAGCTGCTCGAGCTGGAAAAGCTCGAGGTGAACATCTATCGCGGAAAGAACCGGGACCTGGGGACCGGCCGGGTTTTTGGCGGACAAGTCTTTGCGCAGGCACTGGTCGCGGCTCGGCGCACGGTCGACGAGGCCCGCGAAGCGCACTCGGTGCACGGGTACTTCCTGCGCCCCGGCGATCTCAAGGCGCCGATCGTGTATTTCGTCGATCGGCCACGCGACGGCGGCACGTTTACCAGTCGTCGTGTGACCGCCATTCAGCACGGCGAAGCGATCTTCCACCTGTCGGCCTCCTTTCACATCGAAGAGCCCGGGCTCGACCATCAGGTCCCCATGCCCGATGTGCAGGACCCGGACAGCATCAAGCCCGAGCTCGAGCAGGTGCGCGAGAACGCCGCCATTCTGCCTCCCGAGCTTCGCACGGTCCTCACGCAGGACCGCCCCATCGACTTCCGCTCGCCGCAGTCCCATTTGCCGGGCGGGCCGAGTGCGGGCGAGTCGCAGCGCTACGTGTGGTTCCGCGTCATCGATCGGTTGCCCGACGACCCCATCGTGCATCAGGCCATCGTCGCGTACGCGTCGGACTACGGCTTTCTTCCTACGGCGCTGTTCACGCACGGCGTCCGGTACGGCGACCCGCGGCTCTTTCTGGCCTCACTCGATCACACGCTGTGGATGCACCGTCCGTTCCGAGCCGACGAGTGGTTGCTGTACGTAATGGACAGCCCCAGCGCGTTCGGTGCACGCGGCTTTGTTCGCGGGCAGATCTTCACACGGGATGGACAGTTGGTGGCCTCGGTGGCGCAGGAAGGGCTGCTGCGTCTGAAGGACCCCAAGCCGTCCAAGTAACTCTCGCGCCGCGACCACCCATTCATCGCCGAGTCCCCACATGGGCACACGTGATCCGAAGGTCGACGCCTACATCGCCAAGGCGCAGCCGTTTGCGCAGGAAATTCTCGCGCATTTGCGTGAGGTCGTGCACGGCGCCTGCCCCGACACCGAGGAGGCGATCAAGTGGAGCATGCCCTTCTTCACCTACAAGGGGAGCCTGCTGTGCAACATGGCGGCCTTCAAGGCGCACTGCGCCTTCGGCTTCTGGCTTGGTGAGCAGGTGTTGGGCGCCGATGCCTCCGGGGAGGCGATGGGCCAGCTGGGGCGCATTACCAGCGTGAAGGGGCTGCCGGCGCGCAAGCAGCTCACGCAGTGGATACATCGCGCGATGGAGTTGACCGACGCCGGGGTGAAGAACACCCGCGACACCGCGGCCGCGAAGACACCCGCCAGGAAGGCCGCCGCGAAGACCGTTGCTGTGCCCGTCGAACTGGCGAAGGCGCTAAAGCGCGACGCCAAAGCGAAGGCGGTGTTCGACGCCTTCAGTCCGTCACACCGGCGCGAGTACGCCGAATGGATTGCCGACGCCAAGAAGCCGGAAACCAAGGAACGTCGTATTGCGCAGGCGCTCGAGATGCTGGCGAACGGGCAGTCGCGGAACGCGAAATACGAATCGCCGAAGACGAAGCGGTAACGGCGTCAGGGCGGGCGGACAAACGACACAATGCGATCACGCATGCCACCGGTCTGACTCGGCGACACGATACGACCGGCAATCACATGCCCGTCTTCGCCGGCCTTGGGCGTCACGAGCACACGCTCCGCTTTCAAGCGGCCCACGGCATCGAGCGCATCGAGCCACGTAGTGGTTCGCTTGGCATCCACCACCTGATCGCCTTCGTTGTAGAACACGAGCGTCGGCACGCCATAGTCGTACAGCGACGCGTCGCGCACATGCTCGACCATCGCCTGCATCGGGAAGAGTGCGGTGGACGGGTACCGCATGGTCCAGAAGCGCTTCTGCTCTTCGTTCTTCGCGACCCACTCGCGTTGCGGAATGAATCTCGGCAGCACGACCTCGGCCCACGGCAGCGTGAGCAAGCCGGCGGCCGGATCCTTCGGACCGAAGTTCGGCGAGATGAGCACGAGTGCGTGTAGTCCCTCGCGCACCGCCTTGGGTAGCGTGGCCAGCCAGACGCCGAGCGTGCCGCCGGTGCTGGTGCCGATCACGAGCACGGAATCGCCGAGCCGTCGAGCGACGTCGAGAGAGAAGGCGGCGTCGCCCATCCAGTCGCGCGCCTGCACGTGCCCCAGCGAATCGCCAGGGAGACCGTGACCGCGGAGACGCGTTTCGTACAGGTTGGCGCCGAGGGCGCGCGCCACCTCTTCACTGAGCGGAGACGTTTCCTGCCGCGTAGCGGAGAAGCCGTGTAGGTACACGACGCTCCACGGTGTCTTGGCCGGGTGGGCACTGTCGGCGAAGACGACACGCTTTGCGACGTCGGGATCGGTCACACCCGCCGCCTGCTCCTGCGCCGCGAACCATTCAGGAAACGCGGCGATGCTGTCGGGAAGCGCCGACGCGACCACGTGAATCGTGGCCGCGAACGAGCTCGTGTCGGTCCACTCCACGCTGGGGCGTGGCCCGGCGAAGAAGACGACCCCCAGCGCGAACAGGCTCACCGCGGCGCGCGTGGTGAGCTGCACTCGGCGCGCCGCACGTGGTTCGATCATACCGCGTCCGACAGGCTCGTGAAATTGAAATCCCGGACTTTGATGGGCGGCATTGCCACCCCAGGTCCGCCTTCGCCGCCCGCCGTACGCACCGCCTTGCCCACGCCTTCGAGGTTGTTGAGCATGAACAGCGGGGAATCGTTGAAGCGGAAGTTCTTGATGGCCCGCGCGATCTTGCCGTTCTCGATGAGAAACGTGCCATCGCGCGTCAGGCCGGTGTACATGAGCGTCCGCTGATCGAGGGGACGCAGATACCAGAGGCGCGTGACGAGCACACCGCGGGTCGTGCCTGCAATGAGCGACTCGAGCGAGTCGGCGCCATCGGCCATGCGCAGCCCCGCCGTGCCGCCGGTGGGTGTCTTCCCCTGCTTGCTTGCCCAGTAGCGGTTGTACGCGAGCTGATTGAGCACGCCGTTCTTCACCCACGTTTGCCGCTGCAGCGGCAATCCCTCGCCATCGAATGGCGACGAGAGGATGAGGGCGTCGGCAGGATCGGAGTACAGTGATACGCGCTCGTCGACGATCTTCTCGCCCAGTCGTGTACCGCCGGCCTTCGAGAACGCCGAACGGCCCTCGTCGGAGGCGCGTGCCTGGAAGGCGTTCGACATCAGCCCGACGAGATTCGCCGTCGCCTCAGGTTCGAAGATGACCGTGTAACGCCCAGGCTCGATGGCCACCGGGTTGCTAGAGCGCCGCGCCTTCTCGATGGCGCGGTCGGCGACGTTCTGGAAATCGATCTTCGCCCAGTCGGTATCTTCGGCCCCGACCCAGCCAGAGCCGGTGCCGTCGTTGGTGCGTGCGGTGAGCGTGTAGTTGGCCGTCGTACCGCGATGATAGGCAAAGAGGCCGGCGTTCGTGCCGATGGCGCTCGCCGACGCGTTGCAGATGATGAAGCCCGCCACGGTGAGCTCCTTGCCGGCGCGCGCGGGAGCGAGTGCCGAGAGCGCGGCCTTGGCACGGTCATCGGCAGTCAGCTCTGCCGTGCGATCGCTCCACGCGTTCACGCTGCCGTACTGCTGGGCTGCGAGTTCGCCAAGATACTCTGGATCCTCAGGGGCCAGTTTGGCGAGCGCTTCGGACTGCTGCACTGCGCGACGCAACCCGTCGTCGCTGCGGTCGTTGGTCACTACACTCGCCTTGCGCTTGCCGAACACACTCTGCACACGAATCGTGGTGTTGGTCGTCGCGCCGCTCGTGGACATCTGGTTGTCGGCGAAGCGCAGGTTGGTTTCGCGGCTGCTGTTTACGCTCACGCGCACGGCGTCGGCTTTGCTCAGCTTCACCGTGCGCTCCACCAGCGCCTGTGCCTCGTCGCGTGACAGTACGCCGGTGGGAGCTGCGGCGCGGCCGATGTTGAACAGCGACTTCGGCGCGTCGTTGTCAAAAAGAGTGCTCACAGCGCACGCCCCGTGTTGATGATGTTGGCGTTCTTGAAGCGCGACGGCACGCAGCCGTGGCTGACGGCGTTGGACTGGCCCGGTTGCCCCTTGCCGTCGTTGAACGTGCCGCCATGCATGTAGCTCTTCTGGCCACCGAGCATGTCGAGCGTGTTCCAGAAGTCCGGGGTGCGCATTTGGTATGCGGCGTCCTTCACCTGACCGACGATCTTGCCCTTGCGCACTTCGTAGCAGAGCTGCGCGCCGAATTGCGCGTTGTAGCGCTGCTGGTCGATGGAGTACGACGCGCGCCCGATCATCGCGATCCCCTTGTCGGTCGCGGCAATGAGATCGTCCCACCCAATGTCCTTGGGGCCGGGCTGCAGCGACACGTTGGGCATGCGCAGGAACGCGACATCGGCCCAGCTCTGGGCGTACGAGCAGCCGTGGGAGCGCACGGGCTTGCCGGTCTTCGCGTAGTACTCGCGCAACCACGGCGCCTGTTCGCGATTCGTCTGGTAATCGACGAAGATGCCGTCTTTGATGATGGGGAACTCGTCCGGCACCACGCCGTCGTCATCGTAGCCGATCGTTGCGAGCGCGCCGGGTTCGCTGCGATTGCCGACGATCTGCATGATCGGCGAGCCGAACTTGAGTGAGCCGAGTACCTTCGATGGAGGCGCAACGAACGAAGTGCCGGCGTAGTTGGCTTCATAGCCCATCGCGCGGTCGAGCTCCGTCGCGTGCGCCACGGACTCGTGAATGGTGAGAAACAGCTGCGAAGGATGCAGAATGAGATCGTAGCGTCCCGGCTCCACCGGCTTGGCGGTGAGCTTCTCGGCGGCTTCGCCCGCCCACACCTTGGCGTTGTTCACGATGTCGGCTTCGAGCACGTACTCCCACCCGCGGCCGGCGGGCTGCACGACTTCGGGGCCGCGCACGGCGGTGCCCGTACGATCTGGGGAGACCGCCGTGCACGACATCGTAACCCAGCTGCGCACGTAGTCCTGCGTGGTGACGGTGCCGTCGGTGTTGGCGTAGTTGCGCTCTTCCTTCACGAACGACAGTCCGCTGTTCACGAAGCGCACCGTGGGCACTGTGAGGGCGGCGGCGTTGGCGCGCAGCAGCAGGTCGGCCTTTTCTTCGATCGCGATCGTGAACGGATCGATGGTATACGCACTGCGCCACGTTTTGTCGACTTGCGCGGGCGCAGGCGCGAGCTCGACCCGGCGATCGCGCGCGACGCGATTGGCCTTGGCAATGGCGACGGCTTCCTGCGCGGTACTCCCCACGCCGGCCTTGCTCAGCTCCTGCGTGGCGGCAAAGCCCCAGCAGCCGTCGACGAGCACGCGTACGCCGCAGCCCATCGTGTCGGTTTCGACGACGTCGGTGATCTGCTTTTCGCGCGTCTGCACGCTGTTGTTGCGATTGCGCGAAATGCGCACGTCGGCCCACGACGCGCCGGCGCGCTTGGCGGCGTCGAGCGCTTCCATCATGAGCTCACGCGTGACGGCGTCGGTGTAGAGCGCCGGGAGGCGGGGCGGGGCAGGGACGGCCTCGAGGAGGCGGGGACCGACGGCGAGCGCACCGAGCGCCGCACCACCGGTCGCAAGAAAATCGCGGCGGGAAGTCATGCTCAATACTATGGCGAAAGCGCCGGGATCGTTGGGCGATCCCGGCGCTGGTGCACCCCGCGTGTGCTCGAACGGTTACTTCAAATTTGCCTTGAAAAACGCCGTCGTCTTCGCGAACGCGTCTTCCGCGGCGGCCTTGTCGTACGCCTGGCCGCTCGGATTGGCGAAGGCATGGTTGGCGTTCTCGTAGACATTGATCGTCACCGGCTTGCCGGCCTTCTTGATCTGCGCTTCCATGGCCCGGACGCTGTCGAGCGGGATGCCCGTGTCCTTACCACCGAACAGGCCAAGCACCGGCGCCTTGAGGCGGGCGATCTCCTGCGCGTTGGTGATAGGCGCGCCATAGTAGATCACCACGGCATTCACACCCGCGCCTCCCGCAAGACCGGTGCGCAACGACCAATGCCCGCCAAAGCAGTACCCAACGCTCCCCACCGACGTCGCGCCGTTCTTGCGCAGATACGCCACCGCCGAGGCCACGTTGCGCTCGCCGGCGGCGATGTTCGACATGCCGGCCTGGTAGAGCTTCATAGCGGCATCAGGCGTGGTGGCCACCGAGCCACCGAACAGATCGACCGCAAGCACGGTGTAGCCTTCGCCGGCGTACCGATCGGCCATCGCCTTGATGTTGTCGTTCAGTCCCCACCACTCGTGCACCATCACGATGGCCTTCTTGGACGCGCCGCTGCTGGGCTTGGCGAGGTAGCCGGAGATCGACTTGCCACCCTCGGTGCCGTACACGACCGTCTCGCCCTTTACGGCCATCCGGGGCGCGATCTTCGCGGCTGGCGAGGCGGTGGGCGTCTCGTTCATGTGCTCACGGTGCATCGCCGCGGCGTAGTCCGCTTGCGTGTTCGCCTGCTGAGCGGCCAAGGGAGACGCGAAGAGCGCGCTCGCGAGGAGCAGCGTTGAACGGCGGGTCATGGTCATGTCCTGGGGTTTTGTTCGGGAAAGTGCTGGTCACTGATGGCAGGGTATCTCCGCCACAAGCGATCAATACACTACTGAGATATCACGTTCCAGATTTTGCCAGAACTGCATACACAGAGACATCCGAGGAACGGAGGACACTGAGCCTACTCCGCAGACTCCTCTGTGGCCTCTGTTCCTCGGATGCCTCCGTGTGAGCAGTTCCCAACCGAGCAGCCATACCGAGGCCGCCTTACGCTCCGATCGCCCGGGCCAGGATCGCGGGATCGATGTTCCCCCCGGTCGTCACCACCAGTGTCGTCCGCCCCTGTGTCTCGAGCTTCCCCGACAGCAACGCCGCCAACGCCGCCGCGCCGCCTGGTTCGACCACCAGCTTGAGCTCGCGTACCGCAAAGGCGATCGCCGTCAGCACTTCCTCGTCGGTCACGCGCAGCCCACGCCCGACGCGCGGCTGATTGATGGAGAAGGTGAACTCGCCCGGAATATCGGTGACGATGGCGTCGCAGATGGACCGCTTGCCCGGCTCATTGGCGACCCGATGCCCCAGCTCGAGTGAGCGGGCCATGTCGTCGAATTCGATCGGCTCACATGGATGGACCACTGTCCCGGGTGACACCGCTTCGGCGGCGAGCGCACAGCCCGCCGTGAGACCGCCACCACCACAACAGACCAGCAAAGCGTCCGGCGTCATGCCAATCGCCTTGGCCTGCTCGAGGGCTTCGAGCGCGAGCGTGCCCTGACCGGCCACGATGTGCGGATCTTCGAACGGGGGCACCACGGTCGACCCGCGTTCAGCGGCGATGCGTCCGCCAATGGCCACGCGATCTTCCGTCCACCGGTCGTAGAGCACCACCTCCGCCCCGAAGGCACGGGTGCGCTCGATCTTGAGCGCCGGCGCGTCCTTGGGCATCACGATCACCGACCGCATCCCCAGCAGCGTTGCACTGTAGGCCACCGCCTGCGCGTGGTTGCCCGACGAATACGCCACGACCCCACGCTCACGCTCCTCCAATGACAGCTGCAACAGGCGATTGAGTGCGCCACGCAGCTTGAAGGAGCCGGTGTGCTGCAGCACTTCCGCCTTGAGCAGCACCGGACCACCGGCCACGGCATCGAGCACTGGCGACCGGAGCAGGGGAGTCACGGCGGCATGCGGGGCAATTCGTGCCTGGGCGGCGCGGATGTCCGCGATCGTGGGAGCGGTCAGTGTAGAGGTCATGCGGAAGTATCGAGAAAAGACCGCGCCCCTGCCAGTTGCCTGCCGCGTTTGATGTACGGCTCGGCCCTGCTCAGCAGTTCGTCCCCTCGCGGCGTAGTACGAACGATGCCGTCTCCCCTCCGAATCCCCGCTGCCGTACGCGCGTGCTGTACCAACGCCGCTGCGGTGGGCAGTCTCCTGTTGTTGTCGGCCCTGCCCGCGCTCGCACAACCTGCAGTGCACGTCAACAGTGTCGAACACCGCGTGTATCGCACCTCACGCAACATTTCGCTCGACGGCCGCTTCACCGAACCGGAGTGGGCGCAGGCCGACTCCATCACGGACTTCCGCCAACGCGATCCGGTGGAAGGGGCGCCGGGTACCGAACGCACCGTCGTGCGTCTGCTGGCGACGCCCACGGGACTTGCCATCGGGTGGTCGTGCTACGACAAGGACGCCGCGAATATCGTGCGATCGCAGGTGCGCCGCGACGCCGAACTGCGCAGTGACGACTATGTGTCCATGGGCATCGACGGGCTGCACGACAAGCGCAGCGCGTTCTACTTCCGCGCCAACGCGAACGGCGCGATGTGGGACGGTGAGCACGTCGACATCGAGACCGGCAACGAAAGTTGGGACGGGGTGTGGGATGTGCGCACCTCGGTGACGAACGAAGGCTATTTCGTGGAGATGTTCATTCCGTGGGCGACACTCCGCTACGCCGAGGGCGACAGTGTCATGGGGATGAATTTCCGCCGCTTCTTGCCGCGCAAGAACGAGGAAGTGTTGTGGCACGCCTGGCGCCGTCCCGAAGGGCTGCGCTTTCTCGAGAAGGAAGGCCTCATCGGCAATCTCGACGGATTGCCGCGCCGTCCACGCATTGAAGCGCGCCCGTATCTCTCCACCGAATCACGCCTCGCCGAGCGCCGCTACTTCGCCGTGCGCGGCGATACGGTGCTCGCTCGTCCGAGCAACGATGCCAACATCGGTCTCGATATCAAGGCACCCATCACCAACACGATCACCGCCGACATCACCATCAACCCAGACTTTGCGCAGGCAGAAGTCGACCGGCAAATCGTCAACCTTACGCGCTTCCCGCTCTTCTTTCCGGAGCAGCGTCCCTTCTTTACCGAAGGCTCGGCCATCTTCGACTTCGGGCGTCCGCGTGATTCACAAATGTTCTATTCGCGACGCATCGGACTCGGTGCGAATGGTATGCCGGTAACGATTCCGTTCGGCTTGCGCATGCAGGGGCGCGCGGGGAGCCGGCAGGTGGGCTTTCTTGCGGCTCGCACGTCGGGCGACGAAAGCACCACCAACGCGGTGTTGCGCGTGAAGCAGGATGTCCTGGGGCGCGGTTACGTGGGCGCGATGGCCACCTTCGCCGGCGAAACCGGCCAACCTGGCAGCGCGGCGGGCGGCGTGGACTTCTTTCTCCCGTATGTCGTACAGGGTGGGCAGAACCTCGTGTTCCTCGGGAACGCGGCGTTCAGTCGCGACTCGGCGGGTGGCGAAACTGGTGGACATTACCGCTTCATGGTCGACTACCCCAACGACAACGCCGACATCACGCTGCGCTTCGATCACATCGACGAAGCGTACGACCCTGCCCTCGGGTTCGTGCAGCAGCGTGGTATCAATCGCATTGCCGGCAGCACGCAGATCACGCCGCGGCCGCACAAGCGCAGCCGTCTCATTCGGCGCTACGAGTTCAACGTGGCCAACTACGAGGTCGTCTGGGGGAGCACGGGTGGCCTCGACAATGCTTCGTTTTCGGTGAAGCCATTCGGCTTGCAATTGCAGAACGGGGACCGACTCGAAGCCACGGTCCGGCGGCGCTTCGATGCCCCGGAGAACGCCTTCGCGTTGTTCACGAATGCGACGGTGGCGCCCGGTCAGTACTGGTGGACGCGCAGCGAGGTCCAGTATCAGGGGGCCGAGGCGCGACGCGTGAAGGTGTCGCTGACGGCAAGTCGTGGCGACTTCTACAACGGGGAGTCGTCGGACCTGACGGCGAGTGTGCGATTGCGTCGCGCGCCGCACATGTTGCTCACCGCCGATATCCAGGTGTCCGACGTCCGGCTACCGCAGGCACGCTTCACGGCGAACACCGCGCGGCTGCGTGGTGATTACGCGTTCAATCCGCGCCTCAACACGACCCTCTTTGCACAGTGGGACAATCAGTCGCAGCGGGCCAGCACCAATGCCCGCATGCGCTGGACCGTGAAGCCGGGCAGTGATTTGTACGTGGTTTGGAATAGCGCCTGGCCCACCGGTCTCGAGCGTTCCATTCCGTGGGCACGCCCGTCTCGTGGTGGACTCGTGACCAAGTACGTGTACTTTTTCCGTGCCTAAGTCGCGCGCGTAACGCCGCCCGCGACGCCCCCACCTGCGAATTCCCTCACGAGAACGTCGATGCTGCCCAGACGAATTGCTGCCACACTGCTGCTGTCGACGTTCACCGTGTTCGCCCCGCTGCTCGGCGCGCAGTCGCGGCCCGCACCGCGCGGCACGCTGTTCATTGTGGGCGGTGGGACGCAGCCGGCGGCGCTGGTGGAAGACTTCGTCAAACGCTCAGGTGGTTCGTCTGCCCGCATCGTGGTCTTTGCCATGGCCAGTGCCAGCGGCGAGCGAAGCGGCGAAGCGAAGGCCAAGGACCTGCAGGCACTCGGTGCCCAGGCGCGGAACATCTGGATTACGCGCGCGCAAGCCGACAACGATTCCATCGTGCAACTGCTCGATGGGGTGACCGGCGTGTGGTTCGGGGGTGGCGACCAGAATCGGCTTGCCGCAGCGCTCCGCGGTTCCAAGGTGGAGCGCGCCATCCGTGCGCGTTACGACGCGGGAGCGGTGGTGGGCGGCACATCGGCGGGGGCGGCGGTGATTTCGTCGCCGATGATTACGGGCGAAGAACTGCTGCGCAAGGACACGACGGAAACGTGGACGCGGGTCAAGCGCGGCACCGTGCAGGTGGACAGCGGCTTTTCGTACATCACCAACGCGGTCATCGATCAGCACTTTCTGCGGCGCAAGCGGCACAATCGGCTGATGAGTCTCGTGCTGGCCGACGCGCCGCATCTGGGCATCGGTATCGACGAAGGGACCGCACTCATCGTGGAGCCGTCCGGTCTCTGGCGCATCGCCGGTGCGAGCGCGGCGCTCATCATCGATGCGCGTGAGGCCACACGGACCGGTGCCGATCGCGACGTGTTGGGCGCCAGCAATGTGCGCATGCATCTGCTCCCCGACGGCGCCACCTTCGATCCCAAGTCCGGCAAAGCCACCCTCGGCGGCGCGAAACAGTAACGCGTCGGCTAGGCGGTCTCCGTCCGCACGACCTTCGCGCCGTCCGGTACGTCGAGCGCGAGCTCGACCGCCGGCGGGTGCAACACGAAACACGTCGCGCCGCTGCCGCTCATCATGCCGATGGCCGCGTGTCCCTGCTCGCGTAGTCGATGGGCGTGGTCGCGAACCAACGGCAGCACGGTACGCACGCCGTCGTGCATGCCGGGGACCACCAGTTCGAAGTCATTGCCGGCGATGGTCATCAGCGCGGACCAGTCATTGAACGCCGACGCCTCGTAGCCATAGGCTCCCACACTTTCGCCGCGAGCTTCCCGCACGCGCGCAAACTCGCCGTACGCGGCGCCGGTGTTTACCCCCGCGCGGAACACGACGAGCGAAAGCGCCATGGGGGGAAGCGCGAGCAGCGGCAACATTCGGTCGCCGCGTCCCCACGCCCACGCCCGCGAATGCTCGGTCACGAGAAACGGCACGTCGGCGCCAAGTCGTCCGGCAATCTCCAGCAGGCGCGGTAGCCCAATGGGCGTTGGACACATGGCTTCGAGCGCACGCAGCACGGCCGCGGCGTCGGCACTGCCGCCGCCGAGTCCACCGCCTACCGGGATGTGCTTCTCGATGGCGATCTGCCACGAGGCGTCCCACGCCGCAGCCGTGCAGTAGGCCTCGGCGGCCCGCCAGGCGAGGTTGCGCTCCACCGGCCCAAGGCCGCCGCTGGGCATGGTGGGGCCGCTGCACGTGAGTTGGCGCGGCCCCGAACCGACGCCGACGTGAACCACGTCGTGCAGCGCGAGCTTCTGAAACAGTGTTTCGATGCCGTGATAGCCGTTGGCCTCGCGCGCCAGAATGCGCAGCACGAGGTTGACCTTCGCGTGCGCGCGCTCAGTACGCACCGTGGTGGGGGCGTTGGCCGACACGCTCACGCGCACGTGCTCCGTTTCACGTGGTCACGGCAAGATCGAGCAAATCGCTCAGCTCTTCGAAGAGCGACTGCGCTTCGGGCTGCGCCAGCGAGCCGCGCTGCCAGTGCACCTTGAGCTGGTCGCGGACTTCGCGCGCGCGTGCAACCGCCGAATGGCCGCGATAGAGCAGCGACTCGATGGATACAATGGCGACCTGCGGGGCAGGGGCTCCGTTCCAGGTGAGATTGGTCTGCTTCACCTGGGCCGCGAGTTGTCCGTCGCTGAGTTCGCGATCCATGAGCAGCTGCGCGAACCCCTGGACGCCGGCGCGTTCAGCGCTGTTCACGAGCGGCGCCCGCGCCATCTTGGTGGCGAGCGTGGCAATGCTCGACGCGCCGTAGCTTTCGGCCACGTCGGAAAGGCCGAGCAGGGCGCGGCGCACCCCGTCGGTGAGGGCAAGCTGCGACGGGCCGGCCGGACTGGTCGCGAGCGCGGCGGCCTCGCGCGCAACGCCGTCGGCTGCCGCGGCAATATCGGTACGAAAGCGCTGCGCGAGGGTGACGGCCGGCTTGGGATTGCGCTGCAGGATCGCCGGCATGCCGTCGTCGGGGAAGAAGCGCGAGATCGGCACGACCTGCGCCGTCGGCGACTCGGCTGGCGCACTCGTGGAGAGATAGCCGGCGGCCACGGAGGCCAGCGCCACGGACTGCGTGCGCGCGCGTCGCTGTTCGGCGTCAGCCCAGACCGCGGCCTTGTCCACCAACTGCCGCAACTCCACCAGCGCCCCGCGCACCGCAAAGTGCAGGCGCTGATCCCACCGCAGCTCCTGATCGCGCAGTCCCGTCGCGATGCGCTCGAGCGTCGACGCAAAGTCGGGAAGCCCTTCGAGACGCGTCATCGTGGCGCTGCCGCGCAACGCACGAGCGCTCGCGAGGAACGCCGCCGCATCGGGCGCGGCGGGATCGGCCAACAGCTGATCGAGCCGGTCGAGATACTCGCCGGCTTCCTTCTGGAAGAACTCGATTAGCGCCTGTGGTGCACTCATGCGCGGGAGAGCTGGGGAGAGTTCGGCAGTGCTGCCCGTTCAGAACCGATCGGCTTCGCGGGCGTCGTCCATCGCCGTCCGCACTTCCTTCACGGCGGCGACGAGTCCGATAAAGATGGCGCGCCCGACGATGGCGTGCCCGATGTTGAGCTCTTCGATTTCCGGAATCGCGGCCACCGGCCCCACATTGTCCACGGAGAGTCCGTGTCCCGCGTGCACCGCCAGGCCGAGCGACACGCCGAGTGCCGCGGCATCCTTGAGCGCTTGCAGGGTAGCCGGGTTCCGTGGCGCATGCGCGTAGGCGCCGGTATGGAGTTCGATGGCGTCCGCGTCGACGGCTTTGGAGAGACGTACCGCCGCCGCGTCGGGATCAATGAACAGACTGGTGCGGATACCGGCACGTTTCAGACGTATCACGGCGGCACGCACCGCCGTTTCGTGGCGGATGACGTCGAGCCCCCCTTCGGTCGTGACTTCCTCGCGCCGCTCGGGCACGAGCGTCACCTGGGCGGGCCGAAGTGTTTCGGCGAGTGCCAGCATGTCGTCGGTTATGGCACACTCCAAGTTGAGGAGCGTGGTGACCGTCGTCGCCAGTCGCTGAATGTCCTCGTCCTGGATATGCCGACGGTCTTCGCGCAGGTGGGCCGTAATGCCGTCGGCGCCCGCCTGTTCACAGAGCACCGCGGCAGCCACCGGATCGGGGGTGGGGCTGCGGCGGGCCTGACGGACGGTGGCCACGTGATCGATGTTGACGTACAGACGCTGGTAGCGAAGCGACATCTTCGGGGTAGGTCTGGGAATCAGGGACGGTCCGAGCGGACGGTCCAGAAGGTCGCCGGTGACAGACCGGCAGAACATACGCAGTTGGGAATGGTGATAGCTTACACCATTGCCCGTTTACACCGAAGGTAAGGAGGCCTTGGTGCCCGGTATGCAGCAAATCAAGCAGAATTCGCGTGCAGGAGTTCGCCTCGGGACCGCGATAGCGGCTGCGGCGCTCCTGATCACGAGCGCCTGTGCCCGTCAGGCGGTTTCCACCGACCTGTCGTTGCCCGGCCCGGTCGCGCCGCCGTCCATCGGGGCCAGCCCGGCAGGGACCGTCGGCGCGGCGACCGGTCGAGGCGCTGTCGAGGCGTTCATGGGGGCGGTCAAGGCCCAGGATCTCCAGGCGATGTCCGGCCTCTGGGGCAACGAGAAGGGGCTGGCCCGTGACCAGTACAAGCGCGACGAGCTCGAAAAGCGACTCGTCATCATGCAGTGCCTGCTCCAGCACGACGTGTTCCGCTTTGTCGAGGCGGGCCCGCGCTTGCAGACTGGTGGCCGACAGGAGCATCTGGTCGAGCTCAAGAAGGCAAAGCTGACCGCCCAGACCACGGTGACCACGGTGGGTGGTCCCGGCGGCCGCCAGCTGGTCGAGGACATCGACGTCTCCAAACTGCGCGATTTCTGCAGCTGAGCGCCAACGGGGCGCCGCCCCGGTCATGTGGGGCGGCGGCATCCGGGGTACCCCGTCTGGACAGGCCGACTAGTATTCGGACAGTTCGACGAGCACCCCGCCCGTGCTACTCGGGTGCAGGAAGGCGATACGCTTGCCTTCGGCACCCAAACGGGGAACCTCGTCGATGAGTCGGAGACCGGCATCACGGCACTTCTGCAGCATGCCGTCGAGGTCGTCCACGGCGAAGCAGACGTGATGGATGCCGGGGCCGCGTTTGGCGACGTACTTGCCAATCGGCGACGTTTCGGAGTCCGAGTGCAGCAGCTCGACCAGCGATTCACCGGAGGCGAGCCCCACAATCGTGGCGCCATCGGCATCGCTGAGCGGGACTTCGGGCATCTCCAGCACGTCCCGCATGAACGGCAGCAGCTCGTCGATGGCGCGAACGGCAATCCCAATGTGGGCGATGCGCGTGCCGCGGCGAACGGAATCGGTCATATCGGTCTAGGTTCCTGATCGGGTGAGTGATCCCGAATTCTAATCCTGCACAGTGACGTCAGCGCAGCGTGCGATACGTGGCGACGTTACACGGAGTCATGATGGCGAACGCAGTCGAAGTGAAGGACGATACCTTCGCGACGGAAATCGAGGAGCAGGCGGGCTTGTCGGTGGTCGACTTCTGGGCCACGTGGTGCGCGCCCTGCCGCATGATCGCGCCGATCGTCGAGCAGCTGGCCGCCGACTACGCCGGCAAGGTCAAGGTGGCCAAGCTCGACGTCGACAACAATCAGCGCACCGCCGCCAAGTTCAACGTGCGCTCGATCCCGACCATCCTGTTTTTCAAGGACGGGAAGCTCGTCGATCAGGTCGTCGGAGCGGTGCCGCGTCCGGCGCTCGAAGCAAAGTTCAAGGAGCATGCCTGAAGCAGGTCGTCCTGAGGCTGACGTGAGTCAGTCCGGGGACCTGTCCGGTCAGCCGGTCGTCGAGGGGACCTCGACGCTGGCGACTCGGGCGGCGGAACTCTGGCCCCAGGCGGTAACGCCTGGGGCTTTGCACGTCGTGAGCACGCCGATCGGCCATCTCGCCGACATCACGTTGCGCGCGCTCGCCGTACTGCGCGGCGCGGCCGCCATCTGCTGTGAAGACACCCGGCATGCGCGCCCCCTGCTCGACCGCTATGGCATCGGCACGGCCACGCTCGCGCTGCACGAGCACAACGAAGCGAGCATGATTCCGCGGCTGCTCGACCGCCTACGCGCCGGGGAAGGCATCGCCCTCATCAGCGACGCGGGTACGCCCCTCGTTTCCGATCCGGGCGCCCGACTGGTCGACGCGGCCATCAGCGCGGGGATTCGCGTGGTGCCCATTCCCGGCGCGTCGGCCACCTTGGCCGCGCTCGTGGCCTGCGGCCTTACACCGCACCCGTTCACCGTACTCGGGTTTCCCGAGCGCAAAGGCAAGGAACGGGAGAACACGTTGGCCTTGGCCGTCCGGTCGCCGCACGCCGTCGTGCTCTTCGAATCCCCCAACCGCTTGGTCGACACCTTGCGCGATTTGGCGGCCATCGCGGGGCAGGCGCGTCCCGTGGCCGTGGCGCGGGAGCTGACGAAGCATTTCGAGGAGATCCGGCGCGGAACGCTGGAGGATGTCGCCGCGTATTACGAAGCAGTCCCTCCCCGGGGGGAAATCGTGATCGTGCTGTCTGGTGCGACGGCCGCGGAACCCACGGAAGACGGCCTGCGTGCCACCGCCGATGCGTTGCGCGCCGAAGGCTTCCGCCCGCGCGACATCGTTCGCACGCTTATGGACGAGCACGGCGCCAGTCGCAATCTTGCGTATCGGCTCGCCCACGACACCTGAACCTCCCTGCCATGCGGCTTTCGCAGCGTCCATTCCGTTCGGTTCTGCTCGCTGCGTGTGTCGCCCTCCCCATCGGGTTGGCCGCGGCCCGGCCGTTTGTGCCAGCCGCTGCCGCCCCGCTGCCGGGCCCCGGTCGCCTGGCCGTTGCGCGCCTGCAGTACGAAGGGGGCGGGGACTGGTACGCCAATCCATCGAGTCTCCCCAACCTCATTCGCGCCATCGCGGAGCGCACCTCGCTCCCCATCGAGCGTACTGAGGCCAAGGTCACGCTCACCGATTCATCGCTCTTCGACTTTCCGTTTCTGCACGCCACCGGACACGGCGAGATGAAGCTCAGTGAAGTCGAAGGGCGTCGCCTGCGCGAGTATCTCACGCGCGGCGGCTTCCTGCACGTCGACGACAATTACGGGCTCGACGAAAGCTTCCGGCGCGAAATCGCCAAGGTCTTTCCCGATCGCCCGCTGGTGGAGGTGCCCACGTCGCACCCCATCTACCACATCGTCTACGATTTCCCGAACGGCTTGCCCAAGGTGCATGAGCACGACGGCAAGCCGGCCAAGGGCTACGGCATTTTCATCGGCAACCGGCTGGCGCTCTTCTACACCTTCTCCACGGATCTCGGCAACGGATGGGAAGACGTCGGCACGTACCCGGATCCCCCGGCGCTGCACGAGCAGGCCATTCGCTTCGGCGTGAACCTCTTCACGTACGCGGCCACCAGCCGCGTGCAGCCGTGAGCCGCGTATGACGGCGCCCGCGATGAACAGTGCGGCCGTGGCGACGGGCGTGGGCCGCGCCCTTGAGACTCGACTGGGTGGTGAGCAGCAATCGCTTGCGACACGCGGCACCATCGGCGCGACGTTGGCGGCGGTCGCGGTGCTGGCTGCGGTGCTGGCGGCATCGACGCTGGTGCTGGGTGATGGACGGTGGCTCGCCTTGCCCGCGCCGTTGCCGCTGCTGCTCGCGGTGGCCGCGGTGAGTGGCGCCGGGGCGATGTTCCTCTGGCGGTGGCGCGCGCTGCAGTCGACACTGCGCCTCCCCACGCTGGCCGGCGCGGTCGAACGCGAGCAACAGCTGCGCGAAGGCTCATTGCGCGGGGCGCTCGAAGTCGCGGGCACCGGGGCACTCGGCGCACGCGCCGCGGATGACGTGGCGCGTCGCCTCAAGCCCGGCACGCTCGCGCCGGGATTGGCGAGTGCCCTCACCACGGCGCTGCTCGTGGCCGCCGGGGCCGCGATCGTCGGCTTGGCGTTGCTCGTTGGTGCCGCGCGCGCAGTGCCCGATGGATTGGCCGCCGTGTTGCAGCCGGTGAGCGCGTGGCGCGGGACACTGCTGCCGGCGCTCGCCTTCGACAAACTCACCACGCGTGTTCCGCGTGGGATGCCGGTAACGGTGCGCGTGATGGCCACCGGCCGTCAGGCGGTCACGGTCTCGCGTCGTTCCGAAGGTGAAGCCTGGAGCGATACGCTGCTCACCGTCCCCGACGATGGCGTGGTGTCGCTCGCGCTCGGTCCCGTGCGCGCCGCGACATCGTTGCGCGTATCCGACGGGCGTTCGGCAGAACTGACCGCGGCACTCGTGGTCGAGGAACGCGGCTGGCTGGCCGACGTGTCGTTGCGCGCGGAGTATCCGGCGTATTTGGGGCGTGCGAACGAAACGCTGGAACCGGTCCCGCCCCTGCGCGTGCCGCGCGGAACGCGTATTCGCGTGCGTGTCATGCTGCGCGGCGGTGCGCGCAACGCGGTGGTGTCCGATGGTCGTACCGATGTGCCGCTCGTGGCTGCTGCCGCCGCGACCGGCGATGCGGTGCCCGCCGAAGGCACCTTCATCGTCGATCGTGACGGCGCGTGGCTGTGGCGCGCCGAAGCCACACCGCGCGCCGATGGCGCGGTGCTGCCGCCCGAGCTCCCCGACTCGCTGCCCTTTACGGTCATTCCCGACCAGTCGCCCGAAGTGCAGATCGTGTCGCCCATGAGCGATACCGCCATTGGCCCCACCGGTGAAGTCGCGGTGCTGGTCGATGCGGGCGATGACCACGGCGTGGCGCGTGTACATCTCGTGCTTTGGAAGGAGTCGGCCTCCGGCGCCGGCGGCGTCGCCCGCGAGCGCATGCTGGTCGCGTCGCCATCGTCGCCGGTGTTTCAGGGGGGCGCGACGGTCACGCTCGACGGCCGTGGGCTCGAACCCGGTGACAAGCTCCACGTGACCGCGGTGGCGACGGACGACTCGCCATGGGCGCAGCAGGCGCAGAGCGCCGAGATCATTTTGCGCATGCCGACGTTGTCGGAGCAGCGGGCGATGGCACGCTCGCTCGCCGATTCGCTGGCCTCGCGCGCGCTGCAGTTGGCGCAGCAGGAAAGGCGACTGCAGCAGAACACCACCGACGCGTCACGTAGTCGGGATCTCAAGGCCGGTGGCGGCGATCAGTCGGCGTCGAACGGCGCGAAGAGCGATGCGGCCAAGCAGCAGATGAGCTTTACCGCGGCGGAAAAGGCCAAGCAGTTGGCGCGTGATCAGCAGCAGCTGTCGGCGAAGGTCGATTCGCTGCGCATGAATGCCAAGGAGCTCGAGTCGCGTCTCAAGAACGCCAACGCACTCGACACGACGCTGGCCTCACGCATGCGCGACATCCAGAAGATGCTGCGCGATGCGATGACCCCCGAAATGCAGAAGCAGCTCGAGGCGCTCAACAAGAATTCCGACAAGTTGAGCGGCGCGCAGGCGCAGCAGTCCATGCAGCAGCTCTCGGAAGCACAGAAGCAGATGCGCGAGCAGCTCGAGAAGAGCGCCGAGATGTTGAAGCGTGCGGCGCTCGAAGGCGCCATGCAGACGTTGCGCGATGACGCCAAGGATCTGTCGAAGGCGCAGCAGCAGATGGCCGACCGCATGGACGGCAAGACCGACGGCAAGTCGCCGCAAGGTGAAGGCAAGCCGGGCGAAGGGAAGCCCGGTGAGCGGAGTGCGACACCGCCCAATCAGGATCCGCGTTCGCTGGCGGACCGTTCGCGCGATCTCGAGCGCGAAGTGCAGGCGTTGGCCAAGCGGCTCGAGGAAGCGGGGGCCAAGCCCGGCGCCGCGAAGACACGCGAAGCACAGCCGTTGGCCAAGGAAGCCGCCGATGCCATGAGCAAGGCGGCGGAGCAGCTGCGGCAACAACAGCAGCAGGGCCAGCAGGGCCAGCAGGGCCAGCAGGGCCAGCAGGGCCAGCAGGGCCAGCAAGGCCAGCAAGGCCAGCAGGGCCAGCAAGGCCAGCAAGGCCAGCAAGGCCAGCAAGGCCAGCAAGGCCAGCAGGGTCAGCAGGGCCAGCAAGGCCAGCAGGGTCAGCAGGGCCAGCAAGGCCAGCAGGGCCAGCAGGGCCAGCGTCAGCAAGGC
The DNA here is from genome assembly GCA_027484025.1 of bacterium. Lineage (GTDB taxonomy): Bacteria > Gemmatimonadota > Gemmatimonadetes > Gemmatimonadales > Gemmatimonadaceae > Gemmatimonas. The sequence goes on from JAIXTI010000140.1 coordinate 24,242, forward strand.
CAGCAGGGCGCGCAGCAGGCACGGCAGGCTGCCGATGCCATGGAGCGGGCGGCGCAGCAGCTGTCGCAGGCGCGTGATGCGCAGGTGAACGCCTGGAAGGGCGAGCTCTCCGATCAGCTCGACCAGTCCATCAACGAGACGATGCAGCTCGCGCGGCAGCAGGCGGAGCTCGAAAAGAAGATGCGCCAGTCGGCGCAGCAGGGGCAGCAAGGTGCGCAGGGGATACAAGGCGAACAGAGCGCGCTGCAGCAAGGCGTGCAGCAGGCGGCCGAGCGGTTGGAGCAGGCCGGGCGCTCGTCATCGCTCTTGTCGCAGCGTTCGCAGAAGCAGATGGGTGAAGCGCAGCGCCGTGTGCAGCAGGCCACTCAGGCGATGCAGCAGGCAGGGCAGGGGCAGCCCGGTGGGAGTGAACAGGCGCAGAACGCCATGAAAGACGCCACCGAAGCGCTCAATCAGGCGCTCAGCTCACTCGTGCGCGACCGTGAGCGCGTGAACAACGCGCAGTCGGCGTCGGGCTTCACGGAAATGATGGAGCAGCTCAAGCAGCTCGCGCAGCAGCAGGGGCAGCTCAACAGCCAGATGCAGGGGCTCAACATGATGCCGGGCGGCGCCAAGGGGGATCAGGCGCAGCAGCAGGCCCGCGTGTTGGCGCGTCAGCAGCGTGAAGTGGCGCGCAGTCTCAACGACGTGTCGGATGCCGACGAAACCGGACGCACCGATGCCCTCGCCAAAGAAGCGCAGCAGTTGGCGCAGCAGCTCGAACGGGGCGGTCTCGATCCCAACGTCGCCGCGCGTCAGCAGCAGCTGTATCGTCGTCTGCTCGATGCCGGCCGTTTCCTCGAGCAGGACGAACGTGATGACCAGGGGCCGCGCGAAGCCAAGGCCGGCAACGGCACCGGCGGGCGCGTCGATGGCGCGCAGTCCGGGAAGGCGGGGAGCAAGTACACCCCGCCCACCTGGAACGATCTGCGTGGTCTTGGTCCCGACGAGCGTCGGATCGTGATCGAATACTTCCGTCGACTCAATGGCACGACGCCTCCGTAAGCACGGTCGCGCCGCGCTCGTCGCGGCGATGCTGTTTGCCCCGGCGCGCGTGGCCATTTTTGCCCAGGCCGCGCCACCGACCGGCGATCCACTCACGCGTGCGCTCGAGGCCGAAGACAAGCGCAACACCGTCGCTGCCTCAATCGCCTACCGCGAGGTCTTGCAGGGGGCGCTGACGCTGGGCAAAACTGACGGCGACAGAGTGGCGCTCGCGCTGCTCGGACTTGAGCGCGTGTGGGTCGATGCGGGCCAGCTCGACTCGATCGTGCCGGTCGTCTCGCGCGTCTTGCAACTGCGTCCGAGTGATCCCACGGCGCGCTCGGTGCAGCTGCGCGCGCTCGTGACGATGGGGCGCGACGTCGACGCGCGTGAAGCGTACATGAACTGGCGCCGCATTACCCCCAACGACGCGGCGCCGTACCGCGAATATGCACGGCTGCTTCTCCAGCGAGGGCGTGCCCTGGCCGCCGATAGCGTGCTCGCCGAAGCCGCGCGGTACATGGGTGCCGCCGGTGCACTCTCCGGCGAAACGGCGCAGCTCAACATCGCGCTGCAACGCTGGGTGCCGGCAGCGGTCGCGTTCCGCGATGCGCTCACCGATCAACCGTGGCTCGAAACGGCCGCGCTCTTCGGGTTGCAGCGCGCCCCGGCGACCGTGCGCGATTCCATTCGCACCGTGCTCAACGCCGAGCCCGCGCGCCTCGGCCCGCGCCGGTTGCTCTCCTCGCTCGAGTTCGCGTGGGGCGAACCGCGTCGCGCGTGGAGTGCCATCAGCACGCTTCCGCCCGGCGACTCCACCACCGGCGCCTGGCGCGGCTTTGCCGAACGGGCCGAGCTCAACGAGTCGTGGCTGGTCGCGCGTGATGCGTGGACGGCGGTACTCGACAAGTCCGGCGATCTCGAATCGCAGCAACGGGCGGCCGATGCCGCACTACGCGCCGGTGATGCGGCTGGTGCGCTGACCATCGTGCGCCGCAAGGCGAGCGGCCCCAACAAGGGCGCCGACAGCACCCGCACACGCGCCCTGCTCGGCTTGGAAATCGCCGCTCTTGGCGAACTGGGGCGCGGTGACGAGGCGCAGCAGAAACTCGACGACGCCGCTCGTAAGCTCGATCCCGATACGCGCGCCGCGCTGGCCCGCCCGCTCGTGGGCGCGTGGTTGCGCGCCGGCGATGTCGCGCGTGCACGCACCGCCATGCAGGGCTCGGATTTGGTGGACGACGACGAAATGGTCGGCTGGCTCGCGTTGTATGACGGCGATCTGCTCACCGCACGCAAGCGCCTCGTGCGAGCGGCATCGAGCCGACCGGAACTCGTTGATGCGTTGGGGATTCTCGCGCGCACGCGCGTGGAGACGCTCCCGGGGTTGGGCGAGGCGTTCGTCCTGCTCGCGAAGCGCGATTCGGCCGGCGCTGCCGTGCGCTTTACGCGACTGGCGGACTCGGTGGGGACCGCCGCGCCGGCGTTTCTCGCGCAAGCCGCGCGGCTGTCGTCACGCGCGCAGGCGCCGGCACTGTTCGAGCGTATTCTGCGGGAGTTCCCGCGCAGTCCCGAAGCACCGGAGGCGTTGCTCGCCTGGGCGCGGCAGCTGCGCGACGGCGGCGACAAGGCGGGGGCCGTCACCAAACTCGAACAGCTGCTGGTGGACTACACCACCAGTGCGCTGGCTCCGCAGGCGCGTCGTGATCTCGAGCGCCTCAAGGGCACCGTGCCCCCCTCGTAAGGCGGCACGCCATGGTACATTTCGGTATGCGCATGCAGCGACTGCTTCTGGTGTTGGCCCTCGTGCTGGGCGTGGTGCGTCCGGCGCAGGCGCAGTATCTGCTGCTTCCCATGGACGACGGGCAGCGCAATCATCTCAAGGCCTACGGCGTCACCTATCAGGCGCTCAAAGGCGGGCAGAAGGCGGAATGGCTGCTCAATTATCGCGGCGGCGCCTTCCTGCTTCCTGACGTCCCTGACCTGCGCAAGCGGGCTGCACTCGACGGCGTTTCGGTGGAGCCGTTCACCGATGCCAATGTGGCCGCCGCGCGTGCGGAGATTGCGGGCGGCAACATGGACGCCGTCGTGCTCGAGCGCGCCCCCAAGATTGCCATCTACCGTCCCGTAGACCAGCCACCCTGGGACGACGCCGTGACGTTGGCGTTGACCTACGCCGGCATCGAGTTCGCCTCGGTGTGGGACGATGACGTCATGAAGGGCGATCTGTCCAAGTACGACTGGGTGCACTTGCACCACGAAGATTTTACGGGACAGTACAACAAGCTTTATCTCGCCTATCGCGACGCGCCGTGGTTCGTCGCGCAGCGCGAGCGTGACCTGTCCACCGGGCGCAAGTTCGGCAAGAACGATGTGCCGGCGCTCAAGAAGGGCGTGGCCGAAAACATCCGCGCGTTCGTCGAGCGCGGTGGGTTTCTCTTTGCCATGTGTGGCGCGACGGAGTCGCTCGATCTTTCGATTGCGTCCATGCTCGTCGATATTGCCGGCCCGTTTTCCGACGGCTCGCCGCCCGCCGCCGATGCCGACGCCCGGCTCGACTGGACGCGTGCGCTGGCATTTCAGGGCGCACACGTCGAGCCGTCGCCCTATGTGAATGCGCTCAGCGACATCGATGGCCATCAGGTCAACGTGCCGTCGCGTCGTCAGCCGCTGGGGGCCTTCTCGCTCTTTGGTTTCTCGGCCAAGCTCGATCCCGTGGCCACCATGCTCGTGCAGAATCATCGCACCGTCATTGCCGACTTTTACGGCGTGACCACGAGCTTCAACAAGGCCGTGGTGAAGTCCGGTGTCACCGTGCTCGCGCAGGAAGAAGGCGCGCCGTGGTCCAAGTATCTGCACGGCGACTACGGCAAGGGCTCGTGGACTTTTCTGGGTGGCCATGATCCCGAAGATCCGCAACATGCGATCGGCAGTGCGCCCACCGATCTGTCGCTGCACCCCAACTCACCGGGCTACCGTCTCATTCTCAACAACGTCCTCTTCCCGGCCGCCAAGAAGAAGCCGCGGAAGACGTGATGGAGAACTGAGCGCGACGTGACGTTGGTCGAGGCTGGCGAAGCACGCCTGCTGCCCAAGGCGGCAGCGGCCATTCGCACACAGATCCGGCTCCACGGTGGCAACGAAGTGTGTTTCGTGTGCACCGTCGACGCCGACGGCAAAGTGGACACCGCGCGCAAAGTCGCCGCCGGTGACGTGCAGAGCGTGCTTGCGCTGCCGGGCGTCGCCGAACGCGGCGAACTGCTCGTGCACAATCACCCGTCGGGCGAGCTCACGCCCAGCGATGCCGACATGCAGGTGGCCTTCGGTCTGCACGGCAACGGCGTGGGCTTCGCGATCGTGAACAACGATGCCACCCGCATCTACTTCGTGACGGAGATTCCCACCGGCAAGACCATCGTGCCGGTGAATCCCGACGATGTCGACGTGGCACTCGGCCCGTACGGTCTCATCGCGCAGGCCATGAAGCAGGTGCACGGCGCGCGCAACTACGAAGACCGCCCCAGTCAGCGCGGCATGGCCGCCGAAGTCACGGCGGCCTTCAACGAAGGCGGCGTGGCCTTGCTCGAAGCCGGGACGGGCGTCGGCAAGTCGCTCGGCTATCTCGTACCGGCGCTGCGTTGGGCCGCGGCCAATGGCGAACGCACCGTGGTGAGCACCAACACCATCACGTTGCAGGAGCAGCTCGTCGCGAAGGATTTACCCTTTCTGCAACGCGCGCTCACCGATCAGCCGGTGCGCTTTGCGTTGCTCAAGGGATGGCGCAACTATCTGTGTCTCTATCGCCTGGAACAGGCGCAGGGAGCCGGGGCTGCGCTGTTCGAGAACAACGTGACAGAGGAAGTCGAGAAGATCGCCGAGTGGGCCAAGCGCACGCAGGATGGTTCGCTGTCGGACTTGGCCACGGCGCCGCGTCCCGACGTGTGGGATGAGGTGTCGGCCGAGCCCGACCTGTGCGGCCGTCTCAAGTGCGAGTTCTACGACAAGTGCTTTCTGTTCAAGGCGCGCAAGGAAGCGGCGAACGCCGACGTGGTCGTGGTCAATCATCATCTGTTGCTCTCCGATCTCGCCGTGCGCCGTCAGTCGCAGAATTGGGATGATGCGGCCGTGTTGCCGGCGTACAAGCGTCTCGTGGTGGACGAAGGGCATCATCTCGAAGACGCGGCGGCGTCGCACCTTGGGAGCTCGATCACGCGTCGCGCGCTCGCGCGCATGTTCAACCGCCTCGAGAAGCGCGGCAAGGGTCTGCTGCCGGCGCTCGCGGCGCGACTCGCCGGCGGCAAGGATCTGCTGAGTGTGGCGAGTCACGATCTCGTGCGGGAGCGTCTCTTCTCGAGTGCGGTGACGGCGCGCGACCGTGTGCAGCTGCTCTTCGAGTTGCTCACGGCCGTACTCGAAATGCAGGGCACTCCCGTGATGCGTCTTACCGGGGAGTTTCAGCAGCACGATCTCTGGCGTAACGGTATCGAGGGGACGCTCAAGGAGCTCCTCACCGAAATCGATGCCCTCGCGGCGGGGCTCAAGGTCGTGCGTGACCGTCTCGAGTCCGATCAGAAACGTGCCGAAGAATTGGCGCCGTTGCTGAACGAAGTGCGCGCCGTGTTGCGTCGCCTGGGGAGCGCCGGCGACGCGTTGGCCAAGGGACTGATGGCCCCCGCCGACGGTGAGCCGGTCGTGCGCTGGATGGAGTTTCAGGGGAAGCCCACCGGCGGCGAACGTAATCTGGCGGTGCATTGCGTGCCGCTCGATCTGGCGCCCGTCCTGCGCGAGGATCTCTTCGAGCGCGTCGAGACGGCGATCATCACGAGCGCCACACTCACGACGCACGGCGGCTTCGATTTTCTCGAGCAGCGGCTGGGCATTGACGACGCGAAGCGCAGCAAGCGCAGTGCGGTGTTTCCCTCGCCGTTCGATTATCCCAATCAGGCACTGCTCGTAGTGCCCACCGATTTACCGGCGCCCAACGAGAATGCGCGCGAACACTTTGCGGCGGTCGCGCGTCATCTCCGCGATCTCATGACGGCGAGCGACGGCGGCATCTTCGCGCTGTTCACGAGTCATCGCGATGTGCGCGAGATGGCGGAGTGGTTGCGCGGCCCTGGCAACGGCGCGGGATGGCCGCTGCTAGTGCACGGTGAAGAGTCGCGCGACATTCTGCTGCAGCGCTTTCGCGACGGTGGGCGCGCGGTGCTGCTGGGCACGGCCACCTTCTGGGAAGGGGTGGACGTCCCGGGCGATGCGTTGCGGGCGCTGCTCATTGCCAAGCTGCCGTTCCGGGTCCCGAGCGAGCCCATGGTGGCGGCGCAGTGCGAAGCCATCGAAGCGCGCGGCGGCAACAGTTTTGGCGAATTCATGCTGCCGCACGCGTCGCTCCGGCTCAAGCAGGGCTTCGGTCGGCTCATCCGGACCGGCACCGATGCCGGCGTGGTCGTGCTCTGCGATCCGCGTGTCGTGACCAAGCGGTACGGTCGCGAGCTTCTCGATGCCCTGCCGCCGGCGCGGCGCGTGGTGGGAGCATGGGGGGACATACGCGGTGAGGTGTCCCGCTTTTACCGGCAACGACGAAAGGATGTGTAGCGTCGCTATGGCGCCCCGCGTATTTCCCTGAAGATTACCCGCGTTCACTCCCTCCGTCTCATTCCCCGCCGAATATGAAGCCCTCCAAGATCGTCTGCGTTGGTCGCAACTACCTCGAGCACGCCCGCGAGATGGGCAACGATGTGCCCAAAGAGCCGCTCCTGTTTCTCAAGCCCACGTCGTCGATCATCGCGGAAGGGGAAGCGATCGTCCTGCACCCGGTGTCCACGCACATCGAGTACGAAGGCGAAATCGCCGTCGTGATGGGGAAGCGGCTGAGCAAGGCGGCGAGCGAGGCCGAGGCGGTGGCGGCGATTGGCGGGGTGGTGGCGCTGAACGATGTGACGGCGCGCGACCTCCAGAAGAACGACGGCCAGTGGGCCCGGGCGAAGGGGCTCGATACGTTCTGCCCCATCGGTACGCCCGTGGCGGCACCGGCCGATCTCGATGGGATCGAACTGGTCACCCGGCTCAACGGCAAGGTGGTGCAGCACGCCAAGGGGGGCGACATGGCCTTCAAGATTCCGTTCCTGCTGCACTACATCTCCCAGTACCTCACGCTCGAAGCCGGCGATATCGTGGCCACCGGGACCCCCGCGGGCGTGAGTCCCATCAAGCCCGGGGACGTGGTCGAAGTGGAACTGGTGGGGCTGAGCCGGGTGTCAAATCCGGTGGTTGCCGGCGCCTGAGGCCTCGGACGACGCGCCCCACTCCTACTAGATTTCTCGGATATGCCAACCCCAGTCCCCCCGGCGACGCCTCCTGGCGACCGCTCGCCCAGCCCGTCAGGGAAGGGGGAGGGGACGTCGGCGCGCCGGCGCATGCTCCCCAAGGGGGCGCTGGGCTCGCGGCTGTCGGGGCTCCCACAAGGAGAAAAACGCTCGCCGCGGGTCGTTCTCGTGGCGGTGGGACTTCACCTGGTGGTGGGTGCGGTGCTGGTGCAGCTGCTCACGTTCGGCCACGGTATTCCCGCGTGGCTGCGATTTGGCGAAAAGGACGCGCCAACCGAAGAGCGGCTCACGTACGTGAACCCCGAGGTGCTGGTCCCCGCCACCAAGCCGGTGGCGGAACGGCGGCCGGTGGTGCGCGAGCAGCCGGTCTCGACGGCACCGCAAATCGCCGAACCGGCGCCAGCTGGCGCGCCTCCCGAGCTGCGGCCTCCCACGCCGCGCGATACGGGGAGCGGCGGGGCGGTGGGCAACGGCATTGGGGCCATCGACCCCAACGCGCGCGGCGTCAAGCCGAACTACGTGGATGAGCGCGTGTGGCGCGGTCCCGTTGGCGAAGGCGGCGCGGGCGGGGCTGGTACAGGCACCGGCACCGGCGATCGTGCCGACAAGCTCGACAGCATCATGCGCGGCGTGTTGACCGCGGCGCGTGACTCGCTCGACTCCCTTGCCCGGGCGCAGGGCAAGTACGGTCGGGCGCCCGGCGACTGGACCAAGACCGACAAGAATGGCGGCAAGTGGGGTTGGGATCAGCAGGGCATTCGCCTGGGCAAGTTCATGATCCCCAACGCGCTGCTGGGGCTGTTGCCCATGAACGCGGCCACCGCGGCGCAAATGTCCGGCAATCCGACCGCCATGGCACGCGAGTCGCGCTTGGCTGCCGGCCGCGCCGACATCATGCGCATGTCGGAGCGGGGCATGGGCGAAGCCGAATTCAAGCGCATCGTGAAGGAGATGGACAAGCGGCGCGACGCCGAACGTCGCGAGCGGTTGCGTGCGCCCAGCGCGAGCGTTGCCGCACCGCTCAAGACCGTCGACCCCAAGAGCGACAAGTAAATCGTCGCTCCGCCGCCGGCCTCTGCCGGCGGCGTGTCAGCGACGCGTCAGCTGCTCTGCCGCAGATAGCTGACGGCGTTCGCGATGCGCGCCAGTGACCGCTCGCGCCCCACGTACAACAGCACGTCGAAAATGCCCGGGCTCACGGTGAGCCCTGTAAGCGCGACGCGTAGCGGCTGAAAAATCTTCCCGCCGGAAATGCCGAGCTCTTCGGCGAGCTTGCGCAGGGCGTCTTCCATCACGGCCGGTTCCCAGCTGTCGACCGTCGCGAGACGCGCGTGCGTTTTCTCGAGGATGTTGGCGGTGGCGTCGGCATCCCGCCACTGCTTGCTCACGGCGTCCGCGTCGAACTCGACGAGCTCCGTGAAAAAGAGCCCCGCCTGCGCGACGATTTCGTCGGTGAGCCGCGCACGGATGCGCAGCAGTTCGAGCACGCCGCAGAACCACTCGTGACGCGCCGCGAGCTCGCTCACGGTGGCCAGACCGGCGCGCTCGATGAGCGGTGCCACGATCGCCGCCACCTCGTCGATGGGAATGCTCGCGAGATGCTGCCCGTTCATCCACTCGAGCTTCTTCGTGTCGAACACCGCCGCCTTCGCGTGCAGTCCGTTCACGTTGAAGCGCTCGATGAGTTCCGGCAACGTCATGACTTCGATGTCATCGCCCGGCGACCAGCCGAGGAGGGCGAGGAAATTGAGCATCGCCTGCGGCAGCAATCCCTGATGCTGATAGTCACCGACGGCGGTCGCACCATGACGCTTCGAGAGCTTCTTGCCGTCGGTGCCGTGAATCATGGGCACGTGCCCGAACTGCGGCACCTCCGCGCCCAGTGCCCGATAGAGCAGGATCTGCTTGGGCGTGTTCGAGATGTGGTCATCCCCGCGCATGACGAGCGTGATGTCCATCGCAATGTCGTCGCTCACGACGGCCATGTTGTACACGGGCGTGCCGTCGGACCGGAGGATGATGAAATCCTCGATGTCCTTGTTGGGGAACGCGATGCGACCGTGCACCAGATCGGGCCACTCCGTCGTGCCTTCGGGGACGCGGAAGCGAATGGCGTACGGCTCGTTGTTCGCAAGCTTCTCGGCCAGCGCCTCGGGGCTCAACTCCGCCATCGTGCGATCGAACTTGAAGGCGTCACCGCGCGCTTCGGCCTCGGCGCGCAGTCGCTCCAGTTCGCTCTGCGGCGTGAAGTCGCGATAGGCCGCGCCCGATTCCAGCAGGCGATGCGCGTCGGCGTAATGCCGCGCCACATTGGCCCCCTGGTAGACCACCTCTTCGTCCCACGTGAGCCCCAGCCACTCGAGTCCTTCGAAGATGGCGCGGGTGCTTTCGTCGGTACTGCGCGCACGGTCGGTGTCTTCCACCCGCAGGAGGAACACGCCGTCGTACTTCTTGGCGTACAGCCAGTTGAAGAGCGCCGTGCGCGCGCCGCCCACGTGCAGAAAACCCGTGGGGGAAGGAGCGAAGCGAACGCGGGGACGCTTCGCGGGGGACGCAGCCGTCATATGAACCAACAGACCGGAGAAGGTCGGAATGCGACGAAATGTCGGGGCAAAAAAAACGCGGGCCCGCCGGCAAGCCAGCGGACCCGCGGCACGGAGGGAGCGGGATTCGAACCCGCGATAGGGGTTGACCCCCTATGCCGGTTTAGCAAACCGGTGCCTTCAGCCTCTCGGCCATCCCTCCCAACCTCACGGATACAGCCAACCGCTTACGAATAAACAAGTTGTGTATCTCGCGCCGCGTCAGCTCGCAGGAACCACGCGGAGCGGAAATGTAGTCGTAGGCGCAGCGCGGAAGCAATGGCAGACCGGCGGGAATACGAAGAACGCCCCAGTCCACGTACGGTGGCCGGCGCATATCGACCTTAGAAGTCGAGCCGCCACAGTTTGCCGTTACCACCACCAATCCAGACCGTGCGTCCGAAGGCGGCGACTCCGGTGGTCACTGCGTTGGTAATGGTGCTCCAGCTCTGTCCTTCGTCGGTGGTGTAGAACGCGCCGCCAAAGCCTACCGCCACGGCAACACCGGGGCCGGCATCGGGCACCCACGTCACGCCCGCGAGCGCGCCCGGCAGCGGCGGTCGGGTGCGCATCTCCCACGTACGTCCACCGTCGCGCGTAATGCCCACCACCGACTGTGACGTGTCGGTGCGCAGGCGATTGATATCGGCGGCGACGGCAATACCCAACGTGCCGTTGACGAACGACAAGCCCGTGAGGCCCGAAGCGGTCCCACGTGTGAACGGCGTGTTCTCCACCGTCCAGCTGCGGCCGGCATCGCGGCTACGAAAGAGGCGCGCGCCCGGCGCACCCGTGGCCACATACACCGTGTTCGGGTCGCCGTGCACCACACATCGTCCGCTCGCGGCAAAGGCGCCCTCGCCCGGCAGCGGCGCCGGGACCGACGACGCGGGCAACAGCGACCACGACGCGCCACCATTGTCCGTGCGGAGCAGGTTCGTGCGTTTATTCGACGCGTCGCCAAAGGCCACACCGCTCGTCGACGATCCGAACGAGAAGCAATCGTAGAACGCCGCGCTATCGGCGTTGAGGAACTGCAAGCGCCATGTGGCGCCGCCGTTGGTTGTGCGGTAGATGCGCGACTTGCTGCCGTCACCCGCCGACAGAATCCACGCGGTATCGGCGCTGGCGGCGTGGATGTCGCGATACTCGAGCGTGTCACCCGCGGGCGTTTCGAACCGCTCCCAGCTCCGCCCACCGTCGCGCGAGCGGAGCACCGCGCCCTTGTGCCCTGACGCCCACACCACCTGCGGGCTGACCGCGTACACTGCCTGCAGGAGCGCGGTGGTGGGCGAGGGGAGCTCCGTCACCGTGGGGGCGCGGGGCGCGGCGGAATTCGCCGGTGGCACCGTCTGCGCCAAGGCCGAAACGGCAATCGCCGCCGAGAGCGAGGCAGCGATTGCGACGGAGTACCGCGTGCGTGTGTGCATAGCGGGGGGAGTGGGATTCGAACCCACGGTACCCTTTCAGGTACGCCGGTTTTCAAGACCGGAGCCATAAACCACTCGACCATCCCCCCTGACGGCCAACCCTCGGCCGCCCAGAAATGTAGTCAGGTGGCGGCCAGTCGTCACGCCGCGGCTTTCTGACTGAACTTGAGCGCCATGCCAAGCACCGCTGCCATCTGGTGCAGGTAGGCCATGTGCTCGTCCGTCCACGTCTTCTGCTCCCCGCAGTGTTCGCAGCACAACACCATGGTCGGCTCGTCGCGGACAAGCACCACGTGGTCGAGCAGCGAACGAATATCGAGCGGCGTGAAGTAGATCTCGTCGAAGCACGACGTGGCCGGGTGGGTCAACGCATCCGGCGCGACAATCTTGAGATCGTTGCGAATGGCGGAAAAATAGTCGCCAAAATCCTCTTCCTTGAGCGTCACGCCGCGCGACACCGAACCGTCGCGGGAGTCATAGAGACAATCACTGGTAATGGCATCCTTGAGTGACGAGAAGCTCCACACACTCGCGCGCGTGGCGCCAACGTGTTCCACGATATCTCGACACACGGCTTCATAAAATTCGGTCAGCGCGGCGGGGTCCTGCTTGACCGCGCTGAGCGCCTGACGGGCTCGCAACATGTAGATAATCTCCGCAATAGGTTCCCTAGGGAGTCTCGGCACGGAGCCCCACACGCTGAAGTCCAGCGGGTGCTAGCTTCTGATGGTCTACCCGTTCGCGCCACATCGCCGCGCAGTGGAGTCATTCGTGGAACAGCTCGATGTGCTCGTCATTGGCGCCGGCCTTTCCGGCATCAGCGCGGCCTGGCACCTTCAGACCGAGTGCCCCACGCTATCGTATGCCATTGTCGAAGCGCGCGAGCGCATGGGCGGTACCTGGGACCTGTTCCGCTATCCCGGGATCCGCTCCGACTCCGACATGTACACCCTTGGCTATCGCTTTCGGCCATGGCAGAACGCCAAGGCCATTGCCGACGGGCCCTCCATCAAGGCGTACATCGAAGACACGGCGCGCGAGTCGGGGATCGACCAGCACATTCGTTTCCAGCACCGCCTGGTGCGCGCCGAGTGGTCGTCGGAAACTGCGCGTTGGACCGTGACGCTCGAAGCGGGGCGTGAGCGCACTCCGGTGCAGATCCGCGCGCGATTTCTCTTCAGCTGCGCGGGCTACTACGACTACGCGCAGGGATATACACCCGACTGGCCCGGGCTCGCCGACTTTGCCGGACGCGTGGTGCATCCGCAGCAGTGGCCCGAAAAACTCGACTACGCCGGCAAGCGTGTCGTGGTCATCGGTAGCGGCGCAACTGCTGTCACGCTGGTACCGGCCATGGCCATGGGCGCGCACGCCGCCGCGCATGTCACCATGCTGCAGCGTTCACCCACGTATATCGCGACGCTTCCGTCGGAGGATGCCATCGCGAATGCGATGCGTCGCGTGTTGCCCGCACGCGTGGCATATGGCCTGTCTCGCTGGAAGAATGTGGCGCGCAGTATGTTCTACTATCAGCTGGCGCGACGATACCCGGCCGTCTTCAAGCACGGGCTGCGCACCGAAGCCCGCAAGCAACTCGGAAACGATTTTCCGGTAGACGTGCACTTCAGCCCCACGTACCAGCCGTGGGATGAGCGTCTGTGCATGATCCCCGACGGCGACCTGTTTCAGGTGCTGCGTAATGGGAGCGCCTCCATCGTCACCGATCAGATCGTGCGCTTCGATGCCGCTGGCATCGTGCTGCAATCGGGCGCGCATCTCGAGGCCGACATCATCGTGACCGCGACGGGGCTCCGCATGGCGCTGTTGCCGGGCGTCACGCTCACCGTCGACGGCACGCCGGTCGTGTTCAACACCACCATGCTCTACAAGGGCATGATGCTCACCGATGTGCCCAACCTTGCGGCGGCGGTGGGCTACACCAACGCCTCGTGGACGCTCAAGAGCGATCTCATCACGCAGCATGTCTGTCGGCTGCTCAACTACATGGCGTCGCGCGGTTATGTGCAGGTCACGCCGCGGCGTGAAGCCGGCATGCAAGAGACGCCGGTGTTCGACTTCACATCGGGCTACGTGCAGCGTGCCGCACCGTCACTCCCCAAGCAGGGGACGCGGGCCCCGTGGCGGCTGTATCAGAACTACGTGAAGGATCTGTTCTCCCTGCGTCACGGTCGCGTGGCCGATCCGGCGCTGGAGTTCCGCCGTGCCCCCGCCGTGACGAGCGAAACGCGCACGGAACCGGAGATGGCGCGCCATGGCTGATCGCATGCAGCTGCGCGGCCGGACGGCGGTCGTTACGGGCGCCGGTAGTGGAATTGGCCAGGCCATCGCGACGGTGCTCGCACACCGCGGCTGTCACCTCGCACTGGTGGACATCAACGCCGAATCGCTCGCAGGCACCGTCGCGCAGCTGCCGGCGGCGAGTCGCGTGTCACAGCATGTCGTCGACGTCGCCAGCCGCGAAATGGTCGCGGCGTTGCCGGCAGCAGTGCGCAGGGTGCACGACCGTGTGGATCTGGTGGTGAACAACGCCGGCGTTGGCGTCGGTGGTACGTTCGACATGGTGACCGAAGAAGACTTCGATTGGCTCTTCGAGATCAACTTTCACGGCGTCGTGCGCATGACGCGCGCGTTCATGCCATTGCTGCGCGCCAGCGATGATGCGCGGCTCGTGAACATTTCCAGCATCTTCGGTATTGTCGCGCCGGCTGAGCAGGTGGCGTACGCCGCGAGCAAGTTCGCCGTGCGCGGGTTCTCGGAGGCGCTGCGGCACGAACTCGAGGGCACCACGGTGGGGGTGACCGTCGTGCACCCGGGCGGCGTACGTACGAACATCGCCGACAATTCGCGTATCCCAACGGGTATCGGGGCCGCCGAGGTGATCCGGCGTCGTGAGGCATTCCGGAAGTTCTTGCGCATGCCGCCGGCCAAGGCGGGGGAGATCATTGTGCGCAGCGTGGAATGCCGGAAGCCGCGAGTGCTCGTAGGCGCCGACGCGGCGGGGCTCGCGCTGCTGCAACGACTGGCCCCTGTGTCGTACTGGTCGCTCATGTCCAAAGGGTTGCCCAAATGAACGTGATGGCGGTGCTGGTCGCAGTGCTGGTATCGGTGTTGGTGGTGGGGTTGGCATTGGTGCTCTTCGCCGCCTCCACATCCCGACGCGTGGAGCGCGCGCTCCCCCCCACCGGAACGTTCGTGGAGATTGACGGCGCGCGCATTCACTACCTGGACGTGGGCGACGGTCCGCTCACGCTGGTACTGGTACATGGCTTGGGAGGAAACGCTGGTCACTTCACCCACTCCCTCGTTGAGCGGCTCGCCCGCGAGTATCGGGTCATCGTCATGGAGCGTCCGGGCTCCGGCTATTCCACCCGCGCGCCCGGTGCCGCTGCCGGACCCATTGCGCAGGCGCAAACGGTCGCGGCCTTCATTCGCGCCCTGGCACTCGATCGTCCGGTGCTCGTCGGGCATTCGTTGGGAGGCGCCGTTTCTCTGGCGACGGCCATCGCGGAGCCGTCGCTGACACGCGCCCTGGCCCTCGTGGCGCCGCTCACCATGCTCCCCTCTGAGCCCCCGGCGGTGTTCAAGGGATTGGAAGTGGCCAGTCCACTGCTGCGCACTGTGATTGCCTGGACCCTCGCGCTTCCGCTGTCGATTGCACGGCGAGAGGCAACCCTCTCGGCCGTCTTCGGTCCCGAGCCGGTCCCCCAGGACTTTGCGATCAAGGGCGGCGGTGTGCTCGCCATGCGTCCGAAGGCGTTTGTCTCTACTTCCACCGATTTCATGGCGGTGCCCGCCGACATGCCGGCGCTCATCCAGGCTTACGGGGCGATGCGCGTGCCGGTGTCCGTGTTGTACGGTACGCATGACCGCATTCTCGACCCGGCGCTGCATGGCGAAGGCTTCCGGGCTCTCCTGCCGCAGGTGCATCTGGAATAAGTGGACGGGGCAGGGCACATGTTGCCGCTCACCGTCCCGGGGCGGGTCGCGAGCTTCGTGCAAGCAGTGGCCCGGGGGTAACGGCGCGGATCCCTCAGGGTCATTTTTGTCACATGCCAGAGCTTCGCAAACCCTACCTGCTGTATCTGGGCGATGCCCAGTACCCTACCGACGCCAAGACCGCCTGCGGGCTTCGCGACTGGTGCCGAGACGACGTCGTTGGCGAATGGAGTATTCCGGGGGCCGTGAGCGTGGGCCTGCCGCGACGGTCGCCCGCGGACGCTGCCGCCGCGGGAGCCGGAAGTCTGGTCATCGGCATCGCGTCGGTAGGCGGCAAGCTTCCCGAGGCGTGGGTCCCCGACCTGCTGGCCGCCATCGAGAACGGCCTCGATATCGTGAGTGGCATGCACACCCGTCTGACCAGCTTTCCAGCGCTGGTGAGCGCGGCAGCGGGCCGTGGCGTCCGCCTGGTCGACGTGCGCCACAGTGACCAAACCTTTCCTGCCGGCGAAGGCACCAAGCGCACCGGGCTCCGCATTGCCACCGTCGGCACCGACTGCGCGCTCGGCAAGAAATACACGGCCCTGGCGCTCACCAACGCCCTTCAGGCCCGGGGGCAGAAGGCGACGTTTAGAGCCACGGGGCAGACCGGGATCATGATTGCCGGCAGCGGCGTGGCCATCGATGCCGTCGTTGCCGACTTCATTGCCGGCGCCGCCGAAACGCTGTCCCCCAATAACGACCCCGACCACTACGACGTCATCGAGGGGCAGGGCTCGCTGTTTCACCCCGCCTACGCCGGGGTCACGCTGGGGTTGTTGCACGGCTCGCAGCCCGACTGGATCGTGCTCTGCCACGACCCCACGCGGCTTACCATCGAGTACCGTCCGGAATTCCCCATCCCGCCCTTGGCCGACGCGGTCGCGCAGTACCTGCAGGCGGCGCGGATCACCAACCGCGGGGTGGCACTGGCGGGCGTGTCCATCAATTCGTCATCGTTGAACGACACCGAATGGGCCGAATACCGGGACCGTGTGCAGCAGGAGCTGGGGGTGCCGGTGTGCGACCCCATGCGCGGCGGCATGGACCCGATCGTGTCCCGGGTGCTCGGTGTACAATGACGTCGTAAGACTTCTTCAACAGCCATCCCGATATGCGTACCAATAATCCGGTCCTCTCCAAGTTCGCCGACACGGCGCGCTCCACCTTCGGACTCACCAGCCCGGGCGCGATGACCGTGGCCGGTACCGCCGGCAAGGCGTCGTTGTTGCTGGCGCTTGTTGTCTTCTCGGCCGCACTCACCTGGCAGCAGGTGGCCAGCGGCCGCACCGATCTGATCATGCCGGCCATGCTCGTGGGCGGTCTCGGCGGCTTCGTGTTCGCCATGATGACGAGCTTCCGTCCGCAGTGGGCCCCGTGGACGGCGCCCATCTACGCGTCGCTCGAAGGCATTCTGCTGGGCGCCATTTCGGCGCTGTACAACGCGCGCTTTGCCGGACTGCCGCAGCAGGCGGTGTTGCTCACCTTCGGCGTCACGCTCGGTGTGCTCACGCTGTATCGCTTCCGCGTGCTGCAGGCGAGCGCCGGCTTCAAGCGCATGATGCTTGGCGCCACCATGGGTATCGGCCTCTTCTACCTCGGCTCGTTCTTGTTGTCGTTGTTCGGCGTGCAGATTGGCTACTTCAACTCCACCAGCTGGCTCGCCATTGGGGTGAACGTGGCCATTGCCGGTGTGGCTGCGCTCAACCTCGTGCTCGACTTCGATCGTATCGAAGAAGGCGCGCGCATGGGAGCGCCCAAGGCCATGGAATGGTTCGCCGCCTTTGGCCTGATGGTCACGCTCATCTGGTTGTATCTCGAGCTGCTGCGCCTGTTGTCGCGGTTGCAGGGACGTCGCGACTGATTGCGTTGCCGTGTAACGAGAAAGCGGCGCGCATCCGATTTGGATGCGCGCCGCTTTTTTTGTGTCCCAACCCGACGGCTTACTTGGGAAATCCCTGCGCCGCCGCACCCAATGCCGGCATGATGCGCAAGGCATTCTGGTAGTACACCTTCTTCAGCACGGCGTCGGGTAGGTCGATGCCGTAGAGCTTCCAGAAGGCGTGGTAGTCGCGGTAGTAATCGAAATAGTCGTCACGCGTTTCGAGCACGCGCCAGTAGTACGGATACTCTTCCGGCTGGAAGCTGTCCTTGCCGAAGAGAATGCGGTCCTGATACTTGATGAAGAAGTCGTGCGCCGCGCGCGGCTGACGTCCGATGTCGTAGAGAATGGCGCCCATTTCGCCGAGCACGTTGGGCATCTCGTCGAACATCTTGCCCAGGCGTCCCAGATCGTTCGCGTGCCAGCCCAGATGGGCGGCGACGAACGTGGTCTTGGGGTGACGACGGAAGAGGCTGTCCCGCTCGGCCATGAGCTGCTCGAAGCTGGGATTGCGGTCCTGCGGATACCGACGCTCGGGGAAGAGCGACTGCTCGAGCCACCGCTCGTTGGTGTAGTCCACCTCGCGGAAGAACTCCTGCGGGTCGGCGGTGTGAATGAACACCGCCAGCTTGAGGCGACCTGCTGCTTCGAACACCGGCGCGAGCTCGGGGTCGTTGAGCTTGAGGCGCGATCCGTCGGCCTTTTTGGCGGACAAGCCGAAGCCTTTGCCTACTTCGCCAATGCCGACGGCGCCGGCCTTGGCGTCTGCTTCCATCTGCGCCACGGCCTTCTGCGCCCACCCCGGCGTGCCGACGCCGTTGAAGTTGATGCCAGTGAGGAAGCGCACGCGGTCCTTCATCGTCTTCGACTGATTGACCAGCGCGATCCCCTGCGTGAGCCGATCGCCCGACACGTTTCCGGCGACGATCATGAGCCGCACGTTGATGGAGTCGAGCGTGGGGCCGAATCGCTCGAGCGCTTCAACGCTGCCGATCTGCGCGCCGCCCGGATGCCCGTGGTAATCGACCACCGGAAACTTGGCCTTCATGCGCATGGTGCCCGGCACCTTGAGCGTGCTCTTGGGACGATAGTCCACGATGCTCGGCACTTTGCCTTCGGGGGCGAGACAGGTGCGCGGACGCACTTCGGTGGTGCCCGGCGGGCACTCTTCACCGGCCTTGATGGTGGTGCCACCACGAAAACCCTGCGCGGCCAAGGTGCAGGGCAGGGCCAGCGTGAACACCGACAGCATGGAACGGGAAACTCGACGCACAGGCACTCCGGAGGGCTTGTCCAACAGGCAGAAATGACAACGGGGACCGTCACCTAATCTACGCGGTGACGGTCCCCATGGTTCGATACCACAACTACGACGACTTACTTCTTGGCGGTATCCGGTGGCAGCAGCAGCTGCTGCGCGGCGGTGTCGGCACCCGGCGCGATGGGCAGCTGCGGCTGACGGTCAAAGCCGAACACCTGCGTGCGTCGCATCGCCGAGGCGATGCCCTTGGACTGTTCGTACACGGCGCGCGACTTCTCGATCTGTCCGCTCTGTGCAAGCGCTTCGGCGAGGGTCACACCGCTGATGACGTAGAGGTCGGGAATGCCGACCGACGCGTCGTCCACCCAGCCGTTGCGCGCGGCCAGCGACTTGGTCGCCGTGAACACGGAGTTCCAGAGCGCATACGAGCGCTCCACGTCTACCGCACCTTCGCCGGGGATGAGCACGATGTTGCCACCCGGCACGACCTGCTGCGGCAGCAGCTTCTTGGCCATGCCCACCGTAACGACGTACCGCTCGAGCCCGAGCTCGTACGGATAGCCACCGGCGGTGCGGCTGAAGTACATGGCGCGATCGGGGAAGGCGTCGCGAATCATGAAGTAGATCATCTGATCGGCCTTCATGATCTGCGGCAGCCGCGGCTGCGCCACGATGTCGCCCTTCTGGAACGCCGCGTTTTCCGGCGTGGCAATGGCGAGCGGCAGCGCGTCGGCTTCGTCGAAGGTCATCTTCACCGGCGGACCGGACGGCTTCTTCCAGGTGCCGTTCTTGTAGATCTCCGGCCCCTTGGCGGCGTCGTATTCGTACACCGGACGGCGCAACAGCTGGCGCACGTACCAGTCGGTGTTGAGGAGCGACGTGTTCGCCACGATGACATCCTTGCGAATGCCTTCGACTTCCTGCGCGTACCAGAGCGGGAAGGTGTCGTTGTCACCGACGGTGACGAGAATGCCGTACGGCTCGACGCTGTTGAGCAGGTCGCGCGCGAAGTCGGTCGTGTCGGTCTGGCCGGCACGCGAGGCCTGCGTCCAGTTGCCGAAGAGCGGGACGAACGCGATGGCGAGCAGCGGCGACGCCAGCGCGAAGCTGCGCGTGCGCGGCTCCAGCACCGTCTCCTTGCCGAGCTTTACTTCGTCGGCGCCGAACAACGTGGCCACCGTCTCCCACAGGTAGAACAACCCCAGTGCAGCCCACACAGACAACGCCGAGAAGCTCCACAGGTAGAAGTAGTCTCGATCACGCACTTCGCGCGGGACGGCGTCGCCGAGTTCGAGCGCCTGCGAGTGGCCGTACTTGAAGTTCAGGTAGAAAATGAGCCCGAACGTCATGGTGCCCACGAGAGGCCCGAAGAACCAGAAACTTCGTCGGTCCTTCTTGAAGTGCATCCACCCGCCAAGAATGACGAGGATGAAGTAGAACACGGCGAGGCCGTTCTGCAGCCCCGGGTTCTCGTTGTAGGCGTCGCGCAGCCACTGCCACTTGAAGTACAACCAGTACATCCCCAGCTGCGCCGAGAACGGCGCCTGGCGCTCACCGAGCTCCGGCTTGCCGTACTGGCCGCGGTTGAAGTTGTACATGAAGCGGTCGTACGTGAGCGCGCTGAACGTACAATCCATCTTGAGCTCGGTCACGCACCCCGTGGGCTCACCCTCGTTGATCGCCGGGAAGTGTCCCGCGCGAATGGGCTGCGTGGCGAACGGCGTGAGGCCGAACACGATGGCGGCCGCACACGCGATCAACAGCTTCCAGCGCAGAACGGTTTGCGGACGACGAATGAGCACCGCAAAGCCGACCGCGGGGGCCGCAAGCATTCCGGCCATGTGGTTCGTGTAGCCGAGGCCCAGCAGGTACGCGATGAGCACGAGGATGCGGTCGGCCGTGGGGCCTTCCGGATCGTCACACCAGCGCACCGTGAGCCAGCAGATGATGGCCAGCCCGACGAGCGATACGGTGTAGACCTTCTCATTCACCACCGACTGATTCCACACCGTGAACGCGGTCGCGCCAATGAGCACGGCGAGCGAGCCGCCGACGATGCGCTGCCAGCGGCGCGGCATCCATCCCACGAGTACGCGTTCGGTGACCAGGAACCAGAACATCGCACTCACCGCACTCGACAGTGCGGCCAGCACATTGATGCGCATGGCCACCGACGGCGCGATGGGGAGGATGCTGAAGACACGTCCGATGAGGACGAAGAACGGATTGCCGGGCGGGTGCGGAATGCCGAGCACATAGGCGGCCGCGATGTATTCGCTCGTGTCCCACATCGACGTGGTGGGGGCGAGGGTGACCAGGTACAGCACGAAGGTCACCAACGCCGCGATCCCGGCGGCGAGGTAGGACGGGCGGTAATCGAGTTCGGCAGCGGTGGCGCGCGTGGCGCCGTAGCTGGTCGAGGTCGCAGAAGCGGTCGCAGCGACGGTCATGGACTGATCTGAGGGTGTGCGGCCACGGCCCGGGTCGGGCTGCGGCATCCAACGAGGTACGGGGTGGGGCGCCAGCGGATTTCCTGCAATCACCAAAGTTCGCCCCTCGCGGGGGAGGGCACAACCGCCCGGGAGCCCTGCCGGCGCGCTACTTTGGAGAAATACGCCCCGGGCCCGACCTTCAACCCGGGCTTCCGCCGCTCCGTCACACCCGTCCCGCCTCGGCCATGCACAAGCGCGACTTTCTCCGTACGCTCGGGGGCGCCTCGTTGGGCCTCATGCTCCCCCCCGCGCAGCTCCGGGCGCTCTCCGCGCTATCGCCGGCGGCGCTCGCCTCGCGGGACGACTTCTGGGGGGAATTGCGGGGCAAGTACAAGGTGCCGGCCGACTTCATTCACCTCGAGCACGGCTACTACTCCATGCAGTCGCAGCCGGTGCTGGAGCAGTACGTCCAGCATATCCGCGACGTGAATGCGCTGAGCTCGCGGTACATGCGGACGGTGCAGGTGCCCAACAAGGCGCGGGTGCAGGCCAAGCTCGCCGCGCTGGCCGGCTGCACCCCGCAGGAGCTTATCATCACGCGCAACACCACCGAGTCGTTGGATACGGTCATCAGCGGCTTCGATTGGAAGCCCGGCGATGAGGCGATCATGTCGGTACACGACTACGGCGCCATGCTCGATCAGTTCAAGCTCATGGAGCGGCGCTGGGGCATCGTGAACCGGCGCGTGACGGTGCCTCTCGACCCGCAGAGCGACGATGAGGTGGTGCAGGTCTACGCGAACGCCATCACGCCGCGTACCAAGCTGCTCATGGTGTGTCACCTCATCAACATCACGGGCCACGTGTTGCCGGTGCGCAAGATCTGCGACATGGCACACGCGCGCGGGGTGCCGGTCATGGTGGACGGTGCGCACGCCTTTGCGCAGATCGATTTCAAGATTCCCGATCTCGACTGCGACTTTTATGGCGCGTCGCTCCACAAGTGGCTCGGTACGCCCCTTGGCGCTGGCATTCTGTACGTGAAGCCCGGCAACGTGGAGAAGCTGTGGCCGCTCTACGGCGACGAAGGCTTTGCCGCCTCGGACATTCGCAAGCTCAATCACACCGGCACGCATCCGGTGCACACCGACCTCGCCATCGAAAACGCGATCGCGTTTCACGAGGCCATTGGCATTCAGCGCAAGCAGGAGCGCCTGCGCTGGCTGCAGCAGTACTGGACCACGAAGGTGCGCGGTGTGGCCGGCATTACGCTCTACACGCCGAGCGACCCGGCACGCACGGGGGCCATTGCCAACGTGGGTGTGAACCGCCTCAAGCCCGGCGAGCTCGCGACGGCGCTGATGGAGCGCTACAAGATCTTCACGGTGGCGATCAATACTGCCGGTGTCTCAGGGGTACGAGTTACGCCGCAGCTGTTCACCACCACGGCGGAACTCGACACCCTCGTACGCGCGCTCAAGGAGCTCGCGGCGTAGCGACCGCGGACTAGTGGCGGAACAGCCGCTCGCCGGTGAAGATCATCGCGATGCCATGTTCGTTGGCGGCCGCGATGACTTCTTCATCGCGCACCGATCCGCCCGGCTGCACGATAGCGGTGACGCCCGCCGCTGCGGCCTGATCGATGCCGTCGCGGAACGGGAAGAACGCATCTGAACCGAGCGACGCGCCCTTGGTGTCATGCCCGAGGGTGGCGGCTTTGTGTACCGCCACGAAGCTCGCGTCCACGCGGCTCATCTGGCCGGCACCAATGCCGATGGTGGCGCCGTTGCGCGCCAGCACGATGGCATTGCTCTTCACGCTCGCCACGCTCTTCCACGCGAAGAGAAGGTCGCGCTGTTCGTCGGCGGTGGGCTGACGCGACGACACGACCTTCCACTGCTGCGGATCGGTGGGCGAGGGCGCGCGATCCTGCACGAGCAGGCCGCCGCGCACGCGCTTGTAGTCCATGCCGTGCGCCGGCCAGCTGGCTTTGCCTTCGAGCACGCGCAGGTTCTTCTTGCGCCCGAGAATTTCCACCGCTTCGTCGGCGAACCTGGGCGCGACGATGCACTCCACGAACAGGCTGGAGATCGCTTCGGCGGCCGCGACATCCACCGGCACCGAGAACGCAATCACGCTGCCGAACGCGCTCACGGGGTCGCAGGCCAGCGCCTTCTTGTACGCGTCGAGTACGTTGCTGCCGGTGGCGAGCCCGCACGGCGTCGTGTGCTTGATGATGGCACACGCCGGCTGCTCACCGAAGGGTTCGATGGCGAGCAGGGCGCCTTCGAGATCGAGCAGGTTGTTGAACGACAGTTCCTTGCCGCCCTTCTGCACGAGCGCCCCGAGTCCTGCGCCCTGCTTCTCCACGTAGAACGCGGCACGCTGCTGCGGGTTTTCGCCGTAGCGCAGCGACTGCTGCTTTTCGAAGGCGATGGGGAGCGTCTGCGGGAACGGCTCGCCGCGCTGCTGCGCAAACCAGGTGGCGATGGCCGAGTCGTAGGCGCTCGTGTGCGCGTAGACCTTTTCGGCGAGCAGGCGACGGAAGGCCGGATCGTCACCGCCGCTGTTCACCATGTCGAGCACCGCGTGGTAATCGCTCGGATCGACGATAACCCACACCGACTCGAAGTTCTTGGCGGCGGAGCGAAGCATGGACGGCCCGCCGATGTCGATGTTCTCGATGACTTCTTCCGGGTGTACGCCGGGCTTGGCGGCGGTTTCGCGGAAGGGATAGAGGTTCACCACCACGAGGTCGATCGTGCCGATGTTGTGCGCCTCGATCGCCTCCATGTGCTCGGGCAGATCACGTCGGGCCAGCAAGCCACCATGTACCACCGGGTGCAGCGTCTTCACGCGGCCGTCGAGCATTTCGGGGAAGCCGGTGATCTCGCTGATGTCCTTCACCGCGAGACCGGCGTCGCGCAGCGTGCGCGCGGTGCCACCTGTGGAGACGAGTTCGACGCCCTTGGCCGCGAGACCCTGAGCGAATGGAACGAGACCGGATTTATCGGAGACCGACAGCAGTGCGCGCATCTATGTCGAGGGGCTGAGTACGTGAGTCAGCGAAACGGGCGAAGAGCAAAGCGAGTGCAGCAACAACAGACCAGCACTACCGCGGAAACAATCGAGTTACGTCCGTGGCGAACGCCGCAGTGTCACCAACGGTGTCCGACACCATACCGAAGCGCCATTCAGGAGCGGCGATGCCTACCGGAATGTCCAGGTGGCCATGCACGCGGCCATCGCCTCCCAGCACGATGGCACCGCTCGACACTGCCGCCACACAGAGCGGAAAGAGACGATGTTCCACGCGCAGCACGCGCGCGGCCAACGTGGCCGGCGTATCGCCGGGAAGCACCGGCACGGGCCACTGCGCAACAATGGGCCCGCGGTCGTAGTGCTCATCGACGAAGTGCACGGTCACGCCGGTCACCGTGGCACCATGATCCAGCACCGCCGTGTGAATGCGCATGCCGTACATGCCTGCGCCACCGAACGCTGGCAGCAGCGCCGGATGCACATTGAGCAGCCGCCCGTGAAAGGCGCGCACCACGGTCTCGGGGACCAGCTTGAGATAGCCGGCAAGCACCAGCAGGTCGGCACCCGCCTCGCGCAGTTGCGCCAGCAGCGCCTCGCCATCATGCGGATCGCCCACAACGCCGGTAGGTACCCCGCTCGACGTGGCACGCGCGAGTGCTCCCGCCGTGCTCTTGTCCGACCCCACCCACACGATCTCGCCCATGTGAGCCGCCGCACCGGCGAAGTGATCGAGGAGCAGCTGGAGGTTGGAGCCACCGCCGGAAGCGAGGACCGCAATGCGCGACCGGTGTGGTGCCGGCGAGGTAGGAGCCTGTGTCATGCGGGCGTTTCGAAGTCGGAGGCCGTGGGCATGTTGGGGAGGTCTCCCACGCCCAATCGCGTGAGCGCCAGCATGACGGCATCGCGGAGCGACGACGTCACGGCAATGTTGGGAGCAGGACTCGACTGCGCCGTGTCGACGTCGTGCGTGGGCGTCTCCACACCGGGCACCAGAATGCCGAGCCCGCCGGTGGCGAGCGCCGGCTGCGCATCACGCCAGCGGTCGCCAATGTAGGCACTGCGCGCGAGGTCGAGCCCGTGCTCATGAGCCGCCTGCGTGTACATGCCGAGCGCGGGTTTGCGACAGTCGCAGGCGCCGGTGATTTCTGCCAGGTGCGGACAATGATACGTGGCCAGCACCTGCGCATCGCCGTGGTGCAGCAACGCCACGGTGCGGTCACGCACGGCTTCGTATTGCGCCTCGGTAATGAGCCCGCGCGCAATGCCCGACTGGTTGGTAACGATCACGACCGGCACCTGCGCCGCGTTGGCGAGACGCACCGCCTCGGTGGCATCGCGGAGCAGGCGTACGCCAGCGGCATCCGCGAGATAGTGCGCATCGGCGATGAGCGTACCGTCGCGATCGATGAATAAGGCCGGGCGGAGGGGCGCGGTGCTCATTTGTCAGCGCGAACCGGGCGGTTTTGTACTATCGCGCTTCGCCCGCGTACTGTCCTTCGCGCTGCTGTCGACCTTCACGCGTGGCAGTGTGAAATTCCGCGCGGGTGACTTGAGCGTGTTGTTGAGACTGCTCACCCCCGTCATCTGCAGTCGATACGTGCGACCGGGGAGCAATGCCGTGTCGAGCGTGATGTACGCTTCGTTGTACACCCTCGGGCGATTCATCTTGGGCGGGGGCGTGGTGTCCACCGGCGCGGCCCGACCGCCGCGCTGCCGCGCCGCCAGGCGCGCTGCTTCACGCTTGGCCCGGTCTGCGGCAGCAAGGCTATCGGTGCGTCGCACCAACGCAATACTGTCACGGCGCGCACGTGCGGCTCCGGTCAATGTGTCGGCCTTGGCGGCCTCTGCCGCAATGGAGTCCGCTTTCCGCTTGCTCATCATGGAGTCCAACGCCGCGCGCTGCACGGCCGTCTGCACGCGCGACACCGCCACACGCGCCGAATCGGGGAGCCGCGTGAGAATGGCCCCTTCGGTGACGAAGAACTGGTTCACCGCATACGGCTTGTCGAAGACGACCCTGAGCACGCGGTTGCTGTCCTGCGGTTCGATGGTCTGAATGCGCAGGCCCACCGTATCGCGCGCAAACGCATAGAACTCGGCTTCCGCCGTCCCCGTCAGCGTCACGCGCACCGTGTCCCACATTTCCAGCGGCTCGAGATCCTTGTTGTTGTTGCGATCGCCATAGGCTCGCACGAGATACGGCCCGATGGGAATGCTCCGCAACTCGAAACGGCCAGATGAATCGGCAACCGCCTGATACACCAACGTCGTATCCGACGACACCGCTTCGATGACACCGCCCTTGAGCCCCTTGCCTTCCATCCAGTCGAAGACCACGCCCTTGAGCACGGTTTGCGGAATGGGCTGCCCGGTGGAGAAGACCACACGCAGGGTGGTGTCGATGGAATTGTTGTACAGGTCCTGCAACCCGCCTTTGAGTTGCACGGTGTACACCGTATTCGGGCGCCACCCTTTGGACGGGCGAATCTGAATGCTCGTGCGGTCCCAGTCGACGCGCGGAGCGCCACTCTTGGGACTGATGAACACCAGCTCCGACAGGTCGCGGGCGCCCTTGGGCGATTCGCTGATCACCTCGTCGAACTTGATGGTCACCTGACCGGGTTTGCCGGTCACGCTGTTGTTCTCGGGCGTGATCTTGACGATGTTCGGCGGCACGAAGTCCTGCGGACCACCCGGCGGTAGCGCCTGATTGGCGCACGCCGTGCCGACTACCAGCCCCGCGCCGACCATGGCGAGACGGAGCAGGGCACCGGCCACGACGTGATGACGCACGGTCAGGCTCACGCGCCGAGCGACGTACGCTTGTCGCGCAGCTGCGTAAGACGCGTACGCCATTCGGCGGCCTTGGCGCGCTCGGCCTCGACCACCTGCGGCTTGGCCTTCGACACGAATCCTTCGTTGGCCAGCCGCGCGTCGAGTGCGGTGAGCTGCTTGTCGAGCTGCACGATTTCGGTGTCCAAGCGCTGCTTCTCCTTTTCGAGATCGACCATGCCGGCCAGCGGCACGACGAGTTCGATGCCGCCGGAGAGCAACACCTGCGCTGCCGCCCCACCCGGGTTACTCGCTTCCACGCGCACCTTCGCGCGGGAGAGCGAGCCCACCGTGTCGGCCTGCAGTGCCAGCATGTCCTGCGTGTCTGCGGTGGCCACCAGCACGGCGTCCACCCACGCACCCGGATTCACGTTGTACTCCGCACGGACCTGTCTGATCGCCGCCACCGACTCGCGGACCATTTCGAAGCCGGCGCCGGCACCGGCGGGCTCGCCACTGTGCACGGGCCACGCGGCCTGCGCCAGGAAGGTCCCCTCGGGTGTCTGCGGCAGCTTCTGCCACAGTTCTTCGGTGATGAACGGGACGATGGGGTGCAACAGGCGCAGCGCGCCGTCGAAGGCGTGCGCCAGCACGGCCCGCGCGACTTCTCGGTCGGCGGTGCCTTCGGCCGCGAGCCGCGGCTTGATGCTTTCGAGATACCAGTCGGCCAGTTCGTTCCACACGAACCGGCGAGCGGCTTCGGCGTACTCGGAGAGGCGCAGGCCACGCCCGCGCTCGAGCTCCGCCCAATGCTCCGCCGTCGACGGTCGTGCCGGTCCCAGCGCGGCGTCGCAATCGGCGATCGCGATATCGAGCCGTTCGAGAATCCAGCGATCGGCCGGTGCGAGTTGCGCACGGTCGAGCGAGGACACGGGGGCCACCGGATCGGTGCCCACGCGCGACAACAAGAAGCGTCCGATGTTCCAGAGCTTCGTGCAGAAGTTGCGGTTCTGCTCCACCTTCTGTTCGCTGAAGCGCATGTCTTCCGCGCTGCAGATGCTCGCCATGGTGAGGCGCAGCGCATCGGTGCCGTACTTCTCCATCAGCTGCAGCGGATCCAGCACG
>JAIXTI010000115.1 GCA_027484025.1 bacterium
ACGCCAAACGGGCGAGCTCATTCAGCGTTCGTCGGACGCGGCCACCGATGGGGCGGAGTTCGCTGAACGCGTCGTCGAAAAGCTGGCGACGGTACGCCAGCGCGTTCACGCCCTCTCGGAGTCATTGGTGGAGCGGGCCGACGAGGTCGCGCGCGAAGCGGCGGATACGCCATCAGTGACAGGCTCCATCACCGGTTTGGAGGCCGCGCTTCTCGATACCTCACGCATTGCTTCCGAGACGGTGGCCATTTCGCAAACGCTCGACGCCGACGCGCGCCGGGTCATGGATGCGGTCGACCGCTTCTCGGTACAGGGGACGCCGGGCATTCCTCGCCAAGGACCGTCGCCTAGGAAGCTGGTGGCCTGACGACGGCTCCTGGAACGTCCCGCGGGGAGTCGCCGCGGGACTTCGCGATGTGACCGAGTCGCCAGGCGACCAGCACCAACGCCAATCCGGCGAAGTCGATGGCGCCGAAGAACACGGCGGCGAGCGTCCCGGCGGTGCTGTGCCGCTCGAGTGTGCAGCCAGCGGCGGCACCCACGAGGGCCGCCGCACCGGCGAGACGAAGCAACTGCCAGCCGGCGGCACGCGGTTGCCGCGGGAGAGAACAGGCCAGTCGCTCTCGCCACTGCCAGAGCAGTCGGCGGCGGGCGATGGAGCGAATAAGCACGACGCTGATGCCGGCGAGCATCAGCGTCAGCCAGAACTGGAGCGCGTCGTGCAGCGGCACCGGCCCGCCGAAATGCGGTACCGGGGTGCGCAGCAGCGGGAAGTGCGGCACCAGCCACCCCGAGTGATTGCCGTGGGTAATGCCGTCGAGCAGCACATGGGACATACCACCCACCCACCCCGACCACGCGACGCGCGCCCAGGCGACCGGTGAGTGGGGCACCTCGATGGCTGCGAGATCGTGCAGGCGCCATTCGGGGTGGTCGCGCACGTAGGGGAGCAGCCGCGGCAGCATACACGCGGTCAGGAGCCAGGTCAGTCCCACCGTGAGCGGCATCGAGAACCAGAGCTGCGCAGACACGGTATGACTGAAGAGCCAGTCGTTGGTCATGCGCCCGATGAACTCGAGATCGGGGGCCATCGACCCGATGCAGAGGGCCAGTCCGGAGAACGCACGGGGCCACCGCATTTTCAGAGGCAGTACCAACGCCTGGTGCGATAAAATCGTAGCCGGCATGATCGAACGCTCGTCGTGGAGGGACTCGAACGACATCGCCTCCCCAAGCGTCACCGGGGCCCGCAACGGCCAGACGACGGAATTGTCGCGTTTCTGTCGCGACGGTCCGCCTGCTAGATTGCCACGTCCTGCCTGTACTCTGTCGCTCACGAGTGTGCCCGTGCGTCTGCCTCCCCCCTGTCGTGCCGCTTCCCACCTGCTGATCGGGCTTTCGTTGGTCGCCGGAGCCGGCACGGCGTCGGCTCAGGTCCGTCCCGGTGGCCCACCGCCCGGTGCCGTTCGAGTGCCGGCCAAGATCCCCGACAGCCTTGCCGCGCGGCTTCCCAAGACGCCCAAGATGCCGTCGTCGGACCAGGAAGTGTTCACGCAGCGCGATCTGCGCGCGCGCAACGTGCTGGGGTACTTCGATTGTCTCGCACGCACCGTAAAGGCGTCACGTGAGGGTGGCCTCGGGGTCGTGCCGCCTACGTCGCTGCTGGTGTGCGTGCAGGAAAAAGGCGAATGGCGCGGGGTCGTGGCCGAACCGGTCAACAAGTTCCCGGGCGTCGCGGTACGCACCCAGCTCGCCATGCGTGGCGCCGGTGCCGTGGTGAAGGAGCCCATCGACACCTTCAACGTGCTCGTCGTCGCCCGTGGCGTGCGCCGCGCCGTGCAGGCCAAGGCCACCACGGTGGGTGCGATCACGGTGTCGCCGGTGGTGCTCCCGTACGATTCGTATCTCGAGATTCTGTACGTGCCGGTGCCCGCCGAGAACGGTACCCTGTACGTGGGTGGCGACTCGATCATCCAGATGGCCCCCGACGGCAGTCGCGAACTGGGCCACTCGCGCTCGGCGCCGCCGATGACGCCGCTGACGGTGAACGCTGGCAAAAAGGATGAAGCGGTGATCCAGAGCACGCAGCCGCAGGTGCCGCTGGTGAGTGAACTCGTGGCGGCACGTGCACTGTTACCGCGCTTTCGCGTCGTGACGCTGCAGTCGTCCGACTACACCTTCACGCTCACGCGCGCGGCGGCGTCGAAGTCGACCGGCCAAATGGGCGGCACCTGGAAGACCGCCACGCGATGAGTACTGCCGACACCCCCCTGGCGCTCCGCGCGGCCACTCCTGCCGACGTTTCCGCCATTCGCGAGCTCATCGAAGGGCTCGCTGAGTACGAACAGCTGCGGCACGAGTGCATTGCGACCGATGCGCTGCTGCACGAGGCGCTCTTCGGGGCGCGACCGCATGCGGAAGTGGTGCTCGCCCAGTGGAACGGCGAGGTGGCCGGGTTCGCGCTGTTCTTCCACAACTTCTCGACCTTCCTTGCGCGCCCGGGGATCTATCTCGAAGATCTGTTCGTGCGGCCGGCGTTTCGCGGCCATGGCATTGGGAAGGCGCTGCTGACGCATCTGGCACAGCTCGCGGTGGCGCGCGGGTGTGGGCGTCTCGAGTGGTCGGTGTTGGATTGGAACGTGGATGCAATCGGATTTTACGAGAAGCTGGGGGCGCGCGCCCAGGATGCATGGACCGTCTACCGCGTCACGGGCGATGCCCTGACGCACTTAGCCTCTGGAGATGCTTGAGATGATGGGACACGATGACAAGACCCCGCGAATCACGAACCGCCGTGACGCCCTGCGGTTGATGGCCGCCGGTGTGGCGGGCAGTGTGCTGCTGCCGCAGCTGGCGCAGGCGTCGCGCTTCGCGGACATGGGCGCGGTGCCGCGCATCGATCGCATTGGCCTGCAGATGTACACGGTGCGCGCCGCGCTCGCGAAGGACATCGAGGGCACGGTCGCCGCCATTGCCAAGGCGGGCATTACGGAGCTCGAGTTCTTCAATCCGTTCGGCAAGGATGTCGCGTGGTGGCAGGCGCTGCTCAAGCAGCACGGACTCACCGCGCCGTCGGCGCACGAAGGCCTGCCCAAGACCGACGACGGATGGAAGCCGATCTTCGAGCGCGCGCAGGGGATGGGGCACAAGCTCGTCGTCGTGCCGTTCGTGGGCGACGAGTTCCGCGGCAGCAAGGCCAACTGGCAGCGGCTCGCCGACCGGCTCAACGCCGGTGCGACGATGGCAAAGGCGGCGGGATTGCAGTTCGGCTACCACAACCACGACTTCGAATTCGCGCCGGTGGACGGCACCACCGGCTACGAGATTCTCACCACGCAGACGGACAAGGATTTGGTGAAGCTCGAGCTCGACTTGTATTGGGCGGTGAAGGCCGGACAGGAT
The DNA here is from genome assembly GCA_027484025.1 of bacterium. Taxonomy (GTDB): domain Bacteria; phylum Gemmatimonadota; class Gemmatimonadetes; order Gemmatimonadales; family Gemmatimonadaceae; genus Gemmatimonas. The sequence goes on from JAIXTI010000115.1 coordinate 3,403, forward strand.
CCGCTGGCGATCATGAAGCGCTGGCCCGGCCGCATCGTGGCGGTGCACGTGAAGGATGCCGGTCCCGCGCCCGAGCGGAAGATGATGGATGTGGGAACGGGTACGATCGACTTCAAGACCATTCTCGCGACGGGGCGCAAGCAGGGGCTGCGCCACTGGTTCATCGAGCATGACAACCCCACGGATGCCATTGCATCGATCACGGCCAGTGCGGCCGCGATGAAGAAGCTCTGATTCATCACTGAGGAGTAATCGCGTGTCCTCTCGTCGTTCGAAAGTCGCTCCGCAGTACGATGTCATCGTGGTCGGTTCCGGCGCTGGTGGCGGCATGGCCGCGTACCAGCTGTCGGTGCAGGGGCTCAAGGTGTGTTTGCTCGAAGCGGGTCGTGATTACGATCCCGTAACCGAGACGCCGATGTTCCAGACGCCCAAGGACGCGCCGTTGCGCGGCGCCGGCGGCGCGGACAAACCGTTCGGCTTCTACGACGCCACCGTCGACGGCGGTTGGCGTGTACCGGGCGAACCGTTCACCACCGCGCCCGGCACGCAGTTCAGCTGGTGGCGCGCGCGCATGCTCGGCGGGCGCACCAATCACTGGGGACGCATTTCGCTGCGCATGGGGCCGTACGACTTCAAGCCCAAGAGCCGCGACGGCCTTGGCGAAGACTGGCCGATGACGTACGAAACGATGGCGCCGTACTACGACAAGACGGAACTGCTCATTGGCGTGTACGGTGGCGACGACGATCTCGAGAACACGCCCCGATCGTCACCCGGTGTGCTGCAGCCGCCGCCGGCGGCGCGCTCGTACGAGCTGCTCACCAAGCAGGCGTGTGAACCGCTCAAGATTCCCGTCATCCCCGCGCATCGCGCGGTGCTCACCAAGCGACAGGACTCGGCGCGTTTGCCGGCCAAGCTGCATCCGGGCAATGCGCTCGCGCAGCGTGTGCTGCGTCAGAGCATGAACGAACGCATGGCGTGCTTCTATGCCACCGATTGCGGTCGCGGCTGCTCCATCAAGGCGAACTTCCAGAGCACCACGGTGCTGCTGCCCCCCGCAATGGCGACGGGGAACGTCACGCTCATCACCGACGCGATGGTGCGCGAGGTGAGTGTCGATGCGCAGGGCAAGGCGAGTGGTGTGCACTACATCGACAAGCTCACGCGAGTCGATCATCACGTCACGGCCAAGGTGGTCGTGCTCGCAGCGAGTGCGTGCGAAACGTCGCGCATCATGCTCAACTCCAAGAGCGCGCTCTTTCCCAACGGTATTGCCAACGGCAGTGGCGTGGTGGGCAAGTATCTCATGGACACCGTCGGTGCAGGACTGTCGGCGCAGATTCCCAAGCTCGAGGGACTGCCGCCGGTCAATGAAGACGGTACCGCCGGTATTCACATGTACATGCCGTGGTGGCTGTACGGTGACCAGAAAGCGGGCAAGATGGATTTTGCACGCGGCTACCACATCGAATTCGGCGGCGGTCGCGGCATGCCGGGCCCTGGCATCTTCGGCGGGCTCGAGTCGTTCACGGGCGGCGCGTACGGCAAGAAGTTCAAGGAAGAAGCACGTCGCTACTACGGCTCGTTCATGTATTTCGACGGCCGCGGCGAGATGATCCCCAACGAAGATTCGTACTGCGAGATCGATCCGGTCGCGGTGGATCAGTGGGGCATTCCGGTGCTGCGTTTCCACTGGAAGTGGTCGTCGCACGAGATCAATCAGGCCGCGCACATGCACAAGACGTTCGCCGAGATCATCGAGAAGATGGGCGGCAAGGTGCAGGGGACGGTGCAGACCGACGGCAACAAGGCGATCGCCGCGGGTGGATCGATCATCCACGAAGTCGGCACGGTGCGCATGGGCAGCGATCCCAAGCGGTCGGTGCTCAACGAGTTCGGTCAGGCGTGGGAAGTGAAGAACCTATTCGTGACCGACGGCGCGACGTTCGTTTCCAACGCCGACAAGAACCCGACGCTCTCCATTCTCGCGCTCGCGTGGCGCAGCTGTGATTACCTCGTGGACGAACTCAAGAAGGGGAATCTCTGATGAGCGACGAGAACACGACTCCGAACACCGGCATCGCGCGTCGCGACGCGCTGAAGGTCATGGCGGCTGCGGCGGTGGTGCCGATGTTGCCCGACACCGCGGCCGCGGCGCCGGCGCCGGCGGTATCGCGCGAACCGCTGCCGCTGCGCGACGAGCAGCAGCGGCCGGTCAAGCGCAAAGGCCCGCGCGGTACGCCGAGTGATCCGGTACTGCAGGTGGCCAAGGCCGACTGGCCGATGAAGTTGTCGCTGCGCGAACTCACGACGTTGAGCGCGCTGTGCGACATGATCATCCCGGCAGACGCCAAGAGCCCGGCGGCGTCCACGGTGGGCGCACCTGGCTACATCAACGAGTGGGCAAGCCGTCCGGGCGGCGACGCGTCGCTGGTACGCGTACGCGGCGGACTCGCGTGGCTCGATCGCGAGAGTCAGACGCGATTCGGCACGCGCTTTCATTTGGCGACGAACGCGCAACGCACGCAGATCTGCGACGACATTTGCTACCTGCCGAAAGCCAAGCCGGAGCATCAGTTCGCGGCGCAGTTCTTCGACACGATTCGCGATCAGACGGCGACAGCGTTCTACACCACGCCGGCGGGCTGGAAGGACCTCGGCTACATCGGCAACGTGGCGATGCCGACGTTCGAGGGGCCGAACCTCGCCATTCGTCGCCAGCTTGGGCTTGCCTAGCCTGGTCGTGGTGTTGGTCTTGGGTGTGGTCGTGGTACAGCCACTACAGTCGGGGCACAGCCACGACAGTCGGGGTACTGCCACCACGGTCGGGGTCTACAAACAGTCGGGGGACGGGCTCGGGTCTGGCGCGGCGCTTTGCTGGCGCGTCGGGGTCGGGGAAAAACTGTCGGGGCTGACCCCGACCCAT
>JAIXTI010000116.1 GCA_027484025.1 bacterium
GTGCAGGAGGCGTCGCAGATCTCTCAGGTCGCCGTGAAGAAGGCCGGAGAGACCACGGATACCATGGCACGTCTCGGGAACTCCAGTCAGGAAATCGGTCAGGTCGTCAAGGTCATTACGTCCATTGCGCAGCAAACGAACCTGCTGGCGCTCAACGCGACCATCGAAGCGGCGCGGGCGGGTGAAGCGGGCAAGGGCTTCGCGGTGGTGGCCAACGAGGTAAAAGAACTCGCACGTCAGACGGCCAAGGCCACCGAAGAAATCGGCAGCAAGATTTCCGGCGTCCAGTCGGAAACAAACAGCGCGATCAGCGCCATCCGCGAGATCACCGAAGTGATTTCCAAGATCAACGAGATCTCGACAACGATTGCGGGTGCCGTCGAGGAGCAGAACGCGGCCACGAGCGAGATTTCCCGGAACGTTGGCGAGGCCGCGCGTGGTACCGCCGAAGTGAGTTCGAGCATCTCGATGGTGACGCAGGTGGCGGCGGAAGGTGGCCGCACAGCGGAATCCATCAAGGGCGCGGCGTCACAGCTCTCCCATGAATCGGAACGGCTCAACGCCGCCGTGAACGAATTCCTCACGAAGATGCGTTCCGTCTGACCACCACGTCGGGGCGGGTGGCGCCATGCGCACCACCTGCCCCGCTTCCCGAGCTGAGGATTCGATGAAGCACATACTTGTGGTTGACGATTCGCCCACGATTCGCAAAGCGATCCGCCGCATTCTGGAGCAACTGGGACATGTCGTCGACGAAGCCGGCGATGGAGAAGAGGCCATCGCCCGCCTGCAGGGCCCCACGCGTTATGACGCCGTGCTCTGCGACATCGACATGCCCAACATGGACGGGCTCGCGTTTCTTGGCGCGCTGCCGAAGTTCCCCGCCATTTCGCCGCCGCCGATCATCATGTGCACGACGCACACGAGCTTCGACAAGATCGCCCTCGCGCTCACGTTGGGCGCATCGGAGTACATCATGAAGCCATTCGACCGCGAGATCATCGCCTCCAAGCTCGACGCCTGCGGGGTCACGTGACCACGGCTGCCGCTGCCATCCGCGTGTTGATTGTCGACGACAGCGCAGTGATTCGCGGCGCCCTGGGGCGGATCATCGATGCCGAGGCCGACATGATGGTGGCCACGACGGCACCGAACGGTCGCATGGCGCTCGACGCGCTCAAGCATACGACGGTGGACATCGTACTCCTTGATGTCGAGATGCCGGAGATGGATGGGATCACGGCGCTGCCCCGAATATTGTCCGGATATCCGAACACGCGGGTCATCATGGCCAGCAGCCTCACGCAGAGCGGCGCTGAGGTGACGCTGCAGGCGCTGGCGCTGGGCGCGGCTGACTACATCACCAAGCCCGCTGCGCGATCCGGATCCAGTACACTCGCCGCGATGCAGGCGGAGATCGTCAGCAAGGTCCGGGCAATCGGCCGTGCCGTGCAGCGACGCGACCCGCGCGCGCCAGCGTCCGGCGCAGGAACGACAGCAGCTCCATCGGCGGCCGGCACCGGGTTCACGCCCCCCGCCGCACTGCTGGCATCCAAGCAAGGCAGTGCCTCACCGCGAGTGGTCGCCATTGCCTCGAGTACCGGTGGCCCGAACGCGTTGGCCGATGTCCTCAGTGGTCTCCCGACCGACTTTCCGCTCCCCATTCTCATCACGCAACACATGCCGGCGGTGTTTACCGCCTTGCTCGCCCAACGGCTCGAGCGGGATACCGGTCGCGCGTGCCGCGAAGCTGTTGACGGCGAACCGGTGCTCGCGCATCACACGTATGTAGCCCCTGGCGGTTATCACATGATTGTGCGAACGGAAGAAGCGAAGCCGTATATCCAGCTCACGCTTGCGGAGCCGGAGAACTATTGCCGCCCATCGGCGGACCCGATGTTCCGATCCATCGCATCCGTGTACGGGGCGAGTACGCTCGCCGTCGTGCTGACCGGTATGGGAGAAGATGGTATGCGCGGGGCGCGGGCAATCCACGAGCGTGGCGGTCGTATTCTGGCGCAAGATGAAGCCTCCAGTGTGGTGTGGGGGATGCCCGGGGCCGTGGTCCACGCCGGATTGGCGTCGGCCGTGCTGCCGCTCGCGAACATCGCCGACGCCATTCAGACCTCCTGCGGAGCACACGTATGATCTCCCCTGACGACTACGCATTCATCAGCGACTTGCTCAAGAAGCAGAGCGGTTTGGCACTCGGCCCCGGCAAGGAGTATCTGCTGGAAAGCCGTCTGCCCTCGGTGGCGGTGACGTATGGCCACGACGACATTAGCGCGCTCATGAAGGCGCTGCGCGCCATGCCTTCGAAGCAACTGGTCAAGCATGTCTGCGATGCGATGACCACCAACGAGACGATGTTCTTCCGTGACGGAAAGCCATTCGTTACGCTGGAGAAGGAACTGCTCCCTGCTGCCGCCAAGCGGGCCAAGGCCTTGGGCAGGCCGGTACGACTCTGGTGCGCCGCAAGCTCAACAGGACAGGAGCCCTACACCATCGCGATGATCGTGGCACAGATCGAAGCGCAACTGGCTGGCGTGCGTGTGGAGATCACCGCCACGGACTACTCGAGCGCAGCTCTCGCACGCGCCAAAGCGGGCATCTACAATCAGTTCGAAGTACAGCGTGGCTTACCGGTCCAGCTGCTCATGAAATACTTCAAGCCGCACCCCGAAGGCTTCGAGCTCGTGCCCGAGATTCGCAACCGGGTGACCTATCAAGAGATCAATCTCCTCGATCCGTTTCCGGTATCGTGGCAATTCGACATCATCTTCTGCCGCAATGTGCTGATCTACTTCGACGTGCCGACCAAGAAGGACATCATCGATCGTATGGCCAGGATTCTGACCCCGGGCGGCGGGTTGTTCCTTGGCGGGACGGAGAGCACGCTGGGCATCACCGAAAGTGTCGTACGCGTTACCGGAAATGCGGGCGGACTGTTCTGCAGGCCCGGGGATATGCAGCATCATCTGGCAGCTGCCTGACGGCAGCCGTCTCCCCCGACGCGCAACGGACCACGGCGAGCATGCCGTGGTCCGTTGTCGTTTGCCGTGTGATGAGGCAGGCACATCACGCGCAACGATATCCGCGGGGCTATTCGAGCCAGACGTCGATCTGCCGGTGCGCTTCGGTGAGCGTGAAGATGCGCCGCGGATAGTGCACCGTTTCTTCGTGCAACTCTTCCATCATGGCATCCAGGGGGATCTCTTCCGCGCGGATCTTGTCCTGCACGTCTTGGGGGATCACTTCCATGAGCCAACGCGCACTGCGGGCTGGCAGGGTGACGAGCACGCGCTGTTCTCCGTCGCGAACGACGCGAACACGCAGGTGTTGCGCAGGTTCGCCGGGCGCGGCGGCGGAGGGGGTGCTGAAGAAGCTACGCACCCAAGTGTAGGGGCAGCGGGCCATGAGGCGGTCGGCGGGGAGGAACGCACAGTGTGGCCGCGACGGCGCGGGTACTTCCAAGTATCGGCGTGCGGCGCTGCCGCTTGATGTCCGCAGGGTCCTGAAGGCATGATTCGTCCATGAATAGTGCATCAGCAACCGGAGATCTCTCCCCCGACGAGTTCCGCACGGCGGCCCATGCGGCCGTCGACTGGATTGCCGACTACCTCGAGTCGAGCGGCCAGTATCCGGTTCGCAGCCGAGTGGCACCGGGCGATGTGCGCGCGGCACTACCCTCGGTGCCACCGCAGCACGGCGAGTCACTCGACAGCATGCTGCGCGACTTTCACGGCACGATCATGCCGGGAATCACGCACTGGAATCATCCGGCGTTCTTCGCGTACTTCGCGAATTCGGCGTCGTATCCCGGTATTCTCGGCGAGTTGCTGACGGCGGGGCTGAATGCCAATGGCATGCTGTGGGTCACCAGCCCGGCAGTGACCGAACTCGAGGAGGTCACGCTCGACTGGCTGCGCCAACTCATGGGGCTGGGCGACGGGTGGTTCGGCCAGATCACCGATACGGCGAGCATCAGTACGTTCTACGCGCTCGCCGCGGCGCGCGAGCGCGCGGGACTCGACATCCGCACCAAGGGGATGGCGGCGCGTCATGAGGTGCCACGCCTGCGCGTGTACTGCAGCGAACACGCACACTCGTCGATCGACAAAGCCGTGATTGCGCTGGGACTTGGGCATGAGAACCTGGTGAAGATTCCTGCCGACGAGCAGTTCCGGCTGCGCCCGGAGGCGTTTGCCGCCGCGATCGCCGCCGATGCGGCGGCCGGATACATACCGCTGGCCGTCGTCCCCTGCGTGGGAACCACGAGCACGACGAGTATCGACCCGGTCGTCGACGTCGTACGCATTGCGCGTCAGTATGGGTGCTGGGTACACGTGGACGCGGCCTACGGCGGCGTCGCGGCCATTGTCCCCGAGCTGCAGTATCTCATGGACGGCGTCGATGGCGCGGACTCGCTGGTCGTCAATCCGCACAAGTGGCTCTTCACGCCCATGGATTGCTCGGTGTTCTATACACGCGACGCGCGCGCACTCAAGCAGGCGTTCGCCCTGCTTCCCGAGTATCTCGTGACCAGCACGTCCACCGAGGCCACGAACCTCATGGATTACGGCATTCAACTGGGCCGCCGCTTCCGCGCGCTCAAGTTGTGGATGGTGCTGCGGGCGTTCGGCCGCGATGGTTTGGCGGAACGCATTCGTTTTCACTGCGAGCTCGCGCGCGAGTTCGCCGGGATGGTGCACTTCGAAGGGGGATGGGACATTACCGCTCCGGTCACGCTGTCGCTCGTGTGCTTCCGTCGCACGCCTGACGGCGCAAGCGAAGCGGAGATTGCGCGACTCAACGCCGCCATCATGGAGCGGGTGAACGCGCGTGGCCAGATCTACCTGTCACACACCAAACTCGGCGGCCGCTACACGCTGCGCCTGGCCATCGGCAACATCCGCACCGACCACGAACATGTCGAGCTGGCGTGGCGCGAACTGCGCGAGGCCGCGCAGTTCGTCGAGCAATCAGCGGAGGGTCGCGAGTAGATCGCGCAGGGCGGCGCGGTCGATCGGCTTGGTGACGAACGCCCGGACGCCGTCCCGCGCCGCATCATCGAGCTGATAATGCTCGCTGTAGCCGCTGCACAGCACGACGATCAAGTCCGGCCGTAGCGCGAGTGCCGCACGGGCGAGGGCATCACCGGTCATGCCGGGCATCGTCTGATCGGTGAAGAGCACATCGAACGCGTGCGGATCGCGGAGAATGCGCGCTTCGGCCGCCCGCGGGTCGTGTTCGACCGTTACCTCGTTGCCAAGCGAGACCAACAGCCTGGATACCGCGCGCGCGACCGCCGGCTCATCGTCCACCAGCAGGATCCGTAGCGCGTTCGGCTCAGGACTCATTCGATTCGACCGCCGATACGCGACGTGCGAGCGCGCGCTTTTCGGCCTTCCGTTCGCGACGACGACGCTGCCAGCGGAGGAATGCGAACACCGCCACAGTCACCACCAGCGCGCCCACGATTTCGCCCGCTCGGCCGAGGTGCCCGATAGCCTGTACGGCGGCTTCCCCCGCAACGTAGCCGAGCCCGGTGAACGCCGACGTCCATGCGAGCGAGCCGATGAGCGACACCGGGAGAAAAACGAACAGCGGCACCCGCGCGGCGCCACAGGCCATCGGGAGGACAATACGCAACCCGAACGCGAAGCGCACCAGGAACGAGGCCGTGAGCGGATTCCGACGAACGACGCGCAAGGCGACAGTCCCCGTGGCGCGCGTGCGGGGGAAGCGCCGGCGGATGGCCTCCCACTTGATGCGCCCGACCGTATACAGCAACGCCGTCGCGAGCCACCCGCCGAGCGTGATCGCCATGATCAGGGGCACCAGCCGCAGTTCCTTTTCGTGCACGGCGATGCCGCCAAATATCGGCGCCAGTTCTTCCGTGATAATGGCAGACGCGCCGAGGACGATATACGTCCACGGCGCGTCGGTCAGCACGGAAAGCCAGGAGGCTTCGGCAAGCAGGAGGGAGACCGGCAGGCGCATACCCGTGTAATCTAATGCGAGAGGGATGCGCCTTGCGCGGGGCCTGCAGGGGCGTCAGTCGCCCGCTTCGGGAACGGGCATCTCGAACGTCCGGAACTCCCCGGTCCGCGGCGGCGTGAGCCCCACCAGGCGCGAGACACGCGTGCGCATGATGTCGAAGATTTCGTAGAACGTGGGAATGACCAGCAGGGTAAGTACCGTGCTCGTGATCACACCACCGATGACCGCCACTCCGAGTGGTGCACGGAACTGCGCGCCTTCACCCCGCCCCAGCGCGACCGGTACCATGCCCGCGATGAGCGCGAAGGTCGTCATGAGGATGGGGCGAAGACGGATGGCGCCGGCCTCGATGAGCGCCTCCCGCAGCGGCAACCCGTTCTTCTCGCGAGCGTGCTTGGCGAAGTCGATGAGCAGAATGGCGTTCTTGGCCACGATGCCGCACAACAGAATCACCCCGATGAGACTCATGAGGTTGATCGTGTTGCCCGTGATCGCGAGGGCGCCCATGACGCCAATGAGCGACAGCGGCAGCGAAATCAGAATGGCGATGGGATCGAGGAACGACTCGAACTGCACCACCAGAATGAGATACATGAGCGCCACGGCAACACCGAGCGCGATGAAGATGTTGGTGAACACCTCCTGCTGCTGCTGAACTTGCCCACCCGCCGACAGCTGAACCCCCGGCGGCATGACGATCGCGGCGACGCGCGCATCGATGTCGGCCTTCACTTCGGAGAGCGAGCGGCCGGCCACGTTGGCTTCCACCTTGATCACGTTGTCGCGATTGAGGTGATTGACGACCGCCGGACCGAGTTCACTCTTGATACGCGCCACCTGTTGCAGCGGAATGAGCGCCGTGTTGCTGCCCATGCCGATGGCGACCGGGAGCAGCGCGAGGTCGTTGGTACGCACACGCGCTTCCGGCGACAGACGCAGCATCACCTTGCGCGTTTCGTTCATCGGGTCCACCCAGTCACCCGCGTCGAGACCGGCGAAGGCAGGGCGGATGGCCTGAGCAACCTGCCCCACGCTGAGGCCGAGCGATCCGGCCAACCCACGGTCGACCTGCACCGTGAGCTCCGGCTTCTGCCCCTTCGTGCTCAGCCCGACATCGACCGCACCCGGCACGCTCTTCACCGCAGCCAGGTACTGATCGGCGACGGACTGCAGCGCGGCCTTGTCCTGTCCACGCAGTTCCATGGAGATCTGCTTCTGCTGGCCGGCGAAGTCGTTGGTGAATACTGAAATCTGTGCACCACCAATGCGCTCCACGTCTTTGCGCAACACGGCCGCCAGATCTTCAGCAACACGCTGTCCATCCTTCAGACGATCGGCTTTCGGGCGCAGCTTGAAGTAGATGCTCGCCTTGTCGACGGCACCGTTCGCACCACCGGCGCTCACGAAGCTGTACTTCACTTCGGGATACTGCGACCCGATGGCCAGTGTTTCCGTGACCTTCTGCCGCAGGTAGTCGAGATTCGCCCCCGGCGGCGTTTCCAGCGTCATGTTGAGTTCGGCGTTGTCCTCGAGCGGGAAGAAACTCCCGCCAACCAGCCCCGTCGCCGGCATCGCGAGCGCCAGGACAAAGCTGCCAACCGCCAACAACACCATGCTCTTGGGATGATCGAGCGCCCAGGCAATCAGGCCGCGATAACCGTTGGCGAGACCGTTGAACCAGTGGTTGAACGCGTCGAGCTTCTTCGTGAGCCACCCCTTCTGGTGCTCTTCGAGATGCGGGTCGGGCCAGTAGGCCGACAGCATGGGGTCGAGCGAGAAGGATACGAACAGCGAGACGAGCACCGAGCAGGCAATCGTGAGCGCGAACGGCTTGAACCACTGCCCCGACAGACCCTGCAGAAACGCGATGGGTACGAACACGGCGACGATGGAGAACGTCGTCGCGGCGACGGCCAAACCGATTTCGGCCGTGCCTTCGCGTGCGGCAGTGTAGTGGTCCTTCCCCATCTCCACGTGTCGCACGATGTTCTCGCGCACGACGATGGCGTCGTCGATGAGAATACCGATGGCGAGCGACAGCCCCAGCAGCGACATGGTATTGAGCGTGAACCCGAACGCCCACA
>JAIXTI010000043.1 GCA_027484025.1 bacterium
AAGCTGCGCACCGATCCGCAGCATCACTGGACGCCGCGCGAACAGCTGGAGTGGCTGGTGGATAGTCTGGCGCCGGTGGGGCCGCCTGGCGCGCAGTTTCGCTATTCGGACGCCGGCTACGTGCTGCTGGGGCTGATCGTCGAGCGATATAGCGGACAGCCCCTTGGCCCTGCGGTGCGGTCGCTCGTGCGCTTGAACAAGCTGGGGCTGCGCCATACCTGGTGGGAAACGTTCGAGCCGGCACCCCGCGGAGAACCCGACCGGGCTCACCAATATCTCGGTGGGTTCGACGCGTACGGCATCGACCCGTCGTTCGACCTGTATGGCGGCGGTGGCATCGTGGCGCCAATGGCCGACCTCGCGCATTTTGTCACCGCGCTGCTGGGCGGAGAGGTGTTCGACAAGCGAGAAACGCTCGAGATCATGATGCGCCCACGGAGCCCGGAGATGAACGGCTATGGCATGGGCCTCTTCGGCTCGACGGTCGGCGGCCTGACTGGGCGTGGCCACAGCGGCTTCTGGGGAACGACCGCGATGGTGTTCCCGGACGCGGGCGTGACGATCGCCGTCGCCATCACCGATCAGGGTGAGTTCCGGCAATCGAACGCTGTGATGAGTGCGGTGCTGAAGGTGTTCGGGGCCGCACGCGCGGACTCTTCAGCGGATGTGCGGGCCATTGCGGCATCGCGTGCGCGATCCAATGCGGCGATCGCTCGACACGACACCGCCGGCATCGCCCGTGAGATGATGCCCGATGTGACCGTCGTGTCGTCCACGAGTGCCATGGCGACTGGCGCGGCCGTCAACGTGTCGCGCATGGCCGCGCAGTTCGCGCGTCGCCCCGATACTCGCTGGGTGCGGACCCCAGAAACGATTACCGTGTTCGACGCGTGGGGTGTTGCGTCGGAACGCGGACAGTGGGTCGGCACGTGGACGGAGCCGGACGGGCCCTTGATGATTCGCGGCAGCTACGAAGCCCAGTGGCGTCGTCAGGATGGCACGTGGCGCATTCAGGGAGAACTGTTCGTGCCGCTTCGCTGCGAGGGTGGGGCGTATTGTCGAGCACGTCCACAATAGCCGCTCATTCCGGGCGAATGTAAAGACTGGCCAATCGGCTGCGTTTGCCGCATACTCGGCACAACTCAGTATCGCAGATGCCCTCCCCGAATTGGCATCTCGCAGAATTGATGACGACTCTCTCCCCTTCTACGATGAGATCACGTCCCATTTCGCACGCGGTCGCCTGTTGCGCCATTGCGCTTCTCGCGCTCGTGCACACTCCACGAGCTACGGCGTCCGCGCAGAGCGCTGCCACCCCGGCGGGTGATGGCCTTAGCAAGCTATTGGCGGCAGAACTCGGCCGCTGGCCGGCGAAGGCCGGTGTCTACGTAAAGCACCTGGGCACTGGCGAAGAGGCGGTCGTGCTGGGCGATGAGCGCTTCAACAGTTTCAGCGTGATCAAGCTGCCACTGATGGTCATGGCATTTGAAATGGCCGATCAAGGGCGCCTCAACCTCGCCGAACGACACGTCATCGCGCGCGCGGACTTTCGGGGTGGCTCAGGGATTCTGCGTCACCACGACGTGGGGGCGAATCCGACCGTTCGCGATCTCATCATCGAGATGATCATCACGAGTGACAACACGGCAACGGATCTCGTACTTGCAAAGGTCGGAGGGATCGAGGCCTTCAACCAATGGCTCGCCGCGAAGGGGTACCGCGAGACACGCATGGTCATGTCAGTCTTCGACTTCTTCCGGAAGCCGTATGAGTTGCGGGATGCCAAGTACCGCTCGCTGACGCCCGAGCAGCTGCTCGACTTGCAGCTTGGCGGCTCCGCACTGGCAGAATCGCGCGACGAGCGTATTCGCCGCGAGGCGGACGCGTCGAATTGGCTGGGCGTGAACACCCCGCGTGAGACGGGACGTCTGTTGGAAGCCATCGAGAAAGGTACGCTCGTTTCGGCTGCGAGCTCGAAGGAGATGGTGCGTATCCTGCGCGCCCAGCAAGCAGGTCAGCGTCGCATGCCGCACTACCTGCCGATTGGGTATGCTACCGCGCACAAGACCGGCGATGGCCCGCCAGTGATCGCCAACGATGTCGGTATCGTGTACGCGCGCTCCGGTCCGATTGTCATGGCGTTCTATACGGCCGACATTCGCGGACTGTGGCAGGATGTCGAAGACGCGATCGGCCGAGCGACGCGCCTGGTTGTGGACTACTTCGATGGGAAAGTCGTCAGCCCGCGATAGACAGACGCGGTCGAGCGACCGGAATCAGCGATTAGACAACAGCTTGTCGAGCCGCGCGTTGAGATCTGCCAGCACACCCGGCGGCACCCGATCAGGCAACAGGTTCGTGAGCTCGTGCGGATCCTTCACGAGATCGTACACCTCGTCCATGCCGCGCAGTTCGTCGTACCGGATGAACTTGTAGCGGTCGGTCCGTACGGCCTTGTACCCCATCCCCTTCACGCGCGGAAACTCGGTGTCGGAGTAGTACTCGATCAGTAGCTCATTGCGAATGCTCGCCGCATTGGCCCCGAGCGCTGGCAACAGTGAACGCCCCTGCATGGTGGCCGGCGCTTGCACACCGCCGAGTGCGAGCAGTGTGGGCGCGACGTCGACGTTGCTCGCGAGCGTGCCCGGGTGCGAGCCCGCCTTCGCCAAGCGCGGATAGCGCACGATGAACGGAATGTGGATACTCGGTTCGTACGCGAGCCGCCGTTCCTGCGCGAGGCCGAACTCGCCGTAGAAGAACCCTTGATCGCTGGTCACCACGATCACCGTGTTGTCACGCATCCCGCGACGCTCGAGTGTGGCGATCACTTCACCGATACTGCGATCGATCGCGCTCAGCATGCGCAACCGGTCGCGCACCACCGAATCGGGTAGTCCACCGACAGGGCTGCGCGGGTCGGACACATCGTACGGCCGTTGCAGCGCCGGCTTTCCCGTGAGCGGCGCGCGCCAGCTCGGGCCGTGCGGAATGGCGGCATCGTGATACTGCTGCGCGTCACGCGGGGCCGGCGGAAACGAGCGCACGAAGTTGGGATAGATCTCCGGGTGCACCGCCTTCTGCGCCATGACCACGAGAAACGGCTGCGTGTCCGGCACCGACTCGATGAACGACACCGCGTGCTCCGTGAGGATCTCGGACATGTAGCCGCGCGCCTTCGCCGGCTTGCCGTCGATATTGAGATCGGGGTCGAAGTACACGCCCTGGCCCACAAAGCTCACCCACCGATCGAAGCCCGGCCGCGGGGAATCGTCAGCGTGTCCCATGTGCCACTTGCCGAAGAATCCCGTCCGATAGCCGGCATCGTGGAGCAGCTTGGGGAAGGTGACAATGCGATGACTCTGTTCAGCGCGTTCCCCGTTGTCCACGATGCCATTGCGATACGGATACTGTCCCGTCATGAACACCGCGCGACTCGGCGAACAGAGCGGGGCCGACGTGTAGACGTTGGTGAAGCTCGCCCCCTCGTTCACGAGACGCTTGAGATTCGGCAGCTCGGCGAACGGATGATCGATCAGATCATCGTAGCGTGCGTCGTCGAGCAGCACGAACACCATGTTCGGCCGAGTTGTGTCGGCGGCGGTTGCCCGTGCGCTGTTCGCTGGGCGACAGGAGGTCGTCGCGAGCAATGCAAGGAGACAGGCGTGTATAGCGCGCTCGCGTAATGACATGAACGACTGTCTCGATTAGGGAAGCGGCACCGGCACTGCGACGAATTCGCGGCGGCCAGAACGACGGAGCGCGGCGTTGAGGCGCGCCGTATCATCGCGTAGTGCGTTCGCGAGGCGCGCCAAGTGAGCCGACAGTTCACCAGTCAGCTCGCGGTAGATGCGCTGCTGCGCGGCCGTGGGTGCACCGTCACCCGACTCCACGAGCCCACGCAACCCGGTGAGCCGGTCGTTGAGACGGATGGGAAAGGCGATCTTGTCCTTGGGGCTCGTGTTGCGCACCTGATAGAGCGACGACTCCACAGTGGCGAGCGCCGTTTCGAACGTACGTGCACTGTCGCGAATGCGTGTGGCCGCACTTTCATCGAGCCCTGCCACTTCGCTAGTGAGATGCGCGGACAACCGTGCGCGGATGTCGCGGATGTCGATTACCGCTTGGTTGGCCTCGCTCTCGCGGTCCCGCACTGCGCGCGCCAGCGCAAACTGCGCACGCACATCGGCGTCGGACACGCCCGTAACGCGCGGGTCTCGCTGCACCAATAGCGGTTGCGAGTCGGCCACGCTGCGCGCGCCCACGAAGGCGCGCACGGTGATGCGATACCGACCAGGAGGGGCCAGCAATCCACGACGCGGATCGCCCCCTTCGAGCACGATACCGGGGAACGAGGTGGCACCAGGATAGGTGAGGTCCCAGGTGGCGCGATGTGCCCCCGCGACACGCGGCAACGCGCTCATGGTGCGCACGCGCGCACCCGTCGAGTCCGTAAGCTCGGCGCGCACACTGTCGGCATTTTCGGCCAGTGTGTAGTCGATATGCGCCGGGTACACCCGGCGCACGGCCGCTGTCGGCCGCACGAGACGCACCCCGTTGCCACTCGTCGCCGCGTCACGCGCTTCGCGGAGCGGCGTGATGTCGTCAAGAATCCAGAACGAACGTCCGTGCGTGGCAATCACCAGGTCGCGCGTCTCTACTACCAAGTCGGACACCTGTACGGTAGGCAAATTGCGCGACAGCGACTCCCAATGCGCGCCGTCGTCGAACGACACCTGCACACCGTGCTCGGTGCCGGCGAACAGCAGCCCCGCGCGCACGCGATCCTCGCGGACCACACGCACGAAGTCCCCGGCGGGAATACCCTGCACGATGGACGTCCACGTAACGCCGAAGTCGTTCGTCTTCCAGATGTATGGCGCACGATCGCCGAGCTGGTGGCGCTCCACCGCCACGTAGGCACCACCGGCGCGGTGCCACGACGCATCGATGCGCGTCACGCGACTGTTCGGCTGCAGCCCCGGGGGGGTGACGTTGCGCCACGACTTGCCGCCGTCGCGCGTGACATGCACCAGTCCGTCGTCGGAACCGGTCCAAATGGTGTTCGTATCGCGACGCGACGGCGCGATGGTAAAGATCGTGGCGTAGATCTCCGGGCCGTCCTGATCGAGCGTGATCGGCCCGCCGCTGTTCCCCATCGTGGCCGTATCGGCGCGCGTGAGGTCGGGCGAGATACGGCGCCACGTGGTGCCCTGATCGGCGGACCGCCAGAGATGCTGCGATCCGGCGAACAGCAGGCGCGGATTGACGCGCGAGATCGCCAGCGGATAGGTCCAGTTCCAGCGCTCCGGCATGGCCGATGCCGGCTCACCCATCACGATTCGCGGGTGCGGCTGTACGTCGCGCGCCTGCCCGGTGCGACGATCGAAGCGCGAGAGCGTATTGGTGGCGCCGGCAAAGAAGATGTCGGGTGCGCCGGGCTGCGGCGCGATGTCGGCACTCTCGCCGCCGCCCACTTCGTAGTACCAGTCGCCTGGCGCCGCATCAGGCGGGTCGAGCGGTGATGGCTGGCTCGGCACACACGCCGTTGTATTGTCCTGCTGCGCACCGCACACGTGGTACGGGAAGTCGCTGGTGGTGGCGACGCGATACAGCTGCGCCGTGGGATGCCGTTGCGCCGTCCACGTTTCACCGCCGTTGAGCGAGACGATCGCGCCGCCGTCGTTGGCCACGATCATGCGTCGCGGATTGTCGGGGGCAATCCACAGGTCGTGAAAGTCCAGATGCCCCGCCGGCAGCGGACGGAACGAACGCCCGCCATCCACCGACTTCTCGAGACGGAAGTTCATGACGTACACCGTCTCACGATCACGGGGATCGGCGGTGAGTCGCATGAAGTAGAAAGCGCGCTGCCACAGATCGCGACTGGCGTTCACTCGCTCCCACGTGGCGCCGCCGTCATCGGAGCGATAGAGACCGCCATCGGTCGCTTCCACGTTGGCCCAAACGCGCCGCGCGTCGGCCGGTGAGACCGCGATGGTGATCTTCCCCAGCACGCCAGCCGCGAAGCCGGGATTGCGGGAGAGTGTCTGCCACGTTGCGCCGCCATCGGTGGACTTGAACAGCGCCGAACCGGCGCCGCCGCTCGAGAGCATCCACGGGCGGCGATACACCTCCCAGGTGGACGCGTACAGCACCTGCGCATCGGTCGGATCGATCACGAGATCCACCGCGCCGGCCGTCGGTCCGTTGTACAGGATGCGCGACCACGTGGTGCCACGGTCTGTGGAGCGATACACCCCGCGGCTCGTGTCCGGCGCAAAGGGATTGCCGAGCGCCGCCACGAACACGACGTTGGGATCGGTGGGGTGAATGCGGATGCGCGAAATCGCCTGCGTGGCGGCGAGTCCCGCGTGCGTCCAGTGCGCACCGCCGTCGGTGGAACGGTACACCCCGTCGCCCTGCATGATATTGCCGCGCAGCTCACTCTCGCCCATCCCCACGAACACGATGTCGGGGTTGGATGGGGACACGGCCACGGCCCCCACCGAGGAACTCGCCAGTTGCCCGTCGGTAACGGGCCGCCACGTAGTGCCGCCGTCGGTGGTCTTCCACAGACCGCCGCCGGTAGCCCCGAAGTAGTACTCGTGCGGCCGCGCCGTCGACCCGGCCGCCGTGATGGACCGCCCGCCGCGATTGGGGCCGACGTTGCGCCAGGTAAGAGCACTCGCGGCCACCGGTGCACGTTCGGCGCGCGGGGCCATCTGTTGTCCCTGTCCCTTCGCCGACAGCGCGGTCAGAAGGAGCACCGTGCTCAGTACCGGCACCGATGCGCTCACGGACTGTCGGGCACCGCGCCGGCGGCTCTCGTGAAATGAAGGCATTCGTGACGGTGGCAATACGGGGAGAGTGGCGTGCCGAGTCACAGTAACGTTACGCCTCGGGGGCGGGTCGCGCACGTTTTGGACGCAAACGTGAGAAACCGTTCGGGTGAACGGCGAGATGTATACCGCGCGCGCCGCGATGGACTCTACGCCACCGCCGCCGCGAACGCCTGAAACAGATCACCTGGCAACGCGTGCTGCAACCGCCACGTAATCGCCATCGGCGCTTCTCCCGCGTGTGACACGTAGGTCGCCGGTCCCAAAAACGTGAACGCGCGCTCTTCGGAAGTAAGGCGGGCAAATAGCCACACGTGGCTACTTCGCGCCTCATGCTGCTGGTAACGCAGCCCCGTATTGCTGCCAGCCCGCGTGGTCGACTGGCTCTCCCAATGAATGAGCTCGCGGCTGATCGCGTAGTCGCGGTAGCGTGTCGTCGGTGAGAACTGTCCGGCGGTTTTATCGAGGGTGAACACGAACAGGTCGGCAGGCAGATGCTCTGCATACAATACTCCTTCGCGCCAGCTTCGCCCTTCGATTCCCGCGCCCACACCACTCGCCACCAGAATTTCGCGACGCGAGTAGCGCGCGTGTACGCGTAGTGGCACGTCAGCGAGTCCTCCAAGCGGTGTGGACAAGTGACTGACACGCTGTGACAGCACATCGCAGAGCTGCACGATCTCGTCACACACCGCCGGGTGCGCACGCAGCAACTCCGTCCCTACGGCGAACGTTGGCGCTTTGTCCGCCACAGTCTCCAGCACCTGTGTGAGCAACATGCGCACAAGACGTGCCTCGCGAGTCTGTGCCTCCGCGTCGAGCGCATGTGTTGTGCTGAGCCAGGTGCGCCACGTGTCCAGCCGCTCGCGGTCGTCTACGTGAAGCAATCGCCCAATGGCCCTTCGTAACACCGCTTCATACGGGCCAGCGTCCCCAATGGGCAGCCCCGCCATTTCGCGCAGGCCGGTCCACGAGTCGTTGGGGCGGGCGTACAACTCCTCAAGAGAAAGGCCCGACTCCTCGAGATACTCGCTTAGTGTGATCCCTTCGTTCTCGCGCGCGAGCGCCGCAAGTTCCCGCGCCCTCTCCGCACGACGCGTCGGTACACTCTGGCGGATGCTCGCCAGAATGCGTTCCTTTGCCACCGGCTCCAATTGCATCTGACAGCCGGCCGGCAGGAACGGAAACCCCAGCTCTACCTGCTGCTCGACGTGCTTACGGCTGCCACCAAGTAATGCACTGAGTCGCCGATCGAAACGAAACTCGCGGCGGTGCTGACCAACAAAGTCGAGCACGGTGCACAGCGACTTGCCCTCGGCCTTCCGCAGGCCACGTCCCAGCTGCTGTACGAACAGCACCGGACTGTCGGTGGGTCGCAGCATGAGCAGCGTATCCACCGCGGGCACGTCGACGCCTTCATTGAACAAGTCCACTGAGAACACCACGTTCACCGTTCCGTTGGCGAGCGCGCGCAGTGCGCCTTCTCTCTCGGCGGTGGGCGTACTGCCGTCAACACTTCGTGCGGACACGCCGTGTTCGGCGAAGATACGCGCCATGTACCTCGCATGCTCTACGCTGACACAAAAGCCAAGCGCCCGTACCCCGTTGAGCGGGCCGAGGTATTCCGCACACTGCTTGAGTACCTGGCGCGCCCACACGTCAGTGCTGGTGATGACGCCCGTGAGCGTCGCGCTATCGTAGCCACGGCCACGTGTCCACGGAATCTCCGACAGGTCGAGCGAGTCGGTAACACCAAAGTAAGAGAACGGCACGAGCCGGTGCTGGTCGATCGCATCCCACAGCCGAAGCTCTGCACCTATGCGGTGGTCGAACCACTGCAAAATGGGGAGGCCGTCGCTGCGTTCCGGTGTGGCCGTGAGCCCCAGCAACTCGCGCGGCTGAACTCGGGAGAGCACACGCTCGTAGCTCGATGCGGCAGCATGATGGAACTCGTCGATGATCACCACATCGAAGTGTGCCGGATCAAGCTGCTCCAAGCTGTTCGCGTTCAATGATTGAATGGACGCGAACACGTGTTCCCAGCGCGTGGGGCGATCGCCGCTCACCCATCGCTCCCCAAATGAAGGGTCGCGCAGCGCGTGCGCGAATGTTGCTTGTGCCTGCGTAAGGATCTCTTCGCGATGCGCGATGAACAGCAGTCGAGCCCGCGGCAACCGCGTGCGCAACCGCGCATAGTCCACCGCAGCCATTACGGTCTTGCCCGTGCCAGTGGCGGATACGAGCAGGTTACGATGCCGACCCTCCTCACGCGCGAGCGCAATCTGTTCCAGCAGGCGTTCCTGGAATGGTTCGAGGCGGATTTCCGTCGGCGGCAAATGCAGTGAGAGCACCGGTCGCTCGCGGCCAATGGCGCTTGCAAACCGCTCGCGATCGTACGGCTCAAAGTCCGGCTGCTGCCAATAGCTCTCGAACACCGCGGCCAGCTTCTCAATGACCGCGCGATTACGCGCCTCGGACACGCGCACGTTCCACTCGAGCCCGCTGACCTGCGCGCTATGCGTGAGATTCGACGACCCCACGTACGCCGTGGAAAAGCCGCTTTCCCGGTGGAACAACCACGCCTTGGCGTGCAGCCTGGTGCCGGTGGTGTCGTAGGACACGCGCACATCGGCACCAAGCTGCTGCAGCATCTCCAGCGCGTCCGCTTCGGTCGAACCGGTGTAGACCGTGGTGAGTACGCGCAGACTTCGTCCCGCCTCCACGTGCCGCATGAGTGCGTCGCGCAGCGGCCGAACGCCTGTGCGGCGAATAAACGCCATAACCAGATCGATACGATCTGCCGACGCCACTTCGGCGTGCAACTGATGTCCCACACTTGGCTCGCCCGGTGCGTTGGTAAGCAGCGTCGTGTCGAGTAATGGGATGAGCGGCTGCGCAATTGTTTCGGGGTGCCCGTCGGGGAGCGCGGCGTTGATGGCGCGCAGCGATGAGGGCGGTTCCAGAGGTGTTTCGTCGACGAACTGCTCGAGCGTTTGGTCCCGAGTCAGTTCCGCAATGAGTCGGCGCGTGAGGTCGGCGCCGAGTGCTGCACGCTGCTTGTCGGGGAGCGCGTCAATGGCACGCTCGACCACGCGCGAGAGGTGGAGCGCGAGCCGGTCGGCCGCATCGGCGTCTCGCAGAGCAATGCGTTCGGCACTGAGATGCGATTCCAGCGCTTCAAGGTCCCGCTCCAACAGGCGTGTGACGAGACGCTCGTGGAGACCGCGGGTGAGTCGGGGCATTGGGGTGTCTTTGGACGTGTTCCGGAATACAACCAATCGACCGCTGTTGTATTGAGCATGGTACGACGCGTCGCGGAGCTCGTCCAGGGCTGCTCCACGCCATTTGGAATGGAGCAACACAGGCGCCGGTGATTGTCAGGACGCGCGTGTACTGTGTTGATCCCTTAGCAAACCAATCACGGCCGGGTCATCGTATGAGCCACAGGGACTACTTCATCGTGCAGGTCGATGCTTTCAAGGGCGAACACACTCGAGTCGACGTGACGGATGGCGGTGGCCAACCAATTCATGCCGTGTACTGCATCGCCTGTCAGGACGACAAAACCGGTGTTCTCTGCTTTGTCGATTACGGCTACGCGACGGTACGAGAGGCGAGAGATGCCTGGCCGCATGCGCAATGAAAGCACCGTCCTGAAGTTCCGTCAGGCCGACTCGACGAAAATCGCGCGGCCGCAACCCCCTACCGCCGCAACGGCTCCACCACCCGGTCCCAACCGTACACCCGCGCCACGCGCTCGGTGAGCTCGGCCATGACACGGCCACCCACACCACCGTTCGTCATCACCACCAGGCCGTAGCCGTTGCGCACGTGCCCCTCGATGTTGGCGGTGAACCCCCAGTTGCTGCCGCTGTGGTGGAAGTACCAGCCTTCACCGCGGTAGCTCAGCATCGGGCCCACGCCGAACGCGCCGGTGCCGACGGGCGTGAGCATTTCGCGCGCCGCTGCCTGGGTCAGCACCGCTCCACGCGGCCCTCGCGCGGCACGCTGAATTTCGATGACGAACCGCGCAAGATCCTCGGCGGTGGTCCAGAGGCCTGCGGCAGATTGCTCGGGATACACATGCCACGGCACATCCCCCATGCGGCGCCCCTGCACGCTGTGCGCGTGCGCAAGCCGAGTGTGCAGCGAATCGGGGGCGGGCTGCTCGAAGCCGCTGTTCGTCATGCCGAGTGGTGCGAGCACCCGCTCCCGCATCCACACGGCGAAGTCGCGCTGCGTGAGATCGGTAAGGGCGAGTTGCACGATGGTGCTTCCGCCCCCCGAGTACTTGAAGCGCGCGTACGGCGCACGCGCAAAGGTGACGGCACGGACGTTCGTGGGCCCTTCGCCCTTGATGATCTGCACCAGCGTCGGGCGCGGCGCGCCGGGATCATACCCGGGAAAGCCGAGGCCATCGTCGGCGCCGGAGGTGTGGGACAGGAGCGAGCGCCACGTGACCTTCTGTGTGCGAGTGAACTCCGAGTCCGGGACGCGCCACGACCGGAGCGTGCGGTTGATGTCGTCATCGAGTGCAAGCTTCCCGTCCTGCACCAGTCGCATCACCGCGAGTGCCGTCACCGGCTTGCTGATCGACGCCGCCTGAAAGCGCGTACGCTCATCCACTCGGCGGCCCGTGGCAACATCGGCCACGCCGTACCCACGGGACCAGTGCACGGCGAAGTTGTGGATGACCGCGACGCTGATACCTGGCGTGTTGGCACGCGCGAGCAGTTCGTCGAGCGTGAGTCCGGCAACACCGGTATCACCAACGATGCGCGGCGATTCGATGCGCGCGCGGAGTGAGTCGGCCGATTGAGCCGATGCGACGGGCGCGCCGGCGACGGCGAGCAGGAGAGCGAGTAGGCGAGTGCGCATCTCCAGAATGTGAGCCCGGATGCGCTCGGGTGCCACTGCGCAATGGTCTTCAGGATTGTGACGGCACGCGTCCCCTTTAATGTTTCAGGAAAGACACGTACGACGCAGCGGTAATCAATGAGAAACGTCTGGAGAGAACCACAGTGAGCGAATTCAGCGAAAGCCTGCACTTCCGCCGCACCCCATTGCTTCCAGACGACGTGCTCCACGACGCCTTGCGCGCCAGCACGCTCACCGGCGCGTTACTGCCGCTCTCGGATAGCTGGCATGCCTTCGTCCCCTTCGAGACGTACGCGCCGGATAACAACCCGGACGGGGACATCGGCGCTCGGCTCTCGCTCATGGTGGGGGCACCGGTGCTGGAGTATCACTTCGCCGAGGATGTGTATTGGGCGGTGCTGATCTGGAGCGAGGGCGAACTGGTCTCGGTGTACACCTGCCGGTTTCTGAGCCGCTCGCTTCGCATTGACGACAGCGAGCATGACCCACAATGGCTCGAAGCGCTCCTGCCGGAAGGCGCGTCGGCCGATGCGCTCGCCCCGGTGCTCTATCCGGCCAAGCGGAAGGGCGACGCTGGTCGTGCGGCGGGAAAGCGCTTCGCCGAGGTGATGCAGCTGGGGAATGTCGAGTGGCTTGGACCCACCACGATTGCCGATCGACTGGACGAGATGGCGGACAGAGCGGGCGTGATCGTGCTCGGCAGTCCGCCACCGGCGGAACCGGTGGTGCGCATGCCGAAGCCGGTCAAATCGTTCGCGGCCGTGGAGCTCCCAAGCTCCGCGCTGACTGCTCGCGAAGCCGCCGTCAGGCTGGAGCCAATCGCCCGTGAGTGGGCACCGGACGCCAAGCTGTTCAGCGCAGTGGGTAGTGTGCTGGAGGGCGCGCCCGACGAGCGAGCTACAAAGGGCCCGTGGCTTGGTTCCGATGGCCGGACAACGCCGTTCGGCGGGTGGTCACTGTTGTTCCGTTCCGCGTCTCGTGCGCAGTGCCTGAACCTGTCGCTTCTCATCGAGTCTGCACAGCTGGTTCGAGTGGACGACGCGTTTAACTATCTGGGCTCCGTCGACGCGTTGCCTGAAGATTGGATTGATAGCGACGCCGTATCTCGCATAACGGAGCCGATGTACCTCGCATGGCGCACGACTACCACGACTCGGCTACAGGATCGGGTGATGCAACTCAGCCAGACCAAGCAGGGCGCTATCTGGAGAGTCAACTACATGTGCACCCAAGACGAAATGAGACGACGGGATTTCCAGATCACGCTGCACGCCACCACCGGTGAGGTGATCGATGTTGTCTCCACTGACTGAGCGCCACCGCACCTCAGCCGATCACGTTCCCCAATTCCTTATGGTCCCCCTTCTCAATCCAATGCACATGCGCACACCACCAACGATCCGAAGTTCTCGTGCGGCACTCCTGGTACTGCTCGCGCTCACCGCAGGGTGCGGTTCGGACGACCTCACCTGTCCCCTGGCCGGCGACATCACCGGGCTCACCGTCGAACTCTCGGCGGTACCCGTCGGTCCGTTCACGGTCGAGATCGGGGTGCCCATCATTTCGCCGTCGCTTCCGGTGTCGTACACCTATCGCTGCGATGGTGGGCCACAGTGCCGTACCAGGACCATACGGTTCCCCGGACTGATTGCCACTTACCTTACCGTTCGTGTCACCACAGAGCGCGGCGTCCGCAACACGACACCGCCGCAGCCGGTGAAATACATCGACACGTATCCCAACGGCAGGGCATGCGAACCGCGTTCGACGACCGCCACGGTGCAAGCGGCAATTCCTGAGTGACCGGACGCGGCCGTTCGAGCTGACGACATCGGACTGGCCAAGTGGCCAGTGTCCACCACCGCCACGCCCATCGATGATTCGGGAGCAGCACGCGCGGCACGCCGCGATCGTGCACACCGATTCTCCTTGCCGCGGGGCTCAACGATGTCAGCATTTTCCGATTCTCCTTCTCTCACGCTGGCGGCGGTCTCCGATCAGCTGGCTCTGGCCGTCGAGCAGGCGGCGCATTCCGTCGTCGCGGTGCACGCGCGCGAACGTTTGGCGAGCACGGGTGTACACTGGCGGGATGGACTCATTGTCACCACCGCCGCCACGGTACGGCGCGACTCCGGTATTGAAGTCACGCTCCCGTCAGGCGAGCGCGTCTCGGCCACGCTCGTGGGTCGCGACATGACGAGCGATGTCGCGCTGCTGCGCCTCGACGGGGCGCACGCCCTTGCGCCGGCTACCATCGGCAATGCCGCGACGTTGCGTCCGGGGCACCTCGTGCTCGCGGTGGCCAGACTCGATGCCAGTGGTCCGCGCGTATCGTTCGGCGCGGTGAGCAGCGTGGGTGGGCCATGGCGGAGCTGGAAGGGCGGCGAATACACGCGTCGCGTGCAGTCGGGGCTGCAACTCTATCCGGGCTTTGGCGGGACGCCGCTCGTTGACGCGCATGGCCACGTGCACGGGATCAACTCCGGCGGGTTGAGTCAGCAGTTTGCGACGACCATTCCGGCGGAGAATGTCGAGCGCGTCATCGCGCAGCTGCAGGCCACCGGCTACGTCCCGCGCGGGTGGCTCGGCGCCGCCATGCAGGCGGCTCGCTTCCCCGATGCACATACCCGCGACGCGCTCGGACGCGATGGTGGTCTCCTGATTGTCGGTCTTGCCGATGGCGGTCCCGCCGCGCGCAGCGGTCTCTTGGTGGGTGACATCGTGCTGTCCGTGGATGGAACCGACGTGCACGAACCACACGATGTGCTCGATGCGCTCGAGCGCACCGCACCCGGACGCACGGTGACATTCGAACTGCTGCGGGGCGGTGTACGCACGACTCACACCGTGACTGTTGGCGAACGTCCGCGCGATGCAGGTCGCACCGGCGGGCGTGGCCGCGGGCCTGGCAGAGGATCGCGGGGATGATGACCGCCGACTTACACAACCAGTCTGATGCCTTTGCCCGTGTCATCACGCGCGCGACCGACGGCGTGGTGCAGGTGGTGGCCGGCTCACGTGGCGTGCATCAGGGCGCTGGTGTCGTCTGGGCGCGCAACGGCGCGCGATGCCTCGTGATTTCCAACGCGCATGTGGCGACGGCATCGCCCGTCACCGTGACCGGGCGCGACGGTGTGCAGCGTGAGGCGCGTCTCGTTTCGCGCGATACGGCGCGCGACCTGGCGCTGCTGTACATCGACGATGCACCACCGTCGTGGCGACCCGTGAACACGTCGACGGCGACGCCTCGCGTGGGACAGGTGGTCATGGCCATCGGACATCCGCTCGGTGTGCGACATGCCGTCAGCACCGGCGTCGTGCATGCGCTTGGCCCGCTTGCCGATAGCGTGCCGCTCCCGTTACCTGCGCGGTCGCACCGCTGGGCGCAGCTCGACGTGCGGCTTGCGCCCGGCAATTCGGGTGGACCCGTCGTGGACCGCCACGGCACACTCATGGGTGTGAGCACGATGATCGTCGGCGGACTCGGGCTCGCGATCCCTGCCAGTGATGTCGACCAGTTCGCACACAATGTCGGTGGGCCTGCGCTGCTGGGCCACGGCTGGACCCGCGAGGCGTAGCGATGACTGAGCGGCCGCATCTGCTGCGCATCTTCGTCGACGTCCGGGATCCCTGGGCACGTCGTGTGGTGCGCGACGCACTCTCACGTGAGACCACGGTACGCTTCGTGGCCTCCGCGAGTGCGGCTGATGTGGTCGTGGGCGAACGCCTTGAACGGGCCGCTCTTCCGACCGACTTGGCTCCCAGCACCAGCACGGCGAGTCAGTCACTCACCGATCGTGAACGCGACGTATTGCAGGCGCTTTCCGAAGGCATGAGCAACGGCGCCATCGCCGAGCAGTTGGGGATCTCGCGGAGCACCGTGAAGTTTCACTTGACGGCGCTCTTCGAGAAGTTGGGCGTGCGGCGTCGCGCCGAAGCGGTGGCGGCCGGTGTCAGGCGCGGTGATGTGCTGCTTTGACCGGTGCTCTCGCGTCGCGCATCGCCTCGAGGGACCAACTGGATTGCGTGATGCGTGCCCGTGCGCCACGCTTCGGTGATGCGAAGGCTTCGCCCGTTTCTCGTTGTCGTTGCGCTGCTCGCCGCGTGCGGTGAAAGCGTCACCGGACTCCCGTTCTACGGACCACCGTTGCCGCGCGCGGCTAGCGGCCTCGCCAATGTGAACGTCACGCTCATCGCGAGCGCTACAACCGTGTCACCAGGCGACAGCGTGGTGTTCTCGATTACCGCGACTAACCGATCGACCGTTCGTGTGCAGTTGGGCGAACAGTGCGGCCCCATGATGGACGTCGCGGTCCGCGCTCCGTCAGGCGTTGAACAGTCGGCGTTGGTAGGCGACCGGCCGAACGCGGTCTTTTCGTGCCCGCTGCCGTCAAACTTCTTTGCTGATCCCGGTGAGAGCCGCACGATTCAGGTTGCGTGGCGCGCTCCAGCTGTGTCCGGACGCTACGAGGCCCGCGGGGCGCTGCGCCGGCTCGACGGGTTGAGCAACGAGAGTACGCCGCTGGTAATCATCGTGCGTTGAGGCGTTAGTTTTCGAAAGAACCAACGCGAATCATTGTTGCCCATCTCTCGAGTGCTCCATGGCTGAATTTCTCCCCATTCTGTTGGTGCTGCTGTGGCCGCTCTTCTTGCTGAGCGCGTTGGGAGGCGCGGGCTATCTCGCGTGGCGCGCCGTCCGGGCGCTCGAAGCAAAGGGCGCGTCAGCTCCGGAACTCGTGGCGCTGCGTGAACGCGTCGAGCTGCTGGAAGAACAGCTCGAGGCGCAGAGCGCCGAACTCCGTCGCGTCGCCGACGGGCAACAGTTCACGGAGAAACTGCTGGAGAATCGAGCCGGGAAAGGACTCTGACCCCTTCAGGAATTCCAAACTTTACAGCTTGAGCCGAACCAGTCGCTCGCGCATCCATGACGCCAGCGCGACTTCGGTGAGGGAACCGGCCGCGAGTGCAGTGACCACCTGCACCACCTCCGTTTCGGAGGCGTCGAGGTCCTTCCCGTTCAGTCCGAGAATAATCATCGCGGCCAGGAACGCCGCCCGCTTGTTTCCGTCGTTGAACGGATGCGCTCTAGCCACACCGAACGCGTACGCGGCGGCCAGCGTCGCGAGGTCTGAATCCGGCTCGTAGTGGTACTTTTGCGGTGCCCGCGCCAATGCCGCCTCCAGCGCGTTTTCATCGCGAATGCCAGGCAGGCCGCCGTGTTCGCGTAGCTGGTCGAGATGCGCGGCGTCCAGCACGAGCCGCGGTACCCAGCGGGGCGTGGCCATGCCTTACTTCGCCAGTTCGCGCAGCGCGTTGCGGAACTTCTTCGCCGCGTGGGCGGCCACCGCGAGGCCCGCTTCTACATCCGGATCGTATGGCGTCAGCAGAATCCCGCGATCGGTCTCGATGGCGAGCACGCGGTCCCCTGCTTCGAGGTGCAGCCGCTCAGCCATGTCCTTCGGGATTGTCGCGCCGATCGAGCCGCCGACCTGACGGAGCGTAAGTTCGCGGACCATCGAATCCTCCGTAGCACGGTTATGCTACCAAGGTAGCACCCTTGTGCTACTCCGCAAGGGTGCGTCCGCGGGAGCCTCCGATAGCAACGGCCACCACCTCGCGAAAGGTGGTGGCCGTCGTCGCTTCAACCACGCACGCCCTTACATCGCCGGCATCCGCAAATCCTGCAGCGCCTTCTTGAGCAAATCGGTCTTCTTTGTATCGCAGCCACGCGCGCCCTCGGCCGCGCTCACCGCTGCCTCGAGCGCCGTGTTGCGCGCCACACCGCTCGCCTTCTCGGCGGCCGCAATCTGCGTGCGCAGCGCACTCACCGCGCCTGCCGCGCATCCCTTCCGCTCCAACTGATCGGTGAACGCCTTCGCGAGCGGGAAGCTCGGCGGCCACACCATCTTGGGCTGCCCCTGGGCGTTGAGCTGCTCCCACTTGACCGTCTTCGCAGCATCGATTTCGTTCTGCGACACAAAGCGGCTCGGCACGAGTTCGGCCACGTCCATGCCGCGCGCGATTTCGCTGCTCACGATGTGGCCGTTGTACCAGTACACACTCCACGAACCCGCGGTCACCATACGGCTGCCGTCAACGGGGCCGCGGTCGAAGCTCGCGATCTCCTGCGGATGCGAGGTGTCGGTCCAATCGAACACCGAGATGCCACCCTGATACCAGCTCTGCACCATGATGTCGCGCCCCGGGATGGGGATGAGCGAACCATTGTGCGCCACGCAGTTTTCGTTCGAAGTCTGATACGTTGGGATCTTGTAGTAGCTGCGGAACTGCAAGGACTTCTTGCCGGTGATGGCGTTGGTCACGATGTCGAAGATCGCGTTGGCGCCCCACTCGGGCTTGTCGCCCACCCGACACTTGGCGCCGGTGCCGCCGCCCCATTCATCGCTGAAGAGCATGGCGGTGCCGTCGTTGTTGAACGTCGCCGAGTGCCAGTAGGCGAAGTTGCTGTCGGCGACTGCATCGAGTCGCACCGGGTTGACCGGGTTGCTGATGTCGAGCAGAAGGCCGTGTCCTTCACACGCGCCGCCGGCGATGCCGAGCGCGGGGTAAACGGTGATGTCGTGACACTGCGACATCTCGTTGAACCTCCCCGTGGGATCTCCACCCATGCCATTCTGTTGCAGGTACATCTTCACCATGTTGTCGACAATCGGCCGCGCGGCCGCGGTGTCGGCGGCCGTGGCCACGGTGCCACCACGCTGCTTCGTGATGTTGTCGATCACCGGCTTCACCATCTCGTCGGGCAACTCTTCCACGATGCCCATGCCGGGAATGAACGCGAAGAACTTGCCGCGCTTCTTGAGCTCCTCGATTTGGAGAAGATCGGCCGCCGACGGGCCGTGCAACGCGGGCGCGTTCAGTCCGGTGAAGATGTTGGCGCGATTGACGATCGCGGCCTTGGCCGGATCGGCGAGCGGCACCTTGATGATTTCAATGCGCAGGCGGTTCGACGCGGCGTCGCTGCTGGGCGCGTTGGAGCAGTCGCTCACTTCACCCTTGGGGCGTACAGGCGAGGAGCCCGATACGTAGATGTAGACGTTGTCCTTGTCCTTCGGGTCCTCGAGCACGGTGTGCGTATGCGAGCCACGACACGTCTGCACGTTGGTAAGGAGCTTGGGCTCCTTGATGTTGGTGATGTCGAAGATGCGCACGCCACGCATGCGCTCCGTACTCACCGCCTGTCGTACGCCGCCGGGCTTGCAGTCGATGCGGCCGTTCATCGCTTCGGCGGAGACGAAGAGCAGATTCTTGTAGACCGAGACGTCGTTCTGCGAGGCGGGGCACTCGTACGCCACCACGAGCGTGGGGCTCGACGGGTTGCTGATATCCCAGACGATGGGGCCGTTCTGGTTGCCCTGCACGACGTACTTCCCGGTAAACGCGAGGTCGGTATTCCATTCGTCACCGAACGATTGCGGGCTGCGCACGCTGGAGAGGAGGCGCAGGTTGGAGACGTGCACGCCCGCGTCGTACATGCCGGGCTTGAGCGCGTTGCGCGGATCGGTGGCCGGCGAGGCGGCCACGTTCGGCTTGGCGGTGCGGGCGCAGGCGCCGAGCGTCATCACGCTCAGCGACAGCGCGCTGAGGGAGACCATGGTGCGAAATGGGATCGTCATTGAATACGGTGCAGGTGTGGGTGTCGCGGAGACAGGGGGTGCCGGTGTGCGGTACTGAACGGCCAAGCAGCTCAGAGGAACATGTTTGTGCATGACAGCCATCGCCAGCTACTTCGCCACCATGCAGCAATCCGTTCAGAAGGGATCCAAAACGGCTTCAAGGACAGGTTATCCGCTCACCATCTCGAAGCCTGCCACCATGAAATGCCGGTCCAAGGTCAGCGCCGAACGCGTGCCTCGTTCGGCCATGATGGCGAAGCTGACGGCGTCGACCATGGAGAAGGGCTGATCGGTGTAGCGCAGGAGCCAGTCGTTGACGGCGCGTGCTTCGAGCGCCGCCGAGCTGGTGACGACTACGTTCGGTGACGCGCGAACCAACTGCAGAAAGCGGAGCCCGGCGTCGATCCCGGCACGCCGCATGACCAAGGCATGCGACTCCGCAACCACGAGGTTCGATGTTACCACGCGATCCCGGCGGTGCACACGAGACAGCAGGGCCTCACTCAGTCGTTCATGGTCCGGGTGCGATTGCACGACCAGCGGATACCACGCGCTGGTGTCGACGAAGAGCTCCTGCATCAGGCGCAGCCAGTGGGATCCGACCGCCACGACGCTTCTTCGTCATCGGCCAGCACTCGGTCGTGCTCGCGCGCGACGTCGATGTCCCGGTGGTCAACGGTGTCTCTCGCCAGCCCGATCAGGCGGAGCGCCGGGTGGGCCGCCGGGTCCAGCTGCTGGAGCTCAAGCGCTTCGAGGCCGCGACGCAGCACATCGGATTTGGAGGCGCCCATCTGCGTAGCCAGCCGCTCCAATCGCGACCGGTCGCCTTCCGTCAGGTACACCTGTGTGGGCTCACCGACGCGCTTGGCTGGTTTGGGTTTGTCATTGTTGTATGTCATGACATACTGTACACTCAGAAAGTCATGACCGCAATACTGGGAGTACCCAGTCCATTTCCACTTAGCCGGTGTAATGCAGTGGCCTCATACTGAAGCGCCGCTGCCCACATGAACCACTCCCAACCGCATCATGGATACCCGACCCTCCGCGTCCCTGCTCCTGCCGGCTCTGCTCGTTGCTGCCGGTATCGCCGCCGCCGGCTTTCTCGTGGGGCGCGGTGTGACGATGGTGCGCACCGCCGACCGCACAGTATCGGTGAAGGGGGTCTCCGAACGCGAAGCCAAGGCTGACCTCGCCATCTGGCCGCTTCGCATCATGGCGTCCAACGACGATCTCGCCGTCGCCAGCGCGACGCTCGACCGGAGCGTGCAGGCGGTGCGGACCTTCCTCGCGGCTAATCAGCTCGACTCGACCGCCGCCGAAATCACCGTGCAGGAATTCGTCGTGCAGGACCAGAGCTCGATGGGCTCGAGCGGCGCGCGCTACGTCATCCGGCAAACGATCGTCGTGCGCTCGTCGCGTGTCGATCTCGTACAGCAGGCCAGTCAGCGCGTCCCCGAGCTCGTGCGGCAGGGCGTCGTGCTCTCGAGCGGTCAGGAGTACGGCGGCGGTGGTCCGACGTTCGTCTTCACCAAGCTCAACGACTTCAAGCCTGCGATGATCGCCGAGGCCACGGCGCGCGCGCGCGAAGGCGCCGAGCAATTCGCGAAGGACTCGCGCAGCGCGCTGTCGGGCATTCGCACTGCGAGTCAGGGGTTCTTCGAAATCCTGCCGCGCGATCAGGCCGCGGGGATCAGTGAAGAGAGCCAAGTGAACAAGCGGCTGCGGGTGGTGACGACGGTGACGTACGGGTTGCGCTGATCTCTCCTCGGTCTTTCGCCGCTTTGGAATGCCGACACGCGAGCGCTACCGCCGCGGCTCATTTCAAATAGACTTCGGCGGCGATACGGCCGAGCGCTGTGACAACGAGAACCCAGTATTCCGGAGAATCGATGCCTGCAGAAATTCTGGCGAATGCCGATGGCTTTGTGTCGATGTTTCAGACCCTTCTGGGTTTCTGGCGCTTCATCTTCTCCGCCTCGTATCGCGCCAAGGTGATGGAGCGGTGGAGTAAGCGCAAAGGACTCTCGCAGCTTGCGACGATCGCGGAAGCCGTCGGGGGCGTCGTCATCGGATTGATTCTCCCCGCGATCGCCGGCTACACGGCATTCGTCATCGCCACGCGATAGTCCGGCGCCGCGGCGACGGCGCGCGCGGGAAGCCGCCGATAAACTTTTCCGAAAACCCTCAAGTCTGGCAACGAGCTGCCGATCCTTTGGAGGCACCTCCGTTGTCCGAAAAGAGCACCCCGCCGGTGACGGCGGTCCGCAGAGCCAGCCAACTCATCGAGAGGTGAGTCCGGGCGGTTGCCGAAGCACGAGGTACCTACCCGGAGTCACGCTGACGTCGGGGGGTTCTTGGCATGGTTCGGACGACATTCGCCCTCAATCAGAGCGTTGTCGTGAAGCAATCTCAGTTCAGATCCGCCATTCTCACGGTTGGCCTTCTTGCCGCATGCACGGAAGCCCCAACCCAGGCGGAGGTGTCGATTCCGACACTCCCGCCCGCACCATATATCGTGGTCCTTCGCGACACGGTCACCGATGTCGCCACGGCGACGTCGGCCGTCGTCTCACAAGCCATCGCCGCCGCCCCGAATGGGAATTCCCCATCGACCGCCGCGCGCACCATGCTCGTGCAGGACGAGGAGAACCTCTTTCCGTCACTGCACGCCGCCGCAGTAACGGTGACGGAAGAACAGGCCGAACAGCTTCGGGCCGACCCGCGCGTCGTCGCCGTCGAACCGGTCCTGCCCACGTCGCTCTATGCAGCGGCGTTGACGGCAACGTCATCGTGGGCACTCGATCGCATCAACCAGGCGGCACTGCCACTCGATGGTCGAACCACCCGCTTTGGTGGTGACGGACTGGGCGTCCGCATTGCCATCTTCGACAGTGGGATTCGCTGGACGCATACGGAGCTTGCCGGGCGCGTGGCCGGTGGTTTCGACGCGTTTGGCAACGCACCCAAGCAGAGCGGCGACACGCATGGGCATGGCACGCTGGTCGCGTCGCTGGCCGCGGGGCGCACCTACGGGGTCGCGCCGAGTGCGACGCTGCTCGATGTCCAGGTCATGAACGCGGCGGGATCGGGTACCTCTCTCGAACTCACGCGTGGCGTGGACTGGGTCATCGCCGAGAAGCGGCGCGTGGCGGGCCCGATGGTCGCCAATCTCAGTCTTGGTGTGACTGGGGGCAGCACGGTGGTCGACGCGTTGGTCGACCGTCTGCGCGCGGCGGGTATCGTGGTGGTCGTCGCCGCCGGAAACTCGAGCACTGACGCATGCACTGTCTCGCCGGCACGGGCGCCGGGAGCGATCACCGTGGGGGCATCGGCAAACGGGTCCGTCGACAGTCGCGCGTCGTTCTCCAATGGCGGATCGTGTGTCGATCTGAGTGCGCCGGGAGCAACGATACCAGGCGCCGGCATGTCCAGCGACGCGGCCTTGGTCTCGGCGTCGGGCACGTCGATGTCGTCGCCTTTGGTGGCTGGGGCTGCCGCGACCTATCTGGGCGTGGCGAAGACGGCGACGCCCGATGCCGTCACGACGTGGTTGCTGAGTGAAAGCGTGTCGGGACGAATGACGGGCCTCCTCCCCAACACGCCCAACCGCTTGCTGTCGTTGCAGCGCCTGCCCGGCGTGAGCGCGCCCGTTGCCACGCCGACTCCTACGCCAACGCCGACACCGACACCGACGCCCACACCAACGCCGACACCGACTCCCACGCCGATCTCCAGCACCTTCAAGCTGACGTCATCGTGTGTGGCGCGGGCGTGCACGGTTGACGCGAGTGTACCCACCAACGCCACCGCGGCCAATGCCAACTCCGTGGTGTACACGTGGGCGATCGGTCCATTCACCACCACGGCGGGCACCAATCTGCGCCGCATGACGATCAATCTCGGATCGCCAGGGACCGTCACCGTCACCGTGACCGCCCGACTGGGAACGACGACATTGGGAACGGCGTCGACAGTCCTGACGGTCAAGTAGCGGCGAAAGGGGTCAGAGTCGTTTTCGAGGACTCTGACCCCTTTCGCGTGCTGACCCTATTCGAGTGCGCCTACTGCTTCACGCGCACCACGCGCAGCTTCTTGTCGGCGACGATCTCCGCTTCCGTGAACGGCAGCTTGATCATCTCCCCTTTGCTGTAGAGGCGCGTGAGATCGCCTCCATGCTCGGTGTTCGGATCTTCGTGCTGCGAGTAGGTCAGTATGCCGCGCGGATCCACCGTCCCATCAGCCTTCCAGCCGACCACCTGGATGTAGCTGTTGCCGTGAATGATCGGTGAGTAGCCGCCGGGCTTGAGTTCGGTGGTGATGACACTCCACATCCCCGTGCCGCCGGCCCCGCCGGGAATGGGGATACGCTCGTTGTTGCGCATCTCGTACTGCACGCTGCCGAGGGTCGCATCGGGGGCCACGCCCGCTTGGGTGAGACGCAGCTGTGCCTGCGCGAGGGCGCGCCGCAGTCCTTCCTTCACGGCGGGGTTGTCGGTCGCGAGTCCGCGCGGCGTGTGGGCGGCGTCGGCCGCGTCGAACGGCACCGTCCAGGCGTTCGGCACGCGCGCCGCGAAGTTCCAGAACTCGCGCCAGACCTGCGCGCCGCGACTGTCGATCGTTTCTTTGCGATCCCACGCCGCGAGCGCATTGCACGACGCCGTCAGGACTACGCTGCCGTTCGGCGTCGTGACCGGCGCGATCGGCGCGGCGCACAGTGCCAGCACATCGTTCAGCAGCAGCTCTGCCCCATAGTTGCGATGGCTGTACAGCATGGCCTGCAGCTGATCGGCACTCACCTTCTTGCCGTTGGCGGTGGCTTCGGCGATGAACTGCAGCCCGGCGCGCGTACGCAGGCTGCGCACTGTGCGCTCGCCGCCGATGATCGGCGAGAAGCCCTCGAGCGGCGCCGCCGGATTGGTGAGCCAGTAGCTGTCGTTCGCGTTCGACACGACATCGGTGCGGCGCAGTCGCGGCATCGCACTCGGCGGCATCGCGCCGGCCACCGCGCTCGCCTTGTCCTGCTTCCATTCGCAGGCAGGGTCGGCGCCGTTCAGGATGATGATGGCGGCCGGAATGCCGCGCGCCTGTACGCGACAGGCGGTGAGCATTGCGGCATCGATATTGGGCACCACGCTCACGTCGGCGTAGTACGCCGTGCCCTCGCGATCGGCTGCGATGGTATTGGTGAACGACACGCCGCCCAGGCTGATGGCGGCGTCCACATCCGCGATCGTCCGCGCACGCCCGAGCGCGTCATACGTCGCGGCCGCACGATCATTGGCCAGATTGGCATCGCGAATGGCAAACGCGCGCGTCGCTGTCCACGGCAACTGCTCCGACATCACGACGGGTCCGTAGTGCGACATCCACACGGTTCGCGATTCCGTCGACGCTGTTCCATTGGCGCTCTTGAGCGGTACGGTGACGGTCACACGCTGCATCGCGCGCCAGTCATTGCCGTACTTGTAGCGGGTCGGGTCGTTGGGATCGAGGTCGAGCGCGTAGAACGTGGAACGCGTGCCCGTGGAGACGGTGTGTGTCCACGCGATGTCCTTGTTGAAGCCGATGACCACTGCGTTACTGCTGTAGAGACTCACGCCCATCACATCGAGCTGGCCCGGAATGGTGGTGTGAATGAGGTGAAAGCGGGACGACCCCTGCCACGGGTAGTGCGGGTTGCCCAGCAACAAGCCGCGCCCGGTAGACGTCACGTCTTTGCCCATCGCGACAGCGTTGCTGCCAATGCCTTCGGGTGCATCGAAGTCGGTCTGCACGGCGGCGGCGTCATCAGAACCTGCCGCCTTGCGGTCATTGGGCGGTGTGGCTGCCGCCATTTCCTTCATGAAGCGTCCCACGCCGTAGCGAATGCCGATGCTCATGTTGAGACGGATCACGTCGTCTACAGAGACGGGACGCACCCACGCGGCGCCCTTGCAACTCGGCGACAGGTCAGCGGCGTGGTCCTTGAGATAGCGGTTATAGCCCGCCACATAGCCGGCGGTCGATCGATTCGCCGACGCGCTCTGCGTGGCCGCGAACGCTTTCACGGCAGCATCGGTGAGCAGCGCGCGGTGAAAGACATCGCTGTCGCGATTGCTGCTGTCTGCGCCGAAAGTCTGTGACAGCTCGCCGCGTACCATCACGATGTCACGCGCAATCGTGCAGGCGGCGTCGGTCATGGTGGCATACGCGAAGCCGAATCCGAGGCTGCCCACGTCGTTGGCTTTGACGTGGGGGATGCCGTAGCTGGTCCAGCGGATCGTGGCGTCGTACGCGGGCGTTGATCGCGCGGCCGTTGATTTGCCGGCGGGCCGTGTAGCGGTCGCCGATTGCGCGGCGAGCGTTGAACCGGCGCAGAGCAGGAGGGTCGTGACAGCGGGAAACAGGCGCATGAATGGGCCGGGAGAGAGTCGGCGGTGTGAACGACAGGGTCGCGGTGCTTTCACAATCTGCGATCGGACACCGCCTTCCGACAGCACCATGAAGGTGGGCCAAAAAACGCGCCAGCCCCGTTGCCAGGGCTGGCGCGTTTTGAGACGAATCGTTGCCGTGAACGACTAGCGCACGGCCGTCTCTGCCACCGCCGCGATCTCGGCATCGGTCAGCGTACGACGCGTGCCGTTCGAGCTGGCGATCGTCATCGCCCCCGCTTCATCGACGGTGAGCGTCTTCGATTCCTTCCGGCCATCGGCGAACACGGTCTCCGACGTCACGACCGTTGCCCCCGTCGCCTGATGCAGCGTCGTGCGGCTCTTGAACCGGCCGTCGACCTTCTCTTCCAGTACCATCGTGCGGCCGGTCGCCAGCTGCGTCATCGTCTGCGTGATGGTGGTGTTGCCGCGCGTCAGCGTCTTCACCTTCGTGTCGGGTCCCGACGCCACGCTGCTCTTGCCCGTCCAGAACTCCTGCGAGTTCAGGATGACCACGTCGATCAACCCCGCCACGCTGTACACCGGCACGAGCAGCGCCGTCGCCACGAATACCAGCTCACGGACCCACTTGTCCGAGGACACACCCTTGTTCCAGTTGTACATCTTCCGCGTCAGCGGGAAACTGCCGAAGCAACCAGACGTTGCTACGGTGGACATCGCGAGGGCCGCAAGGACTGCACGACGGACGGGCGCTTTGCGCATGTGTGTCATCTCCAGAGGGTTGTGACTCGCCACGAGGTAACGAGCTTGGGTGTTGGCAATAGTCGTGCACGCGTTACGCCGAGTCAATGCTGCAGGTACCAATGGTTCAGCTACGACGATGGGTACATCGCGCCGGATATCGTGGCGACCTGATGCATTACGCGGGGCAACTCGGTTGTCCTCGGCACCGATGTTGCCACATGCGTGAGATGGTGCCGCGGCGACGGTCGAACGGCCTTTACCCTCTCGTCCGTGTGCCTCGCATGACACCGCTCGCCGTGCCGATCACGATGCAACTCGCGTGGCTCTTCACCCTCGCGATTCCGGTCGCCTGTGTGGCGTGGACGGTGACGCATGAGGAGGTCTTTCGCGAACCGCGCGAGTACTGCGCGGAACGGAGCCGGTCGGCGCATTCACTCGTGCAGCGAAAGTTCTACTACCTGTTCACCTGCGAGTACTGCTTCAGTCACTACGTCGCGCTCGCGGCGCTCTGGCTCACGCACTTCCGCTTGCTGATCGACGGGTGGGGTGGCTATCTGCTGGCGTGGTTCGCGCTGGTCTGGATCGTGAACCAGTACATCGGTATCCATGGCCGGCTGCGCGTGTCGATCAAGGCCGAAAGCACGGAGATCAAGATCATGGAAGAGCAGATGCGCGACGGTAGCTCGGGCGAAACACCGCCGGGGCGTCCGCCGACGTGAGCGCGCCGACGGCTACTCCACCGCTGCGCGCACGATGGCGTTGAACCAGCGATCGGGGAGCAACTTGCGAAGCGTGAGCAGCTGTCTTGAAAATCAAGCGGGCTGCAGGACGGCCATGTGGTGGGTCGCATCCCACGGCGTGGCCGTTCGCACGATCTGGTTGAGGATGGTGAGGAGTTTGTGCATGCAGGCGACGAGGGCGACTTTCTTCGCCTTGCCACTCGCCACGAGCCGCTGATAGAACTGCTTGATGCGCGGGTTGCGTCGCATCGCGACGAGCGCGCCCATATAGAGCTTGGCCCGGACGTGGGCGCGTCCGCCGCCGATGTGCCGTTGACCGCGGTGCTGCCCGGAGTCGCGATTGAGGGGCACCACGCCCACGAGTTTGCCGATTTCCTGGCGCGTGAGCTGCCCGAGTTCGGGCAAGGCGCCGAGGATCGTGCGGGCGATGACGGTGCCGATGCCCGGCACGCTTTGGAGCAGCGCGTCACGGGCGGCCCACACGGGACTCGCCGCGATGCGGGTCCCGATCTCGTCATCGGTGCGCCCCAGTTGCTTCTCGAGGAACGCGATGGTCTGCGTCACGCTCTGCCGCACCGCCTTCGCGCTGACGCGGGTTTGCGCCAGCCGCTGGCGCTCGGCCTGCAGCATGTCCAGGACCTGCTCGCGCCGGCTGAGCAACGCGTCCAGCTGCCGCGTCTCCTCGTCGGGCAGGGCCCGGACCGACGGCCGCACCATCTCCGCGAACTGCGCCAGCACGCCGGCATCGATCTGATCGGTTTTCGCGAGCTGCCCGGTCGCTTTCGCAAAATCCCGGGCTTGTCGCGGATTGATCACCACCACGGGCAAGCGCGCGGTCGCCAACGCACTGGCGACGACGGCTTCATAGCCGCCCGTGGCTTCGAGCACGATCAGCGTGGGCGGCGTCTCCCCCCAGCGCGTCACGAGCCCCCGCGCCCCCTTCGACGTATTGGCGACCGTAAACACCTCGCCCGACGGCCGTACGGCCACCACCAACTCGTCCTTCGCCACATCAATCCCGATAAACATCCGGCCTCCCCTCTCGTAAGCGCGAACGATCTGATCGGCTGTCCCGGTCTTGTATGCGGGCTCGCACCAGCGGCCCCCTGCAGCTGTTCGGGCTCGCAGATCACTCCAGCGGGGCTCCAGCTCACACACGGTGTCGAACACCGAGAATCGATCGAGCTACCCGCTGACGTGAGATCTACCGACAGATCGCGTGAGTGCTAGATACAAGAATCATGGTCGCATTGGCGGAGTAGCGAAGGCGAGTGGAGCCGTCGGTCGCGGCGCGATAGATGACTCGCGCCACCAACGTCCCATCCGGCGCCTCGGCCCCGGCGCGCTGCATCTTGGCCATCGTGCGCGTGACGTAGCGGTCGTACATGCTCAGGTCGGGACGGGAGACGACGTCCATCGAGCGATCGTAGAAGTCCGTCTTGATCGGGCCGGGTTCGATGATCTTCACGCGGACCCCGAACTGACGCAGCTCGTGCTGCAGCGATTCCGTGAAGCCCTCAACCGCCCACTTGGTCGCGTGGTACACGCTGTACAGGGGGAAGGTGATACGGCCGCCCATCGACGCGACGTTGATGAGGACGCCGCTTCGTTGCGCCCGCAGCAGCGGCAGCATCGCCCGCGTGACATGCATAACGCCATACACGTTGGTTTCGATCTGTCGTGCGACCTGTGCGTGCTCGGTGGCTTCGAAGGGGCCGACCAGACCATAGCCGGCATTGTTCACGACCACATCAATGCGACCGAACCGCGCGACGGCGTTGTCACGGGCGAGGGCGATGCTGTCGGGGTCGGTCACGTCGAGACGTTGCACCAGCATGCGTTCGCCGTCGACTGCCCAGTCGGCCGCCTTCTCGGGGGTGCGCATGGTGGCGACGACGTTCCAGCCGTTCGCGTGAAAGAGTTTGGCGGTATCCCGACCGATGCCGGTGGACGCGCCCGTGATGAGAACCGTGTTGGGCATATCAGGAGGAAGCAGAGAGTGATGACGGCGAAGCGAGGGCGCCGGCCAACAGCGCCGCGATACCAATGCGCACTTCGCGCGGGAAATCGATTTGGAACGGTGCCAATTCGGGGTGCGCGGCAAACGCCGACATCACGACGGGCGACGGATGCGCCATCACCTGCAGCCCCACCAGCAGCGCGCGACAACGCAGGAGCACGCCAATTCCGGCCCCGGTTGGCAACGCCTCGAGGGCGGACTCGAGCAGGGCGCCCGTGCGCGCGGTGCGCACCAGCGTGGTGCGCTTGAAGGCGACGGCGGTTTCGAACGGGATGTTCTGTTCGAGCACGCTTTCGAGAATCGCCAGCAAGCGGGTGAGATCGGGTCGCGCGAGAAACGCGTCGGCCAGCATCGCTCCCACATCGGCGAGCGTGCGCGGCCGCCGCACCGCCAGCCAACCATCGACGTCGTCGTACCACTCCTGCATCAGCGCATCGAGCAGCGCGAGAAAGAGCTCTTCCTTGGTCTGGAAGTAGAGGTACAGCGTGCCCTTGGTCAGCCCCACATCGGCCGCGATCGACGCCATGGTGAGCTCGGCGAACGGGGTTTCACGCGAGCGCTGCCGCGCGGCGTCGAGAATGACCGCACGGCGGTCCGCTTTGGCGAGCGGTGTCCGGGCGCGAGCCTTGGGTGGAGCAGGGGTTGGCTTGGGGCGACGCATACGGGAGCTGAGAACGGTGTAAATGACCTGTGGTCAGATATTAACTGACCGTGGGTTATTTGCAAGTCCTGGCGCTCGTCTCCATTCACCGACCCAACCAGTCGGTTCGCCGATTCGCTGACACTACCACGGAATGCGGGCCCGTATGCTCCCGCACATGTCACACTCACCATCTCTCGTCGACGGGCGCCGCCCGGTGTTGCCGCCCCGTGTCGTGGTCGCGATGTTGCTGCTGGTCGCCTGCCTCTGGCCGCTAGCCACTGCCGAGGGGCAGGAGGCCGCGGGGTCGCTGGTGCGCGGACAGGTACAGCTTGCTAACGGGAATGCCGCGCCGCCCACGACGATCTCGCTGCTGGATACGCAGGAACAGACTACCACGGACAGCCTTGGGCGCTTTGCGCTGCGCACAATGCATAAGGGCGTGGCCACCCTGGTCGCGCGTCGGGTGGGCTTTGTTCCGGCCACCGTGGATATCGATATCCCCTGCGACACGGCCCTGCGTCTGACGCTCGTGCCCATGCCACCGTCGCTCACGGCGATGACGGTGGTGGCGGCCGGTGAATACACGCTCGGCTCGGGGCGCACGGCGTCGCTCACGCCACTCGAGGTGGCGCAGACGCCGGGCGCGGCCGCCAATGTCGCGAAGGCGCTGCAAACGTTGCCGGGGCCGCAGAACGTCGACGAGGGGAGCGGACTCTTCGTGCGCGGCGGGGACGTCACCGAAACCCGCGTACTGCTGGACGATGCGTGGCTGCTGTCGCCGGCGCGATTTGACAATCCAGTGGGCCACGTCACGGCAACGGTCAACCCTTTCCTGCTCGACCGGACCATCTTTTCCGCGGGCGGCTTTGGCGCGCAGTACGGCAACGCGCTCTCGGGCATGGTGCGCATGGAAACCGCGGGACGGCCGCTCACGTCGACCGGCAACGCGACCGCTTCGATTGGCGGCGCCGGTATCGCGGCGGCGCTGGCACCGCATCGACGCATTGGCGTCCGCGCCAATGCCAACATCCGGGCCCTGGCGCCGCTCATTGCGGTGTTTGGCGAGTCGCAACCGTTTGCGCCGCCGCCGGAAGGTGGCGACGTGAGCGGCACCGTCGAGTGGCAAAGTGGCAAGGCGGGCCGAATTCGTCTGTTCGGATTGCGCGATGCGTCCCGCTTTGGTGTCGGCAACGCCGGCGTTCAAACCGGTGCCGCGTACGAGGCCACGACAAACCAGCATATGCTCGTGCTTTCGTGGCGCGATAGCGCCACCGCGTGGCGGCCGGCATTGACGCTCGCCCGTTCCGGCGTGCATCGCGACGAATCGGTGCAAACACTGCGCCTCGGCACGCAGCTCGGGGTCACGCATGCGGTGGCGGCACTTGGCTGGCAACCCGATGGCCCACTTCATCTGCGTATTGGTGGCGACCTCGAACGGCTCGACGCGCAGTACACCGGCGCCATGAACGATTCCAGTGACGTCGAGCGCGATGGCGCGGTCCGCGAACTCTTTGATGCCCGCAGCCGCAGTGATCGGATTGGCGCGTTTGCCGAAGCCACCTTCCAACATCACTCGGGGCTGCGGATCATCAGCGGCGTGCGCACCGATCGCGCCACCATTACGGCCACGCGTACCATCGATCCGCGACTCTCCGTGATGTGGCAACGCGGGAGCGTCGGGGTTACGGGCGCCTTGGGTGTGCTGCATCAAGTGGCGGAGCCGACGTTCTATCGCCCCACTGAAACAGGTTCGCGCTTTGCCCCCATGCGCGTTCGCGAATCCATTCTGGGCGTGCAGTGGGGCAGCGACAGCGCGGGGCTTCGCCTGGAGTTCTACGACAAGGCGTACGCCAATCTGTGGCAGTTCACGCGCAACAACGGCGTCGCCGGGAATGCGCGCGGCCACGCGCGTGGTGCCGATCTGTTTCTCCGGGCCCGACTCAACGCCAACACACGCAGCCGCGTGGCGTGGAGCATCGTGCGTTCACGTCGAGACGATCCGGATACCGGCATCGATGCCCCGGCGATTGGTGATGTCCGGCACTCCGTCAGCTGGATTACCGATCGGGTGTACGGGCAGCTCACCATAAGCACCGCGCTTCGCTACGCCACGGGTCGCCCCTTTACCGACATCATCGGCGCGCAGCGCGTGGCCGATGTGGCACTCCCCGTGTTCGGCGCTCCCAATGGCGCGCGACTCCCTGCCTACTGGCGCAGCGACATCTCCGCCAGCTGGTACCGACCCATAGGCGGTGGACGCGCCATGGTGCTCTGGGGTGATCTGTCCAACCTCTTCAACCGCGGCAACGTCATGCGTTATCGGTGGGACGCCGACTATCGCGAACGTCTGCCAGTTCGTGCTCCCTTCAACCGAGCTCTTTATGCCGGCGCTACGCTTCTCTACTAAGCGGGTCTCACGTGTGTTCTGCGGCACTATGCTCCTGGCATGTGCCACCATCCAACCGCTGTCCGCGCAATCGACGGCCGCCCCATTGACCGGTGCCGCGCGATGGGCCGACAGTGCGCAGGCGGGAATCGACCGCGCGGTCCTCGCTGGCGACACGGAGGGGTTGGTCAAAGTCGGCGCGATGATCGATCGCGCCTTGGGCGCTTTCCCCAATGATCCGCTCCTTTTGCATTATCGCGCGTACGGCTTGTATCGTGAAACCATGGCCCGCGACGATGACAGTGAGGTTTCAGAGGCGACCGAGCAGAAGCTGAAGCAGGCCGTTGCCCTGCTCGAGCGCTCTGCCGCGCTGCGTCCGTTGCCGGAAACTCAGGCGCTGCTGTCGTCGTGTCTGGGTGTACTGGCCAGCACGGGCATGATCAACGGCATGCGATATGGCAGCGCCGCGAGCGATGCTGGCGATGCCGCCCGCGCGCTCGGGCCGACGAATCCTCGAGTCGCCCTGCTGGCGGGAATAGCCGCATGGTTCACCCCCGCCATGTGGGGCGGTGGCAAGGACAAAGGCTATGCGTTGGTACAGCAGGCTATTGCCGGCTTTGCCAAAGATCGTCCGGTGCGCCCGTTGCCGTCGTGGGGTGCGGCCGAGGCGTATGCGTGGCTCGGGCAAATGGAAAAGGATCGCGGGAACGTGAGTGCGGCACGCACGGCCTACGACCGCGCGCTGGCGATCGCGCCGGATTACCGCTGGGTGCGTGAGCAGCTTCGGCCGGCACTCGGCGTCGCGCGATGACCTCCCCCCGTCCGTGGACTGCCTGGTTGCGACGGCTCGCGTGGTATACGGCCGCGTGGTCGCCGTTGGTGCTGGCGTATGCCGTGCTCATCGGGGCGTCGCAAGGCGAGACAGCCAGCGCCGCGATCAACGCGGCGCTGACCACCGTGATCTGGGCCGCCGTACTCGGGCTCGGTGTCATCTGGCTTGCGCAGCGATGGACGTGGCCAGTCCGACCAGACCTGCGATTCTTTCTGGTCCACGGCGGCATGGCACTTCTGTACGCTGGACTCTGGGACGCGTTCATTCTCGTTGGTATCCGACA
Organism: bacterium; assembly: GCA_027484025.1. GTDB lineage: Bacteria > Gemmatimonadota > Gemmatimonadetes > Gemmatimonadales > Gemmatimonadaceae > Gemmatimonas. The sequence goes on from JAIXTI010000043.1 coordinate 33,377, forward strand.
GAGCATGAACAGCTGGGAGCGTGTTGGCGAGGAGGTCGCCATATGGATCCATTGGCAGACCTTTGAAGGCGTCCTGATCTACGCCGCGCTCTGCGGGGTGACCTGGGCTCGGCAGTCGGCGGCGCGGGGACGTGCGCAGGAGTCGCGTGTTGCGCACATCGAAGCCGAGCGTGCGCGCGCCGAGCTCGAAGCGTTGCGTGGTCGTCTCGATCCGCACTTTCTGTTCAACACGCTGCACTCCGTGACGGTGCTCATCCAGCATGACCCCGTTGCCGCCGCACAGGCAGTCGAACGACTCAGCGCGTTGCTGCGCTACGTGCTGGATGCGCGACAGGGCGGTCGGGAAGAGGTCCTGCTCGCAGACGAAGTCGCCTTTACCGATGCCTATCTCGCCCTGGAATCACTGCGGCTCGGGGATCGCCTGCGCGTCGATCGTGACATTTCGGCGGAGGCGCTTCGTCATCGCGTGCCCAGCTTCGTGGTGCAGTCGCTGGTGGAGAACGCCATCAAGCACAGCATCGCGCCGCGGGCAGCGGGCGGAGTGGTGCGACTACGCGGCCACGTGACGGGGGCGCAATTGGTTCTTGAGGTCAGCGATGATGGTCCGGGGCAGCCCGCGTCAGACGCGACGCACGGCAAGGGGGTTGGGCTCTCAGCGCTGCGGCAGCGCATGGCCGTCCTGTACGGAGATGCTGCGCGAGTCGATGTGCGCGCGGTCCCCGGCGACGGCTTTGGCGTATGGGTGCATCTGCCCATATGAGCACATCGTTCACGGTACTGGTCTGCGAAGACGAGCCACTGGCCCGCTTGCATCTGCGCGCGCTGATCGAGAGCACACCGACGCTGCTGTGGATTGGCGAAGTCGGGGATGGTCTCAACGCGGTCACGTTGATCGATCGTCTACGTCCGGACATCATTTTTCTCGACATCGAGATGCCGGAGCTGTCGGGGCTCGACGTTCTCGAGCGCACCTCGCATCGCCCCGCGGTGATCTTCACCACCGCGTTCGATGCGCACGCCGTGCAGGCGTTCGAGCTCGGTGCGGTCGACTACCTGCTCAAGCCGTTCGGTCCTGAGCGCTTCGCGACAGCGGTTGGTCGCGTGGCGCGATCACTGTCGCAGCATGCCGGAGACGCGCCGGTCGCGGAGCGGGTGCGGTCGCAGCAAGGAGCGCTGTCGCGGGTGTTCGTCCGTGAAGGGGGCCGCATCGTCCCCATTCTGGTGCAGGAGATCGAGCGCCTCGAAGCGGAGGACGATTACGTGGCGCTGGTTGTTCGCGGGCGACGACATCTGCTCACCATTACGCTCGCGGCGCTTCTCGAGAAGCTGGATGGTCGGCGGTTCGTTCGCATCCATCGTTCGCATGCGGTCAATCTCGACTATGTCAGTGCGCTCATCCCCTTCGATGCGGCGCGTCTTTGTGTGGAGATGCGGGATGGCACGCGCCTGACGGCCAGCCGCAGCGGCACACAGCTGCTGCGCTCGCTGACGGGATAGGGAGCGTCGTGCTCACCGGAAGCGCTTCGCGTGAAATTCACGGTAAGGCCAGAATGGGAGCACAACCCAATCAGGGCGCGCGCGTCGCCATAGGCACCTCGGCGGAATACTGGTCGCTATCGCCATGTGGCGCGCGCCTTGCACCCACCACGCACGTGGCGGCGTGCATTGCCGGTCGCTTCTTGAAACCCGTCCCCGCACAGACACGAGGCACATGACACCGGCACAGCTGGGCGCGCGTGCCGGACACGCTGTCGCGGGCGTTGGCGTCGCCTACGCTGTTGTGCTCGCAGCGGGCATGGCGCAGTCTGGGTTTGCGGAGCCCATTGGCGACCCTCTTCTTGCGATAATGGAAGTGCTGACGATTCTGTCTGCCGTTCCTCTGCTTGCGCTATTCGCCGCTGTGCAGGCTACGGTTCCACCCGACCGCCGGCTGTGGGCGACGCTCGCGCTGTTCTTCGCCGCCATGTTTTGTTGTGCCACTACCGGCGTGCATATCGTGGAACTTACGGCAGGTCGAGCCATGGCTCGGCCCGGGCTCGTATGGCCATCGCTCCCCTACGCGGTGGAATTGTTCGCGTGGGACTTTCTCCTCGGTCTCGCGCTCCTGCTTGCAGCGCAGGCCCTCCAGGATACCTCGCGTGAGCACCGACTGCGTGAGCGGCGACTGCGTAGCTGGCTTCGCGCGACCGGCGCGCTCTGCCTCTTCGGGCTGCTCGGTCCGCTCACAGGCTACATGCGCATCCAGCTTATTGGTGTGATTGGTTATGCCGTGCTGCTGCCGGTGGTCGCGTGGATGTTGACCGGGTGGTTTCGGCGCTCGGCCAGCGGCGGCGCACCACTCCATTGCGACGTCGAGGCACAGCGCCTGCGGGAGGCCGTATGAACAGCCCGTTGCCCCTCGGTTCGTGCCAGGCGCGACGCGCGCTGCTGGGGTTGACGGTCTTTTGCGCCGTCTCGGCCGCCATCGGAACCGTCATGGCCCTCGCGCTGCAAGGGGCGGGGGTGCCAGTCGCGTATCTCGCGGGCACCCCATTCCGGTCATTTCTTGTCCCGGGGCTGATTCTCGGGGGTCTCGTTGGCGGCACGCAGCTGGTCGCCGCGATCAGCCTCTGGCAGCGCCGACGAGTGTCGTTGCTCTGGTCGGCGATTGCGGCATTTGGCATGATGCTCTGGGTGTTCGTGGAGTTGGCCATGCTGCAGCACTACTCGTGGTTACAGGCTGTCTACTTCGCGTTGGGCGTTGTCGAGCTCGTGCTGGTGCTCGTGCTGCTCGGGATCGTTCCGCGGCGCAAAACGATGGGCTGAAACGCCCGACATGCACCTTGCCGAAGGGCGGGCCTCGTCATAAACTGAACCATATGGTTCAGTTTTCTCCCAGTCACTTCGATCAGGCCTTCGGCGCGCTCTCCGACGCCACCCGCCGCGGCGTCCTGGAAGAGCTGGGGCGCGGCGACGCGTCCATTTCGGCGCTCGCCGAGCGCTTTCAAATGACCTTGACCGGTATGCAGAAGCACGTGCGCGTGCTCGAACATGCCGGACTGGTCACGACGGAAAAGGTGGGACGCGTGCGCACCTGCCGTCTTGGTGCGCGCGGGCTGCACGAAGAAGCCGCATGGATCGAGCACTGTCGCCGGCTCTGGAGCGCACGCTTCGATGCGCTCGACGACGTTGTGGCAGCACTCACCCGGGAGGAACGCGCAGATGGACGAGCAGAGTGAACGTGATGGGGCCCCAGCCAAAGCGTTGACCACGGTGGAGCGGCCGTCCCCGCGCGAGGTTGTGGTGACACGCCTCGTCAACGGGCCGCCGCATCTCGTGTTCAAGGCGTGGACGACCGCCGAGCTGTTCCGGAAATGGTGGGTGCCCAAGTCGTACGGGCTCACGCTGCTGTCGTGCGAGATGGATGTGCGCGTTGGCGGGCAGTATCGTCTGGTGTTTCTCCACGGCGACACCGAGATGGCGTTCTTTGGCACGTACACCGACGTGACCCCGCACTCGCGGCTCGTGTGGACCAACGAAGAGGGCGACCTGGGCGAGACGGTCACCACGGTGACGTTCGAGGAGCAGCAGGGGAGCACGTTCGTGGTGGTGCGCGACCTGTACCCGTCGGAAGAGGCGGTGGACACCGGCTCGTCGGGCGCGATGCCGGAGACGTTCGCCCAGCTCGACGAGCTGCTGGCCAGCATGACGACGGGGACGGAGACACCGTAGCTTACAGGCGTGACGTGCTCGGATTGTCTGGGGATTCAGAACGCCTCGCACGCATTCTCACGCATTCTCATCAGGGAGCATTGAGTATGGGCAAGCGTCTCAACCAGTTGTTGCATGGCTCCTCGCTTCCCACGTGGGAAGCGTTCGCCGCCGAAGTGCAGGGGACGTGGACCGATCCGTCGTTCGGCGAGCGGGCGCGCGTCGAGATTCCGCATGCGCACGGCCCGATTGTCCTCGAGCGCGACGTGACAATGATCATGACGGGGAAAGTCATGATCCCGGTGGTGTCCACGATCTTCACGGCGCAGCGCCCCACCAACTCGGCGCACCGCTTCTCGGTCTCGCGTGCCAACTTTGCCACGTCAGTGGCGGAGTGGTTCGGTCGTCTGGATATCCACGTGGACGATCCCGCCTTCGACGAAGCATTCGTCCTGAAGGGTGACACGCCCGACTTCGTGCGCGCGCTGTTCGGTGATGCCGCGTTGCGTGACCGCTATCGCGCAGACTTCGAGGGATCGATCGCGATCAAGGATGACACGGCGTTCTTTACCGATCCGACACCTGGCATCGATCCGTTCGAGCTCACGATATCAGGGCTCATTGAGGATGCTGCGAGACTGCGCCGGGCGTACGAGCTGTTCGCCGCCACGTTGACGCGATTGCACGAGATCGGCGGCTGAGTCGGACACGTTGCCAGAGAGGCTGAGTCCCTCTCACCATGGAGAACCACACATGAGCGAAATCAAAGTCGCGAGCGACAAACTGAAGGACACCCTCAAGCAGCTGCTGCGCGAGGGGAATGTGCGTCGGGTCGTCATTCGCAACGCGAGTGGCCGTACGTTGCTCGACATGCCGCTCACGGCAGGCGTCGCCGGCGCGGTGCTCATGCCGTTCTGGATTGCCGTCGCCGGCATCGTGGCGCTCGCGAAGGAGTTCACGATCGTGATCGAGCGCGATCCGGATACAGCCGTCGTGCGCAGCGATACCAGCGCGCCATGAGGGGCGTCGGTCTCCTCGCATGCTGTGCCGCTCTGTCGGCGCCGCTCTCCGAACTCGCGGCGCAGGCGCGCGATCCGCTCGTGCCCCTCAACTACCGCATGCTCGGCCCGCATCGCGGCGGCCGCGCGACGGCGGTCACGGGTATCGCCGAGCAACCGCACGTGTTCTATATGGGCACGACTGGCGGTGGTGTGTGGAAGACCGATGATGCCGGCGCACACTGGCGCAACATCACCGATGGATTCCTCGATGTAGGGAACATCGGTGCCATCGATGTGGCGGACAGCGACACCAATGTCATTTGGGTGGGTACGGGCTCGGCGTCCATTCGCGGCAACTCGTCGGTGGGGCGCGGCGTGTGGCGCTCGACCGACGGCGGTCGCACGTGGGCTTTTCGCGGGTTGCGTGAGTCTGGCGCAATTGGTGAACTCATCGTGCATCCAACGAACCCGGACATGGCGTGGGTCGCCGCGCTGGGACACCCGTTCGGGAAGAACAGCGAACGCGGCGTCTTCCGCACCGTCGACGGTGGCAGCACGTGGCAACATGTGCTGGCGCTCGACGACTCCACCGGCGTCGTGTCGCTGGCGCTCAGCCCGGCGAATCCGCGTGAGCTGTACGCGGGCGCGTGGCGGGGTGAACGCAAACCGTGGACGATGATTTCCGGAGGCCCTGCCGGCGGCGTGTACAAGAGCACTGACGGCGGTGACACGTGGAGCAAACTGGGCGGTGGTCTGCCCACGGGGATCGTGGGCAAGGTGGGGCTCACCACCTCGGCCGCCAACCCCGATCGTGTGTTCGCGCTCGTGGAGCACGCCACAGCGGGAGGCCTGTATCGCAGCGACGATCGCGGCAGCACGTGGACGCGCGTGTCCGACGACGCGCGCGTGCGCTCACGGCCCTTCTACTACGGGCATGTCGTGGCGGACCCCAGCAACGCCGACAATGTGTGGGTGCTGAATACGCCGCTGCTGCGCAGCACCGATGGCGGGCGCACCTTCGCGCAGCTTCCGGTCCCACATGGCGATACCCACGACCTGTGGATCAATCCGGTCAATCCGAAGATCTTTGCGCTGTCTGACGACGGTGGCACCGTAGTCACTCTCAATGGTGGGCGTACCTTCAGCACCATGTACAACCAACCCACCGCCGAACTGTACGACGTGGTGGTGGACAACCAGCATCCCTATCGCGTGTACGGCTCGCAGCAGGACAACTCCGCCATCAGTGTGCTGTCGCGTCGCCTCGGCAACTCGCTGCGCCCGCAACAGGAGTGGGGCTACGCGGCGGGATGCGAAACCGGTCCCGTGGCTCTGCACCCCGACCAGCCGAACATCATCTTCGGTGGTTGCTACGGTGGCAACATCAATCGCTACGACGTTGCGCGCGATTCGCGTGTGAGTGTAGGCGTGGGGCTCGAGAGTCAGCAGGCTGCACCACGCGTGTTGCGCGACCGGTGGCAGTGGGTGGCCCCGATCGTGGTGAGCCCACACGATGCGCGCACGGTGTATCATGCGAGTCAGTATCTCTATGCCAGTCGGGATGCCGGCAACACGTGGGCGCGCATTTCGCCCGATCTCACGCGCAACGACACCACCCTGCAGCGCTGGGCTGGCGGTCCCATTACGCCCGACAACACCGGCGTCGAGGTGTTCGGGACGATCTTCAGTGTCGTGCCATCGACACACGATGCGCGCACCATCTGGGTAGGAACCGACGACGGTCGAGTGCACCTCACGCGCGATCATGGCACGACCTGGCGCGACATTACGCCGCCGAACATGCCGCCCTTTGCGACGGTCAATCGCATTGAAGTTTCCCCGCATGCTCCCGGACGTGCGTTCGTGGCGGTACACCGGTATCGCATGGACGATTTTGCGCCGTATATCTGGCGCACCAATGACTTCGGGCGCACGTGGACGCCGCTTGGTACGGGTGCCAACGGGTTGCCGGTTACGCATTTCGTGCGCGTCGTCCGCGAAGATCCCGTGCGCAAAGGTCTGTTGTATGCCGGCACCGAGTTCGGGCTCTATGTCTCGCTCAACGACGGTGTGTCGTGGCAGCCCATGCAAGGGCGGCTGCCCAGCTCCCCCATTACTGACCTCAAGGTGCATCGCGGTGATCTCGTGATTGCCACCCAGGGCCGCTCGTTCTGGGTGCTCGATGATCTGACGCCGCTGCGAGAGCTCGCGGCCGATACCACCGCGCGGGCCATGCGCCTGTTCACCCCGCGACCGGCGGAGCGTGGCACGATTGGGGTGGCGCTGCAGGAAGTGGATTTGGTGTTGCCCGATGATCGTCCGTTTGGTGCGCACCTCCAGTACACGCTGACGCAGCCGCAGCCCGGGCTGGTGCTGGAAGTTCGCGATGTGGCGGGGCGCGTGGTGCGTGCGTGGCGCGCCGACAGCACGCTGCCATCGTCGCAGCGCATTCCGTCGGTGGCCGGTGCGCATCGAGTCGTGTGGGATTTGCGCGGCGCGGGTCCACGTTCGGCGCGCGACCCGCTGGGTGCTGGCGGACGCGGTGTGAAGATGCCGCCGGGTCGGTATACTGTGCGGTTGACCGCGGGTAGTGTGGTGGACGAGCGACCGCTCGTCATTATCCCCAACGCCACCGCCGGCCACACGCAGGCCGATTACGATGCGCAGTACACGCTCTCGGTGGCGGTGCGCGATACCATCAGTGCGCTGACGGCCACGCTTGATGCGTTGCGTACGGTACGCACCGGCGCTCAGCAACTCAAAGGTCGTGCCGGCAACGCGGCGGCGGTTATCGCGCTGGCCGACAGTGTCGTGCGCGAGGTCGATGCCATTGAGCGCGCGAGTGGACCGGCGAGTGCGACCGGTCCGGTGGTACCAGCAGGGATCGCCGTGCAATACCAGACGCTCTATGGCACACTCACCGGCGACGGCGGCTACGGCAGCGGCTCTGCGGAAGGGCGGCCGAACGCCGCGCGATTCGCGCGGGCGCGGGAACTGGCGGTGCAGTGGGGCGTGGTGCGCGCGCAGGCCGAGCGTGTGCTGGGGCCCATGCTGACGCGGCTCAACGCGGCGGCAGCGCAGGCGGGACTGGCGGCCGTACCGCGGCCATAATTCCTGAACTGGGGTATACCGCTCAACCCTTCTCGAGGAGACACCATGTCCGATGTGAACACCCGCCATATTCTGATTGCCAGCTTCAACACGCCGGGCGGCGCCGAGGGCGGCGTGGCGCAGCTCAAAGCCGCGTCCATCGGGCTCGGCAATGTCGCCGTCATTACGCGCGACGGCAGTGGCGAGGTGAACTTCACCGAGTCGCAGGATTGGGGAGTCGGCAAGAGCGCACTCGTTGGCGCGTTGGCGGGACTCATTCTGCCGGGCGTCGGCACCATTACCCTCGCGGCCGGCGGGGCCTTGGCGGCCTACTTCCTCGACCTTGGCTTCCCGGATGCCTTGCTACAGCAAATGGGTGAGGGGCTCACGACCAATTCCTCGATGCTCGTCGCGTTGGTCGATGCCGCCAGCAAGACGCGCGCAGGCGAAGTGCTGGCGCAAGGCGGCGGTGTCGTGTTGGCGAGCACCGACGAGACCGAACTGGCGCGAGCCATGGAATCCGTGAAGCGCACGTCGTAGTCGGGGTGTGCCCGCGGCGATCCTGCTCACCGTAACGTCGTTCGTCATCCGACGGATTGCTCATGCATGGGACGCGTGAGCTCGAACAGAATCGTTTCGGGCCCTTCGGTCCCGGTGCCGAGCAATCGGAAGCCACGTTTGGTGAGCACTCCAATGGACGGCGTGAGCTCCGGCAGCGTATGCGCGGTGACGCGCGTGATCATGGGGTGAGCAAAGGCGAACGCCACGATCGCGTTCACCGCCTCTGAGGCATAGCCGTTACGCTGATGCGCCTCGAGGACGCTGTAACCAATCTCGACGGTCCCGTCGTCAGAGGGACCGCCTTTAAAGCCGATATTGCCGACAAGCGTGCCTCTACCGGACTCGGCGCGACGCACCATGTACCAGTTGGACCATCCTGGCGGATTGGTCTTGAGCAGCTCCATGAGCCATCGCTGCGAATCTTCGTCGTTGAGCGGCGGTGGCCACACGGATGGCACTTTGGCATTCACCAGCTCTGCGAACAGCGCGAGGTCATGCAACTCGGCCTCCGCCATCGCGAGCGTGCCGCATACGATATCGAGTCGTACGGTACGTAACGTGTTCATGTCAATCGAAAGTTGATGGGTCGGACGCGTCGCCGGCTCCATACCGCGCACGCAGCACGGCGAAGGCTGCCGTGAGCTCGGCGGGCGCTCCGCGTGGAGCG
>JAIXTI010000270.1 GCA_027484025.1 bacterium
ATCGAGGAGTTCCGCGAAGGGTCCTCTCCGCTGTACATTCGCGCGGTACTCCATGTCGAACGGGACAGCCAGAAACGCATCGTGATCGGAGCCAGCGGGCAGCAAATCAAAAAACTGGGCAAGAGCGCTCGCGAAAAGATCGAGCGCTTTGTCGGGCAGCCCGTATACCTCGATTTGTGGGTCAAGGTGCTCCCGAATTGGCGCAAGAACCGCAGTGCGGTTCTCCGACTTGGCTACGGCGATCCCACCGAACGCGCGTGAGAAGCCGTAGCATCCGTCGAGCCCCCCGATTCTCGGGGTGGCTTCTCGCATGGTTGGTGTTGTGTGTCGCTCCCGAGGCGCTGGCACAGAACGGCGGGCTGTATTTGCTCGTGCCGTTCGGCGCGCGTGCGGTGGGGCAGGGCGAATCGGTCGCGGCAGACACCACGCTGGGCACTGAGGGCATTTGGTGGAACGCCGCCACGCTGGCGCGTCTCTCCAAACGCGAGCTGGCGATCCATCATTCGCAAACAGTGATCGCGACGAGTGACATGCTCACCTACGCGGTGCCCTCCAAGGTGCTCGGCACGATCGCGGCGTCGGCGTATCTCGTGAACTATGGCGATCAGCAGGCGACCGACGCGCAGACGGGCGCGCCCGTCGGTACGATCACGAACCGCAATTACCAGCTCGCCCTGTCGTACGCGACGCCAGTGGGAAAGCGACTCAGTGCGGGACTGACCTACAAGTTCATCATGCTGCGCTTTCAGTGTAGCGGCGTGTGTGGGGCCATTCCGGTCATCAGCGGCTCGACGAGTGCGCTGGATCTGGGGGCACAATACGTTCTGCCGACGGCGCATTCGATTGTGGTGGGCGCTTCCGTTCGCAATCTCGGGCCGGCGCTCCAGGTAAAGGACGCCGAACAGGCCGATCCGCTCCCCCGTGTTGTTCAGCTGGGAGCACGCACACGAATTCCGGTCCAATCACTGGAACGCGCCAAGGCCGCACTGGAAGTGTCAGCCGACGTCCTGAGCGCCTCCGCACTCGGCGGTGCGGCGGGGGGAGTGGGCCTTTCGCTCGGATATCTCGATCAGGCGTTCCTCCGAGCCGGGTATAAGGTGCAGCGTGGACAGGGTTCGGGTCCGTCGGTCGGTTTCGGCTTTCAGCGCGGAGGCTTTGGCGTGGATATCGCCCGCCGTTTCGACGCGCTGTCATCGCAACTTGGCGAGCCCCCAACGTACGTGTCACTTCGGGCGCGCTTCTGATGCGTCTGTTGCAGAGGGGCTCGATCCTCGCCGCGGCGTGCCTGACGGTGGCGCTGTACAAGGCCCCCGTTGCCGCCGCGCAAATGGCACCTGTCGCGCTTCAGCAGCGGCAGGCCTCGTCCGATGCTGGTCAGCCCTCTGCGCCAGCGTACGAGGCTTCCAGCGCCCTTGCGACGGGGGGCGTTCCGGTCGACCGTCCTGCGCCGTGGTGGGCACCGGCAGCGTCCGGAGTCGTGCCGGGCGCCGGGCAGTTTGCGCTGAAGCAGCAGCGAAGCGTCGCGTACCTGGTCGCCGAAGCCTTTCTCGTGGTGCAGTACCTGGCCGCCAGGCGGGACGGAAATCGCGAGCGCGATGCCTACCGGGCCCTCGCGGTGAGCGTTGCCCGGAAGCCCTTCGCCGGCTCGCAGCTCGGGAACTGGGATTACTATGAGCGCCTCGAGCAGTTCCTCGAGAGCGGTGCCTTCGATCGGATTCCCGGCGGCGTGGTGGATCCGGAGACGGACGCGTCCACGTTCAATGGCTTTCGTTGGCAGCTGGCGCGCGAAACGTTCTGGCGCGATCCCAATGTCGCCCCCGCCCTCGCGAGTGCTGAGTATCAGCGCGCCCTTGCCTTCTACGAGCGCCAAGCCGTCGGTGAGGCCTTTCGCTGGAGCTGGCGCGACGCTCGACTGCAGCAGGATGTCTATGTGCAGACGATCCGCAGCGCGAATCGCAGTTACCAGCGCGCCGTGAACATGCTCGGGATCGTGGCGGTGAACCACCTCGCCAGCCTTATCGACGCGTACGTCAGCGTCCGTCTCCGGCGCTTTGGAGCACCGCAGAAGAGCGGTAGCGGCATGGCGCTTGGCGGGATCGAGACCACGTACGACGTGACGCCGCTCGGCCAAGCCCGCTTTCAGGCCGGCGTGCGATTGGTTGCCCGATAGACCTCCGGTATTCCGCGCGTGAAGCCGGACTCATCTGAAATGTGACGCAGCGCACCCCGTGCCGAACGCACGGGGATGATCGTCTGGTGGTTGAGCGTTTTTCTGCGCGTTTCCGCAGAGGCGCTGTGGAATCTTGCCGGGCGCCGATGCCCGCCCCACCACGACACCGATGACGCACACCCTCAACGATCACATCGCCATGCAGTTGTCGGCGAGAGACGACGCGCCTGCGTGGCTGGCGTCGTGGTGGCGTGCGTACGAGGGTGGCTGTCAAGTCACGGACTCGGCGACGGCGGTATGGGAGCAAGCGCTCAAGGCCCGTCCGCGGTTGGTGGTGATCGATGCGTGCGGCTCGCCGGAGTGGACGGCGGAGGCGATCGCCGCGTGCCGGCGCCTCAAGCGCGATGCGTATACCGGCATCGTCCCGGTGTTCATGATCGTCCCACCGACCGTCTTTGCCGAGGCGTTCGCCGCCGGCGCTGATGAAGTGGTTCGCGAAAACGTCGACGAACATGAGGCGCTTGCCCGTCTGGCGGCCATGTTGCGCCGGAGCGATCGCGACACGGATGTGCATCCGTCAACCCGGCTCCCCGGTGCGCGTGAGATCGAGGCCGAACTGTCGCGGCGGGTCGCCTCGGGCGAAAAATTCGCCGCCTGCTATGCAGACCTCGATCATTTCAAAGAGTTCAATGACCGGTACGGGTATCACCACGGTGACCAGGTCATCCGGTTGGTTGCTCGAATTCTCCACGACGTCGTAAAAGGCCTCTGTCCCGAGGATGGCTTTGTGGGCCATATTGGGGGAGACGATTTCCTGTTCACGGTGCCGCTGGCGGCCGTGCCACGGGTGTGCGACGAAATCGTCCACGTGTTCGATGAGCTGATTCCCTTGCAGTATTCCGAGCAGGATCGGCGCGTGGGATATTTCTTCGGCAAAGATCGTCGTGGGCAGCTGCATCGCGTCCCACTCATGACGTTGTCCGTCGGAGTGGTTACGAATCAGCGGCGGCACTTCACCCGGGGAATCGAGGTCAGCGAGTTGGCGACGGAAATGAAGAGCTATGCGAAGACGTTGCCGGGGTCGGTGTGGGCAGTAGATCGTCGTCGCGACGAATCCGCCGGCACCACGTTCTCCGGCGCTGACGTGGCGCGTGAGCGCATTGAAAAGCGAACGATGGGAGGCGCGTGATGACCGTTTCGTGTCCTGAATGTCGCTCGGTGTTTCGGGTCGATCCGGCCAAGGTGCCGGCGACCGGCGTGCGGGCGCGTTGCTCGGTATGCGGTGGGGTGATTGCGATCGCGGGCGGCACGCTGCCTGTGTCGGTGACCCCGGTGGCCGCGAGCACCGCGGTACCGGCCTTCGCGGGCGGTACGTCGCGCGCGACCCCGGGCCTCCCTTCGGCGGCTCCCGCCGTCCGCCAGCCCACCCCCATTCGCCAGCCCGCGCTCTCTGTGCCAACCCCGGCGCGCTCCGCACCGGCAATGCCGACACCGGCGCGACCGATGGACACCGTTCCCCGCATGCCGACACCCGTCGCTGTGCCGCGCATGCCGACACCGGCGGCGATGCCCTCGGTGTCGTTCGGGGTGCGACCAACCCCCGCGTTGCCAACCGCGCCTGTCGCGGCGGCTGGCCCGTCGGTCGTGGTAACGTCACCGACGCCGTATCCGGTGCCCACGATGGCCACGCCAGCCGCTGGTACGCCGGCCGAGGGGAAGAAGCCCATCAATCCGTTCCTCCAGGCAGACCCATCGCAACGTGCGCGGCGACTGGCGCGGGCGCTGGTCTCGGATCTGGTGGCGTACAATCCGCAAAAACGTGAGGAAGGGATTCGCGAGGGTACCCTGCGCGGGCTGTTTCGCGAAGAAATCAAGAAGAGCTACGAGGAGTATGTGGAGCAGGTAGGGCGCGAGGCCGCCGAATCGGCCCCCCACTTTCAGGAAGCGCTCAACGACATCCTCGCTGGTGGGCGACGGCTGTTCTAGCCTGCGCGGCGCGTGGCGCCGACGACTGTTCCGGCGTGCGCTGACCCGATAACTTTCCCGTAGTCACGGGCAGGTTATGCAGCAGTCACATTTCGGGCCGCTTTCCCCTGCGGAAGGCGGCTCGTGTCGTACACGGAGAGACGCATGCAGGACGGCGAACGGTTGAAGATGCTCGCGAAGTCGGAAGAACGGCTTGCGGACATGCGGAGGTATCTTTGACGTCGAAGCCAAGCGCTCGACGCTGAACAGCTACGAAGAGGAGATGGCCGACGCGGCGTTCTGGAACGACCAGGAGCACGCGCGCGACATCGTTCAGCAGGTCAAGGTCCTCAAGGGATGGGTCGAACCCGTGGACTCGTTGACCGCCCGTATCGCCGGTGCGCGGGAACTCGATGAGCTGCTCGAGCTCGAACCGGACAAGGCGATGAACGCCGATCTCGACGCCGAAGTCGAACGCATCGTGTCCGAACTCGATGCCTTCGAACTCAAGGGACTGCTGCGCGGGCGCGATGACTTCCGCGATGCGCAGCTGGAAATCTCCGCCGGCGCGGGCGGCACCGAGGCGCAGGACTGGGCGAGCATGCTGCTGCGCCTCTATACCCGTTGGGCCGAACGCAAAGGCTTCGAGCTGGAAATGCTCGACCTCTCCGAAGGCGAAGAAGCCGGCATCAAGGGCGCCGTTTTGGAAATCAAAGGACAGTACGCCTACGGCTTCCTCCGACCAGAGTCCGGTGTGCATCGACTCGTGCGCATTTCGCCGTTCGATTCGCAGGCGCGTCGTCACACGAGCTTCGCATCGGTCTTCGTGTATCCGGTCGTGAACGAAGAAATCAACATCGAAATTCGCGAAGAAGATTTGCGTATCGATGTGTATCGTGCCTCCGGCGCGGGTGGCCAGCACGTCAACAAGACGTCGAGTGCGGTGCGTATCACGCACATGCCGACGGGTATCGTCTGCGCGTCACAGGCCGAGCGCTCGCAGTTCAAGAACAAGGCGACGGCCATGAAGCAGCTCAAGAACAAGCTCTATCAGCTTGAATCCGACAAGCTGGCGGCCGCGAAGGCCCTGCTCGATGCCAACAAGCAGGACGTGTCGTTCGGCAGCCAGATCCGCAGCTACGTCTTTCAGCCCTACACGATGGTCAACGACCACCGCACCGAGCTCAAGATCGCCGATGTCCAGAAGGTGATGGACGGTGATATCGATCCCTTCATCCAGGCGTATCTCAAGCAGGAGAGCAGTGCCGGTGTGGAAGGGGGGCTGTCGTGAGCGACGAGCCGATGACCAATTCCGCTGACAGCGCCGAGCAGAAGCAGGAACTCAATTTCCTGATGAAGGCGCGTCGCGAGAAGCTCGACCGGCTGCGTGCGGCGGGCGTGGAGCCGTTCGGCTACTCGTTCGATCGCTCGCACACCGCGAGTGAGGCCGTTGCTGCCCTTGGGACCGCCGAGGAGGGGCCGGAGGTGCGCGTGGCTGGCCGTCTGGTGTCGTGGCGTAGCCAGGGCAAGACGGCGTTCGGTCACCTCGCCGATATGGACGGCAAGGTGCAGCTGTACTTCCGCAAGGACGAAATCGGCGAGGCGCTCTTTGCGCAGCTTGGCGAGTACGACCTCGGCGACTGGATCGGTGTGCGCGGCAGCATGATGCGCACGCGAACCGGTGAAGCGACGGTGAAGGTCGCGCATGTGGAGCTGCTCTCGAAGTCGCTGCGCCCCTTGCCACTCGGCAAGGAACAGGTGGTGGACGGACAAATTGTTCGCTACTCGGCGTTCAGTGACACCGAGCTGCGTGCCCGTCAGCGCTATGCGGACCTCGCGGTGCATCCAGAGGTTCGCGCGCTGTTTCGCGCGCGGTCCGTATTGACGCGCGCCATTCGAAGCGAGCTCGATGGGCTGGGGTATCTCGAGGTGGAAACGCCGGTGCTCCAGCCGCTGTACGGCGGCGCGGCGGCCCGTCCGTTCATCACGCACCACAATACGCTCGATATGCCGCTCTACCTGCGCATTGCAGATGAGCTGTATCTCAAGCGGCTCATTGTCGGTGGCTTTGAGCGCGTGTACGAGATCGGCCACGACTTCCGCAACGAAGGCATCGACCGGACGCACAATCCGGAGTTCACGATGCTCGAGTTCTACGAGGCGTACGCCGACTACACCACGATGATGTCGCGAGTGGAAGCGCTCCTGGTCGCGGCGGCGGCGGCCATTCGCGCCATCCCGATTGTCGGGGAGAAGGTGCCGCAGCTGGTGACGCCGTTCCCGCGTATCGAGTGGGTGCCGAGTTTGTCGAAGGCGGCGGGGGCAGATGTGATGGCGATCAGCGATGCCGAACTTCGGACGTTGGCCGAACGTATCGGTGTGCCCAAGGTGGCGACCCTGAGTCGTCCCAAAGTGCTCGACGAGATGTTCCAGGCCTTGGTGGAATCGAAGATCGATACACCGACGTTCGTAGTGGATTATCCCAAGGAACTGTCGCCGCTGGCCAAACCGAAG
>JAIXTI010000154.1 GCA_027484025.1 bacterium
AGCGCACGAACCAAGGGAAGCCCTGACTTCACGTTGGCCCGCTCAGCAGCGCGCGCAATCAGTCGAAGGGCGTCGTACGTGGCCGCTGCCGTCGCGCGCGGCTGTACATCGGCGTGGCGCGCGTTCCAGCGTTGCAGGAACGAGAGCACGCCGGGGCGCGTACTGCTGCGATCCCAGTTGCCAACGATGATGCTTCCCGTGACATACTCGCGACCACGCAGCGCGATGGCATCCCACGCGTCGCTGCCGAGAAGCTGCCCCCGGAAGCCCGCGGTTCGCAGGATGCGCACTTGCGAGGAATCGCGCACCGAGAAGTTGGGGAGGACGATGGCGTCGGGTTGCTGGGCGAGGAGTCGCATGATCTGCGGTTGCTGGTCGCCGGGATCATCGATGTTGTATTGCTCCGTCCCCACGA
The DNA here is from genome assembly GCA_027484025.1 of bacterium. Lineage (GTDB taxonomy): Bacteria > Gemmatimonadota > Gemmatimonadetes > Gemmatimonadales > Gemmatimonadaceae > Gemmatimonas. The sequence goes on from JAIXTI010000154.1 coordinate 416, forward strand.
TACGCCCACCCAAGGCGGTGAACGTGCGGCCGAATAGCTCGACGATACCACGGCCGTAATCGCTCGCCGCATTGTACAGGACGCCCGCTCGCCGCAGCCCGAGTGTGTCGTGGGCAAAGCGGGCCAGGGCGTCGCCCTGATCGGCGTCGAGGAACGCCAACCGGGTGACGAAGGCGCGGTTGGCGGTCACCGACGGGCTCGAGGCCATCGGCGCGACGAGCGGAATCTGCGAGGCTTCAGCGACGGCACCGGCTGCCAGCGCGAGGGCACTGAATTGCGGGCCTACCAGCACGTCGACCGAGTCGAGATTGACGAGTGCCCGGGCGGCGGCGGCGGCGGCGTCGGGGCGATTGGCGGTCTCGCGATCTATCAGGCGCACGCGATGCAGGACGCCATCAATGAGGACACCCCCGACGGCGTTGAGCTCGTCGACGGCCAGCTGTGCCCCGAGGCGTGCCGGCATGCCGGAGGAGCTGCTGGCGGCGCCGTCGAAGACCCCGATGAGCCCCACGCGGAGCTCCGGCGGCGCCTTGGGGTCGCAGGCGGAGAGCAACAGCGTGCACGTCGCCAGTGCTCTGACGGAAAGTCTGCGGCCGCGAGTCATACGGGACGTTAGGGAACCCGACAATAGTTCGCAATGCAATCAACGGGTGGCGAGCGAACTCACCGGTTGGGGCGCATTATAGGCTGCAGCGCCCCGAGGCCGTCCTATGGCGCACTCCCCATTTTCCGGTTTGGTGAATAGTGCCGCGAGCCAATCGTTCATGCTGACCTGGTGGGCCTACGGCATGGTCATCGCCTTCATGGCGCTCATCATGACCAAGCGCTTGTCGCCGCTCACGGCGCTCATTTTGGTGCCCACGACGGTCGGTATTCTTGCGGGCTTCGGCCCCGGCTTGGGCGAGATGATGCTGCAGGGCGTCATCAAGCTGGCGCCCACGGGTGTCATGCTCATGTTCGCGATCCTGTATTTCGCGGTCATGATCGATGCGGGGCTCTTTGCCCCCATCGTGTCCCGGCTGGTGGCGCTGGTGCACGGCGACCCGGTGAAAGTCGTGGTGGGCACCGCGGTACTGGCCCTGCTGGTGTCGCTCGATGGCGACGGGTCGACGACCTACATGATCACCACGGCGGCGATGCTGCCGTTGTACCGGGCGCTGGGGCTTCGGCCGCTCGTGCTCGCGTCGGTCACGATGCTCGCGTCCGGCGTGATGAACATCCTGCCGTGGGGTGGCCCGACGGCACGCGCGGCGAGCGCCTTGGCCATCGACGTGAGTGACGTGTTCGTCCCGATGGTCCCCGTCATGGGCGCCGGCATTCTGTGGGTGCTGTTCGTCGCGCACCGCCTCGGACGTGCCGAACGAACGCGCCTCTCGGTTCAGCGTGCCGACGAAGAGCAGGCGACGCTGCGGGAAGAGCTCGCCAATCCGGCGTACGAAGACGATACGCAGCATCGGCGTCCCGACCGGCTGTTGGTCAATGCCCTCCTGACGGTCGTATTGCTCACCGCGCTCATTCTTGCGCTGTTGCCGCTGCCCGTGCTCTTCATGCTGGGCTTCGCGGTGGCGGCACTCATCAACTATCCGAGTATCGAGCAGCAAAAGGCACTGCTGGCGCGCCATGCGGGCAACGCGCTGGCGGTGGTCGGGCTGATCTTTGCGGCCGGCGTATTCACCGGCATCCTCTCCGGGACCAAGATGGTCGATGCCATGGCGAACAGCGTGGTGTCGCTCGTCCCACCGGCGCTCGGCCCCTACCTGGCCATCGTGACGGGCGTCTTGAGTGTGCCGTTCACGTTTTTTATTTCGAACGACGCGTTCTACTTTGGCGTCTTGCCGGTGCTGGCGAAGGCGGGGCAGGCGTACGGCATCACGGCCGCTGAAATGGCGCGCGCCTCACTCGTGGGACAGCCGGTGCATCTGCTGAGTCCCCTGGTGCCATCCACATTCCTGCTCGTGGGGCTCGCCGGCGTCGATTTCGACGATCATCAGCGCTTCACACTCAAGTGGGCGCTGCTTTCGGCGTGCGTGTTGCTCCTGGCTGGTCTACTGCTCGTGGTCATCCCGCTCGTCGGCCAACGCTGACGAGCGGGACTGCCGCGACACTACTTGGTCCAGAAGACGATCGCACCGCATCCGGTCATGCCCGCCCCGAACTGCGCGGGCACCTGGCCCTGCGTGTAGATCTCGACGCCGAGCAGGTCCTTGGGGCGAATGACCGCATCGAGTTCCGCGGCGGACAGCGGCACACCACCCATGTCCGGCATTTGCAGCGGGAACCCGTTGAGAAACAACGCCGGCGAGCAGCGCGGCGAGAAAATGCCACGCATCGAAATCTCCTGATCGATACCACCCCCGCGTTCGACATACACGCCGGGAATGACCCAGAAGAGCTCCGATACCATGAACACGTTGCGTCTCGCAATCATCTCTTCAGTGATGTAGCGGCCAACGCCGCTACGCACGCGCTGCTGGAATTCCTTGAGCGACGTGAAACGTTCGTAGTTGGCTAGCACCTTCACGGTATCGAGGACCGAGCGGAAGGTGCGCAGCGACGCGCTGAATTCGGGGGCCTCGTCGAGGACGTTCACGGCCGTGCGCTGGGGATAGAATCCGACCGCGCGAACGTCGAGCAGCCTCGTGCCCGCCGGCGCGTTCTCGAAGAAGAATTCTCCCTTCGCGTTCGTGCGCGTCGTCGGTCCATTGACGATCTGCACGGTGGCGTTCTCGAGCGGTCGTCCGTTTCCATCGCGCCGAACGACACCGGCAAATCGCGTCGATCCAGTACGGACGACACGGACGACGGCGCTATCGCCCGTGCCGCTGCTTGTCGTCGTCGTGGCGATGTTGCGTCCGACGAACAGTTCACGGCGCTGCAGCGCATCGGCGGCCACTTCGAATTCCACGTGATCCGTGCTGTCGCGGTTGCTGCGCGCGGCGACCTGCACGAAGCCTTCGCGCGGGATGTTGCATACGCCATACCAACCGTTGCTGCCGGCGGTCACCTGCCGGCGCGCTACGCGTGGTTTCATGCGCCCTTGGCCGAGCTCATACTCCAGCCACTCGACAGTGACGACGGCGTTCGGCAGCGCCTCGCGCGACGCGGCATCGCGCACGAATCCCATGAGGAGCGTGCCGGGGTTGTTCGCGGACGGTGCGCCGCATACCGCGGCACGAATGCCGACCGCCGACGGCACGGCGAGATCGGCTGCATCGAGGTTGCGCGCGACGTCGATGGTGCGCGTCAGCGGCTCGAGTCCCAACGAGTCGAGCACCGTGTGATGAAAGCCGAGCGTGTAGCGGCCGGTGGGCACATCGGTGAAGGCGTAATGGCCGAGCGAGTCGGTAAGCGCCATGCGTCCGCCTTCGTTCCCCGCTACGTCGACGAGTTGTACGACGGCGCGTCGCAGGGGGAAGCCGGTGATGCTGTCGTGCACCTGACCGGTGACGCGCATTCCTTGCAGCGTGCGGAGCGGCGGCGCACCCGTGTGGTCCGCGAACATGGACTGTGCCTGCGCGGCGTGCGCGAGCAATCCTGCGACGACCAGACCAGCCGCAGCTGGACCAATGAACGGGCGCATGGGAATTGGTGGCAAAGGGGTTGTACGTGAACCGCCTCGAAGAAAGCTACCGGTCCGTCCGGACACGGCCAGTCCTCGACAGCGACTCGTCCCACTCTATCCGGGCGAGCCGTTCACCCACCGCTCGCATTGCGCACGCAGTCGACTGCCAATTGGCGTCTCGAGCGCATGTCGGAGCAGCGGCAGCGGCTTCGGGGTGGCGTACCACGCGCGATACAGCTCGAGAATGGTTGGGAAATCTGACGGGGCGCGCTCGAGCGTGACTGCCATGCCTGCGCTCACGGTGCCGCGCTGCAACACGCGCGCATAGGCGCCGCAGCGCTCAGCGTCGCGGAATGCTTTGACGAACTGCGGGTCGCCCATGCGGGTGGCCAGCGTCCCGCACGGAATCCGCGGTCCGGTGAGTTCGAGCAACACCGAGCCGATCGTGACACGATCACCAACGCGAACGTCAGGCCACCAATCCGAGAGCGTGAGGTTCTCGCCGAAGCTGCCGGGGTGCGTCGGTGCGACGCCGCGGGCGTCCCACCAGGCATAATCGGACTCGCTGTACAGATAGACTGCCTGATCCGGTCCGCCGTGGTGCGTCAGGTTACCGACGCGGTCGCCGATGAGTCCGAGCGGTGTTACTTCGACGCTGCTGGCGATCGCGTGCTTGTAGATGCCGGAGCGCTTGCGTGGCGTGTCGGGCGATAGCGCCTGGAGCGTGCCGACATTGACGGAACGCAGCGTGATCATACGGCGCGTGCCCGCAAGTGATCGCCAAGTCGCAAGGCGAGGGCGACGATCGTCAACGTGGGGTTGGCCGCACCGGCCGTCGTGAAGACGCCGGCACCGGCCAAAAAGAGATTGGCGAGTCCGTGCACGCGGCAATTAGCATCGACCACTCCACGACGGGGATCGGCATGCATGCGTGTCCCTCCAATGTCATGCCACCCACCGCTCACCAGCGCGGGCCACTGGGTATCGTCTTGCAGCAACCAATCGCGCAGTTGCACGCGGCCAAGACCCAGACGGCCAAACTCGCGACCGACATTCGTGTACAGCGTGCGAATCGAGCGCTTGTCGAGCGGCGTCAGCTGCCAATCGAAGCGTACACGTGGCACTCCCAACGCATCGACGTCGCGTCCAATGGTGACACGCGAGGCGGGGTTGGGTGCTTGCTCCTGTCGGATCATCAGGGAAAACGTCGGCCGCGCCTTGATACTCGCGGCGTCGTGAGCGCCTTCCGCGCTCCGGTAGCCAGACGGCAAACTGTCGCGCGTATCGCGGCGGAAGCCCTCGACCACGTCGGGCGGTTCCAACTCGAAGGTGCTCTTGGCTTCGCCCTGTTCCGGTGGGGCTTCGAGCGCGACGGTGGCGTTGAGGGCCTGATGGGCGCGCTGCTGCGTGTCAGTCAGTCGCAATTCGGCACGTGCGGGGGTGATGCCGAAGTCGTGCGCATACAAATGCATCGACTGCGCCCGCGTCAGGTGTGCCGTGCCACCGGGCATCTCGATGTGCTCCATGAAGCATCGCCCCACTTGGTCGTGCTGATTCCCCAGGCCGGCCGCTGCGCGCGCGTTCGAGGCAAGAAGCAGTCGTACATTTTGCATCGTGCTGCACGCCAGCACGAACCGTTTCGCACGCACGGTAAGTTCACGTCCGTCGAAGTGCCGAACGGTCACTGCCTCGATGGCACTGACGGCTTCGTTGGCGACCACCTGCACGACATTGGCATGTGTGTACAAATGCACATTGCCCGACTGGACAATGGGGTCGTGGTACTTGCTGCCGAAGCGTGTCGGCGCGCTGAATTGCCAGAGCTTCTCCTGCAGTACGGTGCGGTCGAGCGGGAGCAATTCGCGACGCGCATCGCGCTGCTGCCAAAATGGAACGTCGTACGCGTACGGCCCCAGGTCGAGCAGCGGATGCGCGCGCGCGTAGAACGGATCGAGCATCGCCCGCGTAATGGGCCAGCCGCTCTCCGGCACCCATGGCCGCGCCTCGAAATCGATATCGTCGAGTGGGGAACAGTAGCCACCCCAATGCCCGGTGGTGCCGCCGAAGTAGTGCAAGCGCGCAGCTTCGAGCGGATAGTACGGCCGTCCCACGATCTCACCGCGATAGAGCGACTGCAGCGCGTCTTCGCGATCGAAGCCACCGCCTTCGAGCAGCATGACGCGTTCCGTTCGGCCAAGGAAGTCGAGGGCCAGGGCAATGCCGGCAGCGCCCGCACCCACAATGCAGACGTCGCCGTCGAGCGTGTGGCCGGCTGGCAGTGTTCTCGCGTCGGTGTGCACGAGCCGTCAGCTGTGCGCGAGGGCGTACAGCGCGCACTGACGCGCTTCGGCCGCCGACAACATCCATCCGTCGACGAAGACGGTACGGTTCTGCTCGAAGTCCGCCGCGATCAGTGCGTCCAGCGTTGGTACCGGGCTCCACGGCCACGGTGCGGCGATGGCCAGGATGCCGTCGCGCAGCGATTCGGCCGTGCGTTCCGCCGGCGTCATCTTTAGGTAGACGCGCCCGAGCTGCACGATGCGGTCGTGCCCCATGGAGGCGAGCAGCGCCGGGGTGCCGAGTGCCTCAGCGGTGTAGCGCGGCGCATTCCCGCAACCGGAAAGGCCAGCGAGCAGGGCGGCGCCGGCCGTGGTCGCCGATGTGGAGAGGAACGTGCGGCGTTGCATCAGGCGAACGTACGTCGGCCGCACGAGCCCAACAAGCGGCCGTCATCCCCCGTAACCCGGGGATTTTTGCTGGGACGAGATTCAGGAGCCGGCCGCGGCGACCGATGCTCACAGCGTGTCCCCTCGACCTGTATTTCACGACCCCTCCGGACGTCGCAGCCGAACGCTGCGCTCCGTGCTCGTTGCCGTCGGCGCGCTGGCGGCGCTCGTCGGCGGTTCGGTGGCGATCGGTGTGCTCAATCCACCGGTCGTCGAGCCGTTGCCCATTGGGAGTGCCGCGGGCGGCCGCGCGGTTCTGCGTTCGGCCCGGGCCGCCCGCGCCGGTGCTGCGGTGGCGCCCTCCTGCCCGTCGCGCGGGTGTGCGCCGATGCCGGTCGCCCGACATGTCGGGACACCGGCGTCCGACCCCATCATTGCCGGGTTTGCCGTGCAATGGGACCCAGCCAGTCGCGCCGCGGTCAAGCGCTACGGCGCCCAACTCGATTGGGTCATTGTCGAAGGCGCGTTCGTCGGACGCGGCAAGCGCGACGAGATTTCCGTATCGCTCGATGAAGACCTGCTCGACGATGCGCGTGCGCACGATGCCGACGTGCACCTCATGCTCACGAACTTCGGGGCCTCCGGCTTCGACTCCACGCTGGTGACAGCCGTTGTCGGCACCGCCGCCTCGCGCACGCGCGCCGTGCAGCGTCTGGCGCAGGTCGTCGACCAATTCGGACTGCAAGGGGTAACGGTCGACTTCGAACTCGTGCCGCAGTCTGCGCATCCACAGGTGCTGGCGTTCATCACCGAACTGCGCGCCGCGCTGCGTCCGCTCAATGCGGTCGTGTCCGCCGCCATTCCGGTGAGTGTCGAAGATCAGTATCCGCTTGCCCAGTATGGCGCCGCGCTCGACTACGTCATCCCCATGTTGTACGACGAAACGTCCGAGGCGAACGACGCCGGCGCGATCGCCAGTGCCGCGTGGTTTGCCGAGCGTCTGGATGTGGTGCTCGATGCCATCCCGGCGCAGAAGCTGTTGGTTGGTCTTGGGCAGTATGGGTACCACTGGCGCAGCGATCGCCCGGAAGGGGCTACGATCAGCGTCAGCGAAGCCATGGCGCTCGGACGTTCGGCCAGCGGCGGCCCGTGGTTCGATGCCAACACGCGCAACCCGTATGCCACCTGGCGCGACGCGCAGGGTACCACGCATACGGTGTGGTACCTCGATGCCAGTACCACCTGGAATCAGCTGCGCATGGCGAGCGCCACCGGCGTGGCGGGAATGGCGCTCTGGCGTCTTGGCGGCGAGGACGCGACGCTCTGGCGTGTGCTCGGTCGTGAAGGGCTGACTGGCACTCCCGATTCGCTGCGTGCGCTCCCCAACGATGGCGTGTCGGTGATTGTCGGTGATGGCGAGGTGTTGGCGGTAGAGGGTCATCAGGGAACCGGGTTGCGTGCGGTACGCGTCGACGCCGCCGGCTACGTCGAGGGACAGCGACTGCTCAAGCCCGCGGGCGGCTATCTCGTGTCGCGTGGCGGCGGCCAGAGCAAGCGTGTGGCGCTTACGTTCGACGACGGCCCCGACGAACAGTTCACGGGCCCTATTCTCGATACGCTCGCGTCACGACATGCCGTAGCGAGTTTCTTCGTCGTGGGGCGTCAGGTGCAGCATCTGCCCGAACTCGCTCGCCGTATCGTGGCGGAAGGGCACGAGATCGGCAACCACTCGTGGAGCCATCCCGATTTTGCGCAGCTGAGTACGGCGGCCGTGCGCATGGAGCTCGCGGCCACGGGGCGTGTGATCGAAGCGGTCACCGGGCATCGTCCACTGCTCTTCCGCCCACCGTACATCGGTGACGCGCGCCCCGCCACCGAGGATCGTCTCCGCCCGATGGCCATCGCCAACGAGTTGGGCTATCGCGTGGCGGGTCTCGAGATCGATACGAAGGACTGGTTCGAAAGCGATCCGCAGAAGATCATCGCGAACGCACTGTCAGCGCTCGAAAAAAAGAACGGCCGGATCGTGCTGCTGCACGATGCCGGTGGTGATCGTGCGTCAACCATCGCGGCGCTTGGCCCACTCATCGATTCACTGCGTGCGCGCGGGTACGAACCGACCACCGTGGCGGGATTGCTCGACGGCGCGCCACAGGCGGGAACGCCGACGGCCCCTGACAACGAGTTCACGCAGCGGCTCATGACGATGGCCGCGGTTCGCATCGTCAACGTGGGCGAAACGCTCCTCGGCGGCACGTTCCTCCTCGCGCTGGTGCTCGGCGTGCTGCGTCTCATCGCCATTGGCGGGCTCGCCGGCCTTCAGCGCTTCGTCCCACGCTTTGCTCGTCCGCGCTACGGCCGCCGAGCCGAAGATGCCGAGTATCATCCGCTCGTGTCGGTCGTGATCCCCGCGTACAACGAAGGGCGGGTCATTGGTCGCACGGTGCGCTCGGTGCTTGCACAGCAGTATCCGCATTTCGAAGTCATCGTGGTGGACGACGGGTCCAGCGACGACACGAGCGACGCGGCCGCGGCGGCATCCAGTGACGCGCGGCTGCGCGTGATCCGGCATGTGAACGGTGGTAAAGCAGCCGCACTCAACTACGGCATGACCCTCGCGAACGGCGAGGTCATCGTCGTCATCGATGCAGATACCTTGCTCGCGCCCGACGCGATCACACATTTGGTCCGTCCGCTCGCTGATGCGCGCGTGGGTGCGGTCGCCGGTAATGCGAAAGTCGGCAACCGCGTGAACCTGGTCACTCGCTGGCAGGCCGTGGAGTATGTCACCAGCCAGAATCTCGATCGCCGTGCGTTCGTGATGCTGAACTGCATCACCGTGGTGCCCGGAGCCATTGGGGCCTGGCGCCGGCAGGCGGTACTCGATGCCGGCGGCTTCCGCACGGATACGCTGGCCGAAGATCAGGATCTCACACTCACGCTGCTTCGCCGCGGGCATCGCGTTGCGTTGGCCGATCAGGCGGTGGCGTTCACCGAAGCACCGGAATCGTTCGAAGCGCTGCTCAAGCAGCGGTTCCGCTGGAGCTTCGGTACGCTGCAGTGTGCGTGGAAACATCGGGCTGCACTCGGCCGCTCCAGCGCCGGTGCCCTTGGCCTTGTCGGGCTACCGAATATCTGGCTCTTTCAGCTCCTCTTTCCGTTGCTGGCGCCGGCGGCTGACATCGCGTTGATTGCCACGCTCGTGCGGTTGCTTGTGGAAACGCCGGTGCTTGGCGCTCACGCTGCGTGGGTGCACGCCGAGCCCGTGGTGCTGTTGTATCTCTTCTTCCTGGCCGTCGACACGATTACGGCGCTGATTGGCGTGGCCTTCGAGCCCGGGGAACGACTGTCGCAGGCGCTGCTCGTGCCGCTGCAGCGCATTGCCTACCGGCAAGTGTTGTATTTGGCGCTGCTCAAGGCCATGCGCGCCGCCCTCAAGGGGTGGGCGCCAGGCTGGGGCAAGCTGGAGCGTACGGGACGCGTGCAGGCGACGTAGTTTCCGGTCATGCACGCGGTCTTGCTCCGGCTTCTGTTTCCCTCGTGGGCTTTCTTTGATCGTGTTACCGAAGTCGCGCGGCTCGAACTGCGGACGCTAGACCACCGTGGCGCGTTCACCCCGTGGTGTAGCGCATTGGTGCCGCCAACACGCTCGCTGCTCGCGCTGGTCTACCACCCGCGCGGCACCGCGCACCTGGCGCAGCAATCCGCGGTGGAGCGCTTTTCCGTCGGGGTGGAAGAGCAGACGTTCGATCAGGTCGCGCACGATATCGTGGAGGCGATTGCGTGGCGGGCGGTGTCTGTCGCGACGTCCGGTGCGACTCCGTGGCAATGGCGCGTCGTCGCCGTCGATCACGCGGTGCAATCAGACGTCCGCGTGATATTCGAAAGCGCCGTGCAGCCGGCGCGCGCCCGCGGTGCGGTTGCATGAGCGAGTCATCGCTGGCCACCGTGGTGCGGCTCATGCAAGCACTGACGGCGGTCGCCACCTTCGTCGTGGCGCTCGAACTTCGCGTCATGCTGCGCGATGGCGTCATTGATGGGGCGTGGCCCGCGGCGACGCTGCGCAGCACGTGGGGGTGGCGCGCACGCTTCATGACTCCGGCAGTCTTCGGTGCGGTGCCCGTGGTGCAAGGTGCGGCGGCGGCACTGCTTCTCATGTCGGCTGTCCTGCCCAGCACGGCGCCGCTCAGCACGGCCGCCACGGTAATCCTCATGGTACTCTCCTGGCTGACCGCGGTGCGCGTGCGCGGCACCATGAATGGCGGTAGCGATGGGATGCTCTTTACCGTCTTGCTGGGGCTCACCCTGGCGACGTGGCCCAACGCCAGCGACACCGTGCATGCCGGTGGAATCATGTACGTAGCGGCGCAGCTGCTGCTCTCCTACGTGCGCGCCGGGCTGGTGAAGTGTCGCGAGCGCGCGTGGTGGAACGGCGATGCGCTCCGCGCCTTCCTCGAGGTGCCGGCGTACGCCGTCCCGCGCTGGGTACCACGCCCTCAGTGGCTGCTGTGCCTCGCGTCGATTGGCGTGATCGGCTTCGAGTTGGCCGCGCCGGCGGCCATGATCGATGCCCGCACCTGCCTCATATACGGAGCGGTGGCATGGTGTTTCCACCTTGCCACCGCTCTGCTCTTCGGATTGAATCGCTTTCTGTTGGCGTGGAGTGCCGCTCTCCCGTCACTCTGGGTCGCGGTGCAGCTCCTTCACCGCTGACTTACGGAACGATCTTCGCCGGCGGGACCACCTTGATGCCGTCGGCGAATGTTGCCGTGAGCAGGTACAGCAACTTGGTACTCGGCAGCGCGCTCGACGCGATCGCGTACTCCTGGAGCTGGTGCGCGCCGTTGGCCTTGGAGCCACCAATCGCGATGCTGGGAATCTTGCGCACCACGCCCGGATTGGCGTCGGTGGCACCCGTCGCGACCGCTTCCTGCGCGCCCGGCATGCCCGCGCTCATGCCGAGCGCGCGGTTGATGTCCACCGCTGTCTGCACGAGGGGATGCGCCCGCGCGGCTTCCAGCTGCTTCTCGGTGCCGCCCGCCTGATTCTTCTGCTCGACTTCGACGCGCAGCCCCACCTTGTACTCTTCCGCCACCGCCTTCGTGACGCGCACGATCGTCCGATCGAGTGAATCGAGCAGCACGGGGTCGCTGCTGCGCAGGTCGACGGTGAAGTACAGCTCCTGCGGCACCGCGTTGTAGATGTTGCCTCCGGACACCTGTCCGATGTTCATCACCGCGCCATTGGGGAGCGCGGGAAACTCGAGCTTGTAGAGCCGGTCAATGGCCGCCGCCAGTGCACGGACCGGCGTGGGGCGACCGCGCGAGGCCAGCGTGTGTCCGCCCGGACTCGTGAAGACGAACTTGGTCCAGTAAATGCCGAGCGCGCCGTACGCCACGCTGCCGTACGAGCCGTCGGGCACGATGAGCAGGTCCGGGCGCGCGTTCGTGCGCAGCCAGTACTCGGCGCCACGCAGTCCGACTTCTTCCTGTGTCGTCGCGATGAAGATGATGTCGCCTTTGCTGGTGAACTTGGTCGCGTTCATCGTGCGCAGCGTCGCGAGCATGTTGGCCACCGACGCCGTGTTGTCGCCAACGCCAGGCGCAAAGAGCGTGTCACCCGAACGCCGAACCTTCTTGACGGTTTCGTTGGGGAAGACGACGTCGATATGCGCCATGATGGCGATGGTCGGGCCGCCGCCGGTGCCCTTGCGAACCGCGATGACGTTGCCGATGGAATCGATCGTCGGCTTGAGCCCTTCCTTCTCGAACACCGACTTCACGTACGCGCCGCGCACTTGCTCCTGACCGGACTTGGACGGCATCTCGGTGAGCCGGATCCACTCGTCGAGCTGCTGCGGATAGTTCTTCTCGATCATGCCGAGCGCCGACTTCACATCCGGGCGCTCCATGAGCTTGGGATCCCAGCTGCTGGGATAGGTGGTCTGCTGGGCGGCGAGTGGCGACGCAAGGCAGAGCGCAACGGCGGCGGCGAAAACGCGGGTGGGGATCATGTTCGGCGTAAAAAGGGGCACGTCGGCGCTATGCGGATGACAGCGCGGAAGAACGCTGGTGGTAACCTGCCTGCTGAACGCGGTTATGCAAATCCCGGGAGGACAAATGGCGCTGCTCCATGAGGACATCACCAGGCAGATTCTTGGCGGTTACTACGACGTATACAACGATCTCGGGTGGGGCTTCTCCGAGTCTGTATACGCCAGCGTAATGCAGTTCGTGCTCACGGAGCGTGGCCTCCATGCGCTACGGGAGGTCTCCTACCGCGTCTACTATGGCGGCCAGTGTCACGGCGAGTTTCGGTGCGATCTGGTGGTCAACGAAGTGGTCATCGTCGAACTCAAGGCGCGTCCGCAACTTGTCCCGGCGCATGAGGCGCAGCTCCTCAACTACCTCCGTGCATCGGGGATCAGCGTCGGGCTGCTCCTGAACTTCGGGCCCAAGCCCGCCGTGAAGCGTCTCATATGGACGGCGCAGACACAGCGGCTCGATGACGGGTGACGAACGCCGGATTGGTGGCCGCCTTGAGTCCGTTGCGACATGGTCGCGCCACGGATTTCGCGGATCTTGCGGATTGAGCGGATCTGTCGGATTGATCACAAAGCCACCCGTGTTCATCCGCCAAATCCGCGCAATCCGTGGCGCGGCTATGTCGCTGCCCCCGACCCCGACCTTACGCCAGAATCGGCAACCCCTTCTTGATCTTGTCCTTCCACTCGGCCGGGCCAGTCTCATGCACGTTGTCTCCCGTGGCATCGACGGCCACGGTGACCGGCATGTCCTCCACGTCGAACTCGTAGATGGCTTCCATGCCGAGGTCGGCGAACGCCACCACGCGCGACGAGCGGATGGCCTTGGAGACGAGATACGCAGCGCCACCCACCGCCATCAGGTATGCGGCCTTGTGCGTGCGAATGGCCTCGAGACCCGCGGGGCCACGCTCGGCCTTGCCCACCATCGCAATGAGCCCCGTCTTCGCGAGCATCATCTCGGTGAACTTGTCCATACGCGTGGCCGTAGTGGGGCCGGCAGGGCCGACAGCTTCATCGCGCACGGGATCGACGGGCCCCACGTAGTAGATCACGCGATTGGTGAAGTCCACGCCGGCCGGCAGCCCTTCACCGCTCGCAAACAGATCGGCGATGCGCTTGTGCGCCGCGTCGCGGCCCGTGAGCATCTTGCCGTTGAGCAGCAGCCGATCGCCCGCCTTCCACGTAGCCACCACGTCGGGCGTAAGCGTGTTGAGGTCCACACGCTTCGCGTTCACATCGGGACGCCACGTGACATCGGGCCAATCACTCAGCTTCGGCACCGGTAGTTGCGCCACGCCCGTGCCATCGAGCCAGAAGTGTGCGTGCCGTGTGGCGGCGCAGTTGGGGATCATGGCGATGGGCTTCGACGCGGCGTGCGTGGGATAATCCCAGATCTTCACGTCGAGCACGGTGCTCAATCCGCCGAGCCCCTGCGCACCAATGCCGAGCGCATTGATCTTGTCGTGCAGCTCGATGCGCAGCTCTTCGATCTTGTTCTGCGGACCGCGCTGCTTCAGCTGCGCCATGTCGATGTGCTCCATGAGCGATTCCTTCGCCATGAGCATCGCCTTCTCCGCGCTGCCGCCAACGCCGATGCCGAGCATGCCCGGCGGGCACCAGCCGGCACCCATGAGCGGAACGGTCTTGAGCACCCAGTCGACAATGTTGTCGCTCGGATTGAGCATCGCGAACTTCGACTTGTTCTCCGAACCGCCCCCCTTGGCGCCCAGCTTCACTTCCACTTTGTCGCCCGGCACAAGCTCGACATGCACGACGGCCGGCGTGTTGTCGCGCGTGTTCTTGCGCGAGAAGGCAGGGTCGGCGACGATGCTGGCGCGCAGCACGTTGTCGGGGAGCAGGTAGGCGCGGCGGACGCCTTCGTCCACCATCTCCTGAATGGAGAGCGTCGCGTCCCACCGCACGTTCATCCCGACCTTCAGGAAGACCACCACGCTGCCGGTATCCTGACAGATGGGGCGGTGTCCCTCCGCGCAC
>JAIXTI010000048.1 GCA_027484025.1 bacterium
ACAGCGTCACCTGCGCCGCATCGGGATGCGGATAGGCGGCGTACGGCGTGGGGCTCGTGCGGGCGGCACCCTCGCGGACGACGTACGAACGCGGGTCCTGCTCCACACCGTTGTTCACGCCCAGCAGATAGCGCGTGAACCACCGGTTCATCATGCTGATGGGCGGCTCGCCGCCGTGTCCGCCCTGATGGAAGTACATCTGCACCGGCACACCGTTCGCGCGCACGGCCTCGGCCATGAGCGTCGTGTGCGACGGCATCACGTTCCAGTCGTTGAAGCCGTGGGCGGTCAGCATCGCGGCCTTGATCCCCTTGGCCTGCTCGATGTAGTCCCGCTTCGTCCAGAAGTCGCTCAGGTCACCCGTGCGACGGTCGAGTCCCTTCCAGATGATGTCGGCGCGTACTTTTTGATGGCACAGCGCGCGCGTTTCCGTCTTGCCGCTCTGCACGTAGTCGTACAGCACGTCGACGTCTTCCCCGAGATATCCCCCCGGGCTTCGCACGAGGCCATTGGAGCGATAGTAGCGGTAGTACGAGTTGTTCGGCGACACGGGAATGATCGCCTCGAGCCCCTTCACGCCCGTCGTCGCCACGGCCACCGGGAGCGTGCCGTTGAAGGACGTGCCGGTCATCCCGACTTTGCCGGTGGCCCACGTCGCCTTCACTTCGGTAGTGCCGTCGATGGTCGTGAAGCCCTTGGCGCGCCCGTTGAGCCAGTCGATGACCGCCTTGGGGGCCAGTGACTCGTTCATGCCGCCAATGGTGACGCATCCCTGGCTGAGGCCTGTGCCCGGCGACTCGCTGTGCACCACCGCGAAGCCACGCGGCACCCAGTTGCGGATCTGCGAGTTCGAGATGCGCGTGCGGCCCGGATTGAAGGTGGCGCCCTTGCCGAGCTTGCGGGTGGGCGCGGTGTCTCCGAGTTCCTGCTTCACGGGCCAGAAGATCCCGTCGTCCGGGTCGGTCCCGGCGAAATAGGGGCTCGTTTCGTACACCACCGGCACCTTGAGGCCGGCTCCGGTCGGCCCCGGCCGGGTGACGTCCACGTGCACCCGATCTTTCTTGCCGTCGTAGTCGGAGTCGAACTCCGTCTCCACCCAGAGTCGCTCCCGAATCCACTGCGTGGTGTCGGCGAAGGCGGGGACCACCTGCGACTGGCCGTCGGTAATGACGTAGGGCGCGGGGAGGGCCGCGGTGCCCGCGGGGGCCGTCGCAGGTGACCCCGAGGGGCGGCAGGCGGCGAAGACGCCGAGGACCAAGGCGGCCGGAATGGCGGCAGCGCGCAATGTGGAAGGCATGACGGTGGGGAGGAAGGACGGAGCAAGCGACGTCAACGGGGCTAATCTAACGTGGAACGCGCGCCCGCCTTTATACGCGGCGCTACTGGCAACATCCCGCTCAGGCGGTGATTTTCTACGGGATATCCCCAAACCTTCCCGGTTTCCCCGGGGCCCGTGCCATTTCCTCCCACCCACCCATACGTGCTCGAGCAGTACGCCCTCATCCTCGCGCTTGGCTGCGCCGCGATCGCCATTGTGTACGGCATCGTCTCGGCGCGCTGGATCATTGCCCAGCCTGCCGGCAATGAGCGCATGCAGGAGATCGCCGGCGCCATTCAGGTCGGCGCGGACGCCTATCTCAAGCGTCAATACACCACCATCGCGCTCGTTGGCGCCGTCCTCTTCGTCGCCGTCGGCGCCGGCCTTGGCAGCTGGATGACCGCGATCGGCTTTGCGATCGGCGCCGTGCTCTCCGGCGCGGCCGGTTTCATTGGCATGTTCGTGTCGGTGCGCGCCAACTCGCGCACGGCGCAGGCAGCCACGATCGGTCTCAACGCGGCCCTTAACATCTCCTTCAAGGGCGGCGCCATCACGGGCATGCTCGTTGTCGGCCTCGGCCTGTTGGGCGTCGCCGGCTTCTACATGGTGGTGATCGGTAACAACACCGGAGAGGCCGCTGTGAAGGCGGCGCTCGAGCCGATGATCGGCCTCGCCTTCGGCTCGTCGCTCATCTCCATCTTCGCGCGACTGGGCGGCGGCATCTTCACGAAGGGTGCTGACGTCGGCGCCGACCTCGTCGGCAAAGTCGAAGCGGGCATTCCCGAAGACGATCCGCGCAACCCCGCCGTGATCGCCGACAACGTCGGTGACAACGTCGGTGACTGCGCCGGTATGGCGGCCGACCTGTTCGAGACGTACGCGGTCACGGTGATTGCCGCGATGCTCGTCGCTGGCCTCGGTTTCTCGACGTACGGCAACACCGGTGTCATGTATCCGCTGGTGCTCGGCGCGGTGTCCATTCCGGCCTCCATCATCGGCACGTTCTTCGTGAGCGTGAAGCCGGGCGGCAAGATCATGAACGCGCTCTATCGCGGCCTGATCGTCGCCGGCGTGCTTGCGGCCGTTGCGTTCTTCTTCGTCACGCAGGCGATGTTCCCGGGTGAACTGGGCACCAACCTGTTCCTCTGCGCGATGATCGGCCTCGGCCTCACCGCCGCGCTCGTGGTGATCACCGAGTACTACACGGCCACGGAATACGGCCCGGTGCGTCAGATCGCCAAGGCGTCCGAGACGGGTCACGGCACGAACGTGATTGCCGGTCTCGCGGTCTCCATGAAGTCAACGGCCGCGCCGGTGCTCGTCGTTGCCGCCGCGATCTACTTCTGCTTCCAGATCGCCGGCCTGTACGGCATCGCGATTGCCGCCACGTCCATGCTCTCCATGGCCGGTGTGATCGTCGCGCTCGACGCGTACGGCCCCATCACCGACAACGCCGGTGGTATCGCCGAGATGAGCCATCTCGGTCCGGAAATCCGCAAGATCACCGACGCGCTCGACGCGGTGGGTAACACCACGAAGGCCGTCACGAAGGGCTACGCGATCGGCTCGGCCGGACTCGCGGCGCTCGTGCTCTTCGCCGATTACAGCAGCAAGCTGGGCGAACATCTCGGCGGACCGGTGAACTTCTCGATCGACGATCCGAAGGTCGTGATCGGTCTGCTCATTGGCGGCATGATTCCGTACCTGTTCGGCGCCGCGGCCATGCAGGCCGTGGGTCGTGCGGCCGGTGCGGTGGTACAGGAAGTCCGTCGTCAGTTCCGCGAACTGCCGGGCATCATGAAGGGGACGCAGAAGCCGCAGTACGATCGCGCGGTGGACCTGCTCACCAAGGCCGCCATTCGCGAGATGATTCTCCCGTCGCTGCTCCCCCTGGTGATTCCGATCATCGTGGGCGTGGTGCTCGGAGGTGCGGCGCTCGGCGGTCTGCTCATGGGAACGATCGTGACGGGCCTGTTCGTTGCCATCTCGATGTGCACGGGCGGTGGCGCGTGGGACAACGCCAAGAAGTACATCGAAGAAGGCCACCACGGCGGCAAGGGCAGCGAAGCCCACAAGGCCGCGGTGACCGGCGATACAGTGGGCGATCCGTACAAGGATACGGCGGGTCCGGCCATCAACCCGCTCATCAAGATCATCAACATCGTGGCACTGCTGCTCATTCCGTTGCTCACCAAGGCGTAATTCGTGACATCAACGACAGCAACGTCACCGCGCGGACCAGAACTGGTCCGCGCGGTTGGCGTTTGGGCCCTCGCGGCCAGCATCTTCAACGTCACCGTCGGTGGCGGCATTTTCCGTTTGCCCGCGGGCGCGGCCGCAGCGGCTGGTCCCGCGGCGCCGTTCGTGTATCTCATATGTGCCGCGGTGATGAGCTTCGTGGTGCTCTGCTTCGCCGAAGCGGGGAGCCGCATCACACTCACCGGCGGACCGTACGCCTACGTCGAAGCGGTCTTCGGACGCTACGTGGGTTTCCTCGCCGGCGTGTTGCTCTGGATGCTTGGCACGACCGCCGTGGCCGGTGTGTCCTCGGCATTTGCCGAGGGGTTGGGTGCGCTGTTCAACATGCCGTCGCTGCGCGTGCCGGTTCTGGTCACCTTGTTCACCGTGCTGGCAATGGTGAACATGCGCGGCGTGGAGCAAGGAACGAAGCTGATCGTCGTGGCGTCCATTGCGAAGCTGCTGCCGCTCATCGCGTTCGTCGCGATCGGTGTGTTCTACATTCAACCGGAGAATCTCGCGATCACCGAGATGCCGGGACCGTCGAGCCTCGCGCGCGCCGCGATCGTGCTGGTGTTCGCGTTCAGCGGTGTGGAGACGGCGCTCGTGCCCAGCGGTGAAGTGCGCGATCCGGCGCGAACCGTGCCGCGCGCACTCGCTATTGCGATGATCGGCGTCACGCTGCTGTATCTCGCGGTGCACCTGGTGGCCGAAGGCTTGCTTGGCGCATCGCTCGCCACCAGCACGACGGCGCCGCTGGCGTTCGCGGCGGAATCGTTCCTCGGTGCGCCCGGTCGTCTGCTGCTGTTGGTGGGCGCGTCGATTTCGATGTTCGGCTATGTGAGCGGCATGACACTCGCGGTACCACGCGCACTGTTCCGCTTTGCCGAAGACGGTCTGCTGCCCAAGGTGGTGGGCTCCGTGCATCCGCAGTATCGCACGCCGCACGTGGCGATCGTCATTCAGACGATTCTGGTGTGCGCGCTTGCCGTGTTCAATTCGTTCGAGCAGCTCGCCGTGATTTCCAATCTCGCGGCGCTGTTGCTCTACGCCGGCTGTGCGGCGGCCACGTTCATGCTGCGCAAGCGCGGCATCCGTCAGGAAGGCGCGGTGCCGTTCTCGGTGCCGGGTGGCCCGCTGGTCCCGTTCATTACCATTGGCCTCATTGCGTGGTTGCTCACGAGCATCACGCAGGCCGAGTGGACGGTGTTGCTGCTCACGTTGGCGGTGGCGACAGCGTTTTATCTCGTGGCAGCGCGGGCGGGGGCGAAGACGTCCGCCTGAACGGAGGCGCGCGCAGGGTGAAATTGGATGCTGGACGAAGCATCGGGGGCCTCGCGCTGTGCGGGCCCCCGATTTCGCTTGTTCAACGCCACGCCGTGTTCACTTGCACTTGGCCGGATCGATCGTCTTGAGTTCCTGCATGATGCGCTGGTCACCGCTCATGTAGAAGTTGACGGTCACGCATGCGCCGAGCACAAAGCTGCCGTTCACCGCTTTGTAATTGGTGATGTACACGGACTCGAAACGATAGCCGTTCACATCCCAGCTGGAGGGCGAGCCGTAGTACATGCCGACGGGCACTTCGCCGATGCGTGTGATGTAGCCGACGTATGAGGGACCCACCGGTGCGCCGGCAGGCGATGTTGGCGACGTTGTCGCGGAGGAATCGACCGTACCCCCCGTTGAACTCTTGCCGCCGCCGCTCGTCGCCGTCCCGCTCTTGGCGAACGTGGCGTTTCCGGGGGCGGTAATCGGAGACTGCTCCGAGCAGGCGGCGAAGAGAGTGACGGCTGCGGCGACGGACAACACGCGGATGGTACGCGACATCTGGAGGCTCCGGAGAGGAAGTGGCCGACTTTCGCACGATCGTGTGCGGTTGGTCGGATACCATGCTCCAAGGCATATCGTGCGCCGTCGCGGCGCGTGCACGCGCCGTGCTCCACGGTTTGGACCAACTCCTTCCTCAGCAACGACTTGAGCGCACGAACCATCGCTGTCGCGCACACACGCGTCTCACACGAGTCGTATCAGCATGCGCGACACTGTCACGTTCTGTGACAGTGAGGGCGTCAGGACCGATCGGCGACGATGCGCAGTTCCATACGTGCGTGCTGGCCAAGCAGCGCCCGCCAGCCGCGTCGATCGATCTGCGTGACCGACGGTGGCGTCGTCGGCGCGGCGAGTTCGAGCTCGCGCCATTCGCCGTCTTCGGCCTCGCTGACGCGCAGCTGCATGCCGGGCAGCTGCAGCGTGATCAGTCGCATCAGATGCGCACGCCACGCCGGAAGATCACTGACCGGCGGGAGTGCGAGCGCGCGCGGAATGCCATCACGCATAGGCCGCAGCTCTTGCGGGAGCTCGAGGTGCCAGGTGCCGGGCACGCTGACGGTACGCTCGTCGGTAGTAATGCACACGTGGCCCGCCCAGGCACGCGTGGGGGCGACGTCGAGCTGGCGCTCGATAAGGTGCGTCTCGGGTGTCGATTTCCTGCGCGGGCTTTCCGACATGGTGTGAAGATAACGGGAGGTACCAGAGACTTGCGGAGGCGCGGTGGTCCTTCATGGGCACACGGCGCATACTTCCGCATGCGCATACTCGATCGCGACGACTACAACGCGTTTTGCCGCCACACCCACGTGTCGATCGACGGCGCGTCGTCGGGCCCGTTGGCCGGTCTGACGTTCGGCCTCAAGGACCTGTTCGATGTCGCGGGTCATCGCACCGGCTTTGGCAGCCCCGATTGGCTGCGTACGCACGAACCGGCGTTGGAGCATGCCGCAGTACTGCCGCCGCTGTTGGCCGCCGGCGCGAGCATGGTGGGCAAGACGCACACGGAGGAAATGGCGTTCAGTCTCACCGGCGAGAACGCGCATTACGGCACACCACGCAACCCAGCTGCACCAGGGCGCGTGCCGGGCGGCTCGTCGAGCGGGTCGGCAGTCGCGGTCGCGGCGGGGCTCGTGGATTTCTCCATTGGCAGCGACACCGGCGGTTCGGTGCGCGCGCCGGCGAGCTTCTGCGGCATCTACGGCATTCGGCCCACGCACGGGCGAATCTCGCTCGAGGGTGCGTGCCCGCTCGCGCCAAGCTTCGACACGGTGGGGTGGTTCGCGCGCGACGCGGCGATGTTGTCGCGCGTGGGTAAGGTGTTGCTGCCGTCAGGCGTGTCGGCATCGGACGCACCGTTGCGTGTTCTCGTTGCGACCGATGCGTTTGTTCAGGCCACGCCGGAAGGTGCCGCGGCACTCACCCCGGTTGTCGCGCGTGTCACCGAGCTGCTCGGTGGTGCGGAGTCGATTGTCCTCGCGCCCGAAGGACTGCCCTCGTGGTTCGACGTGTTTCGTGTGCTCCAGTATCACGACATCTGGGAGGCGCACCGCGAATGGATCGCGCGTGTGAATCCTACGTTTGGCGCCCAGGTGGCGGCGCGCTTTGCCGCCGTCGCGCAAACCGATCCGCATGAGGTCGAACAGATGCGCATCCGTCGCGACGCCATACGCGCGCGCCTCGATGCGTTGCTGGCAGGCAATACGGTGCTGCTCATGCCCACGGCGCCGGATATCGCGCCGCTGCTGCGCCTCCCCCCGGCAGAAACCGTCGCCGTGCGCGAGCGCGCCTTGGCGCTGTTGTGCGTCGCAGGGCTTGGTGGACTGCCGCAACTCTCGATGCCCCTCGCATCACGCGACGAATGTCCTATTGGTCTGTCGCTGGTGGCTGGGCGCGGCGCTGACGAACGGTTGCTTTCGCTGGCGACTCGGTTGGAAAGCGGTTGGGGGTGACCGCCACTGCGGTTCGGGTTTGAACCGCGACCGCGGTTGTGGACCGCCACCGCAGTTCAGGACTGCACCTGCGGTTGAGGAACACCGCAGTTCGGGTCCGTAGGGAAAGACGGCGCCCGGCTTCGCCGGATCGCCGTCTTTTTCGGTGGTTGGACGTTGTGGGCCGAAGGCCTCGAGTATCGCCGCGGCCAAGGTCCAACCACCAGAAGGTCGCCAACGGCGCAGCCGGGGGCGACATCCGCAGGAACCCCAACCGCGGTGTTCCTCAACCGCCGTGGCTATCCTGAACCGCAGTGGCCGTCCACAACCGCGGTAGCAGGTCAAACCCGAACCGCAGTCGCAGTCCAAAACCGCAGTTCGACAAGGAATACAATCACTCATTCAGTCTCAACAATCGGACCCGGGAGAGGCCCGGTTGCACCGCCGATGCGGCTTCATGGCCAGCATCAGCAGCTGCTCCTAAATCGCAGATGCTGGCGATCAGCCGACCGACGCCAGCAGCCCCAGCAGCTCTCGGCTCACCCGCTCCGGCTTGAGCGGACGCGCCAGCAGTCCCACCAATCGCGACGGGAGCTCACCGCTCCGCGGGACCTGATCAGCGATCAGCACCGCTCGTTCCGCCGCCGGCGAGGCGAGTACCGCACGGTCTTGGTAGTCCACCACCATCAGGTCTGGGGCTTCCTGGACCAACGACTCGAGGCCGGCGTCGACCGATGACGCTTCGATGACCCGCACCCAGCTGGAGTCCTGCAGACTGGCCCTGATGGAGCCGCGCACCTTGGCACAGCGCGAGACCACCAGAACGGTCTGCACCGCCTGCGCGACCGCGGCGGCCTCGGCCACCGACGCCGCATGGAGGGCCGCAAGCCGCGCAATCTGCGCCCGCATGGTCGCGGCATAATCGGGCGTCCCGCGCTTGGGACGGCCATAGCCGGCGGGAGCCGTGTACGACCCCGCAAAAGGCGACGAGCTGCTATTGACCTGTATCATGGCGCGCACTCCTGAACCGGCATCGGTGGGGGCATGGGAACACCCCCACAGTACGACAGCAGGATTGTGACGCGTACCACACAGGTTGCAGATCTATATCACTGAGGTTGCAACGTGGCGCACGGAGGCGTATTCGGTTGCGCTGCAGCGGGTTAGGGAGGGGGGCCTCGTAATGACACTGCGGTTGGGGCTGGTCCGGCGCCTCACCAGCTACGGCACTAGCCCTCAGGGAAAAGAACGCAAGAGCACTGGGTAGAGCGCGGTTTGGTCCACTGGAAACCGCAGTCGCGGTCGTGGTTGACGGCACCGCGCTTTCCCCTGTGCTCTTGCGTTCTTTTTCCTGAGGGCTAGTGCGGCGGCCAGTAAACCGCCGGACCAATCCAACCGCAGTTCAAACCGCTTTCCGGCCGGCCACCAGCCAGATCCCCAGCCCCACCAGCACCGTCGCCAGCCCCGACAACGACGCCACCGGGCGCTGCACCAGCGACGTCGTCAGCGCCCAGACACTCAACGCGACGTACACCAACGGCGTCAGCGGATACCCCCACGCGTGGTACGGGCGCGGCTCGTCCCCGGCCGTCCGCCGCAATCGCATCATCCCCAGCACCGTCAGCAGCGACATCAGGTTCAAGGTGAACCCGGCGTAGAGCATCACTGCCTCGAACGAGTTGGTCAGCAGCAGCACCACGATCAGCGCCCCCTGCGCCAGAATCGCGTTGCGCGGCACCCCGTCAGCACCACGGACGCCAAGCACCCGCCATTGCGGCAGCGACTCCGCCACCGCGTGCGTCACCCGCGAACTGCCAATGACCATCGAGCTCACCGACGCCACCAGGACCGCCGCAATGATCCCGCTCATCACCTGCCCGCCCCGCCCGCCGAACATGGCCGTCGCCGACAGCGCCCCCACCTCCACCTTCCCCGCCACCTCGGCCAGCGGCACCGTGCGCAAAAACGCCAGGTTGAGCAGCAGATACAGCACCGTCACCAGGAGCGTGCTCGCCACCACCGACCGCGGAATCGCCCGCTCCGGC
>JAIXTI010000087.1 GCA_027484025.1 bacterium
ACCGCGGCTATGACCGCGTGCCCGGCGTGCCGGAGCGGCTGACCAGCCGCCGCTATGCGCAGGGCTGGCGACGTTGGCTGGACTGGCCGGACTGGATGGATCCGGCCGCGTGGGCCTACGAACACAACCAGCTGCATCACTTCCACACCGGCGAAATCGACGATCCGGATCTGGTCGAACACAACGCCGCGATCCTCCGCGCCCAGGCCATGCCCGTGCCGCTGAAGTGGATGCTGGGCTTGATCCTGATGTGCACCTGGAAGCTGAGCTATTACGCGCCGAACACCCTCTGGGCTCTGCAGCAGCGCGATCTGCGCAAGGCACAGCCGCCAGACGCGCCGCCCTTGCCGACGCCGGGCAACGTCCGACGCTGGTTCTATCCGGGCGAGCGCCTGCTGCTGCCCGTCACCGCGCGCGGCTTGGCCTTCTGGGGGCGCTGCGTGCTGCCGTATGCGCTCTATCGCTTCGGGGTGATTCCGGCGCTGTTCCTGCCGCTGGGCACCTGGGCCTGGGCGGCCGTGCTGGTCAACAGCCTGCTGGCCGAGTTGTACGCCAACGCGCATGCCTTCGTGATCATCGCCCCCAACCACGCCGGCGATGATCTCTGGCGCTTCGATACGCCCGGTCGGGATCGCACCGAGTTCTATCTGCGGCAGGTGGTCGGCTCGGTCAATTATCCCGGCGGCAACGACCGCACCGACTTCCTGATGGGCTATCTCAACTACCAGATCGAACACCACCTCTGGCCGGACCTGCCGATGCTCAAATACCGGCAGGTAGCGCCCAGGGTAAAGGCGATCTGCGCCCGGCACGGCGTGCCCTACGTCGAGGAGAGCGTGTTTCGCCGCTTCGGGAAGCTCTGGCGCATCCTCACCGGCAAGGCGTCGATGCGTCGCGCACCGGCAGCGCCGGTCGAGCGATCGGGCGCGGTGAGCCCGGTGCGGCCCCCCGATCAGCCCGCCAGCTGCGCGAGCTAAGCGTCGAGATCGGCAGCGACCACGCTGTCGACCTCGAACTCCGGAGCAAGCGCGTGGACCACCGCGCCCGCCCGCGGGCCGCGCAGGCACAGCGCCCAGGAGGCCTAACCACTGGCCACGGAAAACCGCAGCGGCAGGTATCGGTTGAATGCGCCCCTCCCGGAGCCCTGCCGATCAGGTCACCCCCGGGGTTCGGAATGCAGCGCCGCGATGCGGGTCGCTTCGGCAGCCAGCGCGGCGCGCAGGTCGACGGGCGCCAGCACCTGGACGTGGGCGCCGAGCCGCAAGAGTTCACGCACGGCGTGGTCGCCGGACTCGACCGGCAGGTCGGCTTCTCGCCAGCCCTCGGCGTCCGCCGCACCGGCACCCCGCTCGGCGGTAGCGGCGAGTTGCGGCTGTTGCTCGTGCAGTAGCCGCCAGCCGGTCGCCGACAGCCGGACCCGGGCGATGCGGGTGCGCAGGCCGTCTTCGAAGACGCTGACCGAATCGGCCCAGTGCCGCGCCAGCTCGAAGCCCGCCGGTCGCGGGCTGGACCCGTCCAGCGTGGTCATCGACTGGATCGCGGCCACCCGATAGGTGCGCAGGCCGCCATCGACGCCGGCCACCAGGTACCACTCGCCGGCTTTCAGCACGAGGCCCAGCGGCGCCAGCTCGCGGACCACCTCGCCCTTCCAGCTGCGATAGCGCAGCGCCACCCGGCGGTCGGCCCAGACCGCTTCGGCCAGCGGTCGCAGCCACGGCGGCGTGGTCCGGCGTCCGTACCAGGGCCGTGGATCGAGATGGAAGCGCGCGGCCACGCGCTGCGCCCCCGCCCCGGCCGCCGCCGGCAGGCTGGCCAGCAACTTGTGGCGCGCCGACTGCGCGTGCTCGCCGAGGCCGAGCTCCGCCGCCGCCTGCGCCACCCCCATCAGGCCCACGGCATCGGCCTCACCGGCGGTCAGTCCGGTGAGACGGGTGCTGTAGCCCTGCAGCAGGGCAAAGCCGCCGCCGCGCCCGCGTTCGGCATACACCGGCACGCCCGCCGCACTCAGCTGCTCGACGTCGCGATAGACCGTGCGCACCGATACCTCGAACTCGCGGGCCAGCGTGTCGGCGCTGAGGCGGCCGCGTAGCTGCAGCAGGATCAGGAGCGAGAGCAGTCGACTGGCGCGCATGCCGTGTATCTGAGCACGAATACCTGACAGCAGGTGTCAGGTGACCGCGCGTTCCATGGCCGGGCGGGATGTCCCCGCCTGACCGGAGCCTTCCATGGACGAACACCGTCGCTTGCTGCTCGGCGCCACCGCCGCGCTGATCCTGTCCCGCCACGCCGGCGCCAGCGCCGGGAGCGAGCTCGACGCCGATCTCGACGCCGACGCCGGACCCGATACCGACCTCGATGTGCCGCAGCTGCCGGCAACGCCCAGCGCCGGAAAGCCGGGCGACTTCGATTTCCTCAACGGCGAATGGCGGATCCGCCACTGGCGCAAGCCGACGCCCGACGCCGAGTGGGATCACTTCGAGGGCGAGGCGACCTGCTGGTCGATTCTGGGCGGCATCGGCAGCGTCGAGGAGCTGCGCATTCCGGCCCGCCAGTTCAGCGGCATGGGCCTGCGCCTGCTCGACGTCGAGCGTCGCCGCTGGTCGGACCATTGGGTGAACGCCAAAAGCGGCGTGGTCACCGCGCCCGGCCTCGAAGGCAGCTTCGAGCACGGCGTCGGGCTGTTCGTCTCCAACGAGGAGGAAAACGGCAAGCCGCTGCTCGCCGCCGGAATCTGGGATCGCATCCGCCGCGACCGCTGCCGCTGGCGCCAGGCCGTGTCCCGCGACGATGGCCGGACCTGGACACACAACTGGGTCATGCACTGGCGGCGAGCCTGAGCCTCTGGCCGGTACGCCGATCCGCTGCATCTCACCGCCATGAAAAACCGGCGGATCGCCACGGACGTCCGGCCACAGCTAGGTTCCCCCGAGCATCATGAAAGTCCGCGGCATCACCTCGTGCGATGCGCGTTCATGGTTGAACCTGATCACCCCGAGCGCGGAGCGTCCGATGCAGCTAACGGATCTGGAAGGAGCGGCTCTGGCCGAGATCGCGGGCCGCGGGGTAGCGACCAGTGATGCCGTCGCGCGGACTTTTCGGGAATCGCCTTCGGAGTATTGGTCGGGCTCGGCGGGTGCGGTTTATCCCCTGCTCAAGCGATTGATGGAGCGCGGGTTGCTGGTCGCCGATGCGGGCTCACGGAAGTTCGACCACACGATCAGCCATACGTTCGCCTCGGGGTAGACCCAGAACCCGGGATTGCTGCCGGCTGCGCCGCCGGCCTGGCCGAGCTGCGAGCGCGTCGCCCCGCGCGGGAACACGGCCGCCTTGGTCGCCGCGCTTGCCCAGTGCTGCGCCGCCGTGGTGCGGTTCGCTGGCCCACCGCCACCCGGCTGCGCCACTCCTGACGTCGCGCGCTGCGCCCGCCCGTTGGCGCAGATCGCTCAGCGGACTCGCCGACCCACGACGCCCGCGACATTGCTGCCGTGCTGCACGATCGGCCGCGGAACCAGCCCGAGGCCCGGCGCGGACTCAGGCCTGCGCCACCACATAGGCCGTCCACTGCGGCAGATCGCGCAGGCGGCG
>JAIXTI010000266.1 GCA_027484025.1 bacterium
CACCTGCACGCGCTTGCGGGCGATCGTGGCGCGCCGGACCCGACGCAGCAGCTCTTCCGTCTTGCCGCTGAACATCGAGCCGGCGATAACCTCCATCCATCCACCGGATGCCTGAAAGCCGCCACTCACGCGTTACGCCTCGTCGTTCCGCTCGGGAGCGGGACCGGCAGGGCGTTCACGCTTGGCGTGCTTCATCCGATCGGCACGCTCCGACCACTCTGCACGGTTTTCGGTGCGCTCGCTCGGCGAACGATCACCGAACGCGCGACGCTCATCGGCCGCACGAGGGGGACGGTCGCTGTTGAACTCGCGACGCGGGCCACGGTCGCCGCCGAACGACGGACGCGCGGGACGATCCCCACGATCGAAGCTGCGCGCGGGGCGGTCGCCACGGTCGAAGCTGCGAGCCGGACGCTCTCCACGATCACCGCCGGCGTCGCGGCGGGGACCGCGATCACCACCGAACGACGGACGCGACGGCCGATCCCCACTGTCGCGACGCGGGCCACGGTCACCGCCATCACGGCGGGGACCACGATCGCCGAAGTCCTTGCTGGGACCAAAGTCTTTGCGCGGGCCACGATCGCCGCCAAAGTCACGCCGCGGACCGCGATCACCGAAGCCACCACGCTCGGGGCGATCAGTACGCTCGTCGATACGCGCGTTCAGACGACGGCCACGCAGCGACGCATCGGCGAGTGCCACGACCGCCTTGTCGGCGTCGTCGCCCTCGAGTTCAGCGGTGGAATGCGACTCGAACATCTCGACCGCGCCGATCTTGTCGCCGGGAATCCCGGCTTCGTTGGCAATCGCGCCCACGATGTCACCCACGCGCACGTTGTCGCGCTTGCCGACCGAGAGGAACACGCGCTTCTTGCCTGCCGACGATGAGGCCGCCGCCTGGGGTGTTTCGCGGATCGTCGACTTGGCGCCAGCTGCCGCGGCCTTCGCCTTCGCGGCCTGCGTTTCACGGCGCGCACCTTCGTACAGGCGCAGCGCGGCACACGCGATTTCCAGCGAGTCATGCGACTCGAGCAACGGCGTGAGCAACGCCAGCTCGCTGGCCGACGCGCCGCCGTTGGCGAGCGTCGTGCGCAGTGCGGTGCGCAGCAGTTGCACGCGATCTTCGGCGGCCGCCTTCTTGGGGAGCGGCGTCCATGCTTCCGCGAGGTTCGCCGTCATGCGACGGAAGGCCGGCAGCTCGTCGGGGAGGAGCAGGGCCACCGCGTCGACCGGGCGCATCGCCAACGCGTCGACCAGCGCATCATACGTGGCCGGCGCTTCCCAGAGCACCGCCATCGCGACGTGCTGCGCCGTGGGCTGCCGCGTGACCTGCACACTCAAGCCATCTACGGCCATACCCAGGCGCGCCAACGCGGCCGTGGCTTCGGCAATGCCGGCATCGCTCGCCGCAATGAGCACGAGCGACGGCGGGTCGGTTTCGTCGAGCACAAGGCGCAGCGCATCGGTCCGGCCGCTGTGCGAGGTGAGCACGAAGCGGGGCGTAACGGCGAGCGGCGTGTCACCCAATAGCAGCGGCGACATGCGGCGTGCGCGACGGAGCTGGGCTTCGATGAATGCCTCGGTGGCCTCGCTCTCGGCATCGAGCGTCGCGACACGGCTCACATCACTCGGCGCGTCGCCAAGGAGCGCCTGCAGGGTGTCGGCGCCGTTGGCGGCCAGAATCTCGTCGAGCCCGACGATAACCACCGTCTGCAACTGTTCGAGGTTGAGCGCGGCGCTGCGGCGGAGCGCCAGCAGATCGGCGGCAGTACCGGTGGCGACGGCCACGGGGCCGGTGCCCAGCACGCGGCGTGCACGCAACGCACCGGTGACGGGGACGACGCGGATGGCGGCGTCGTTGAGCAGGCGGCGAGCTTCATCGGCGGCCGTCATGGCCTGCTCGATGGTGGGGGTGATCACGAGGCACGCCGGTGCCCCAGTCTGGCCGCCCTCGCGGCTCCGTTCGACACCGGGACGCATGGCCGCGGTCATCGTGCGCAAATCGGCGGGGCCCTGCAGCACCACATGCTGGCTCCGCGTCGCCCCTGGCGACGTCTCTTCCCGTTCCTGCTCGCTCACACCCACCCCTTCAGTTGTTAGTCAGCCCGGTCAGTCGTGCACCGGTATATGGCGCGCCCCCATGGCGCGTACCGTCCGTCATGGCGCGTGCTCCCTGAGCACGCTTAATTGCCTCGCAGTGAAGCTGACGGTCCGTCCCGGACTCCCCCACAGGGGCCAATCCGGTCTGACAAACCTAGTCGGTCCCGGCCCCAAAAACGACTCTGACCCCTTTCGGCGAGTCGGGTCCGGTCCCCGAAACGACTCTGACCCCTTTTGGTTCGACATGCCGCTGTCCTTCCGGCCGTCCCCGAACATCGCCCGACTCAAGGAATCCGCCACGCTGGCCGTCGCCGCCAAGGCACGCGCGCTCAAGGCGCAGGGCATTCCGGTCATCGATCTCGGGGCCGGTGAACCGGACTTCGATACCCCCGCCTTCATCCGGTCGGCGGCTGCCGCGGCCATGGACGCCGGCGCGACGCGCTACACCAACACCGAAGGCATTCTGCCGCTCCGCGAAGCGATTGCTGCCGACGCCAACCGCATCCAGGTGCAGGGCGCGCCGGTCACCGCCGCCGAGGTCGTGGTCTCCAACGGGTCCAAGCAGTCGCTGTACAACGCCTGCGTCTGCTGCTTCGGTCCGGGCGACGACGTGCTCATCCCCATTCCGTCGTGGACGAGCTACTTCGAAATGGTGGAACTCGCCCGCGCCAACGCCGTACCGGTCAACGGCGATCCCGCCAACTCGCTCAAGGTCACGGCCGACCTCTTGGCTGCGGCGGCGACGCCGGCAACGAAGGGGCTCATGCTCAATTCGCCGAGCAATCCTACTGGAGCGGTGTATTCGCGCGAGGAGTTGTCGGCCATTCTCGAGCTCGCGGCCGCGCGCGGCTGGTGGGTCATCGCCGACGAGATCTATCTGCGCATCGACTACGAGGGGCGCGCCGTGTCGGCGCTCGAAGTCGCGACGTCCCGCGATAATCTCATCGTCATCAACGGCGTGGCCAAAGCGTATGCCATGACGGGGTGGCGTATCGGGTGGAGCATCGCGCCTGCTTCGTTGTCGAAAGCGATGACGAACTTTCAGGGGCACACAACCTCCAATGCGGCGGCGGTCTCGCAGCATGCAGCGCTGGCAGCCATCGCCGACCGTGCCCAAGCGGACGAAGCCGTGAGCCACATGGTGGCCGCGTTCCGCCAGCGCCGCGATGCCGTCGTGCACGCGCTGTCGGCGTTCCCTGCCGTACGCTACGTCCACCCCGAAGGCGCGTTCTACGTGTACATCAACGTCGAAGGCTTTCGCGGCGCCGACGATCCGGGCGCTGCATTTGCCGCGGCCGTGCTCGAAGAGTATCAGGTCGCCATCGTGCCAGGCAGCGCCTTTGGTACCCCCAACTGGATCCGCGCGAGCTATGCCACCACGGAATCCGTGGCGGTCGAAGGTCTTACCCGCATTGCCACGTGTCTCACGGCACCGGCCACGGAGTCCCCACGATGATTACGACGATTGTGCTGGTGCAGGCCGATCCCAAGAGCATTCCGCAGTGTGCCACGGCGCTGGCGGGCATTGACGGCGTGGCCGAGGTCTACTCCGTCTCCGGAGCATGGGACCTCGTGGCGATTGTGCGTGTCCCCGACCTCGAGAAAATCGCGACGGTCGTGACGCAGGAGTTTGCGAAAGTGCCGGGTATTCAGCGCACGCAGACACTGACCGCCTTCCGGGCCTACAGCCGCGGTGATCTCGAGCAGGCGTGGGATATCGGCGTCGAGTAGCCGGTATCCTGACACACCCGCCGACGCACGGTCAGCCGATGCAGCGCGTCCGCTCGTAGCTGAAGTCGGCAATCCAGGTATCGCCCTCGAAGCGATAGCTGTACGTCACGAGCTCGGCGCGCTCGACCTGCGTGCCGAGTCCGAAGAACAGTTCGCTCTTGCCGTTGCCGTCGGCGTCGAGGGCGCCGAGAAAACGTCGCCGCGGCGCAATGCGACTGGACGTGACGTCGGCAATCGTCAGTGACGGCTTGTAGCCGTACACGCCCTTGTCGAGCACGACGATGAGCTGACGCGGGCGCTCCGCGATGCGTGTCACCGAATCGGGAAGCGGCTCGGGGTCTTCGTATGACACCACAATGGTGGGGCTGCTCGTCGCGCCCGTGCCGACCACCACGACCTCGCGGCGGTACTTGGAGAGCTTCGACGGCTGAATGCCCGCCGACGGAGCGACGAGCGACCCGACCACGTTCAGGACTTCCTGCAGTTCGCCGGCGCTCAGTCCGCTGGGGCGAGACTGGAGCGGGGCACGTCCGCTCGTCAGCAGGTGGACGCCGTCGGGCAGGTTCACCGATGCGGCGGGGAGCATTTGTGAGCACCCCTTCAGCGAGTCGAGCGGCGTGCCTTCCCACATGCCACGCGCGCTCGACACCGGAACCAAGGGGTCGCTCCCGCGATATGGCACGAATGAGTTGCCGGTCTGCAACGCCTGCACATCGAGCGCGCGCCAGCCGCGGGTCGACATCGAGAGTGCTCGCAGCCCTTTCTCTCCCACGGTCGCGATGGGGACAGCGCGGGTCACGCCATCAATCCGCACCGCGCGCAGAAGCAGCGTCGGCTTCTGCGCCAGCAAGGTGCTGTCGTTCTGCCAGGCGTAGTCGACCTGCGTCGGATTGAGGGCGCCCTTGAGGCGGTCGCAGCCGGTGGTCAGGAAGAGCGCGGCGGGGAGCAGCGCCAAGCGGCAGCGGAAGAATCGTGGAAGACTGGTCACATCTGCAGTTTCGTCCACCACGGCCCGGAAGTCCATTGGCTGCTGGTGCAGGGGGCGGCCCGCGTACGTCGGCGCCGGGTTGCGGCGAGTTGTGCTGGACCGGCTGTCGTACTAGCCTGTCGACGTGACCTCCGACGTGACCGTGGCCGCTCCGGACGCTCGCCAGGCGTCTGCCTCATTGACGCAGATGCTGCGCACCTTGCGCCCAGTGCTCGCCGGCCTCGATGCCGCTCCAGACCTTGGGAGCGCACCGCTCGAGCGCCTGACGATGCGCGCCGAGGTGCCCGGTGTGGCCTCCTGTCTGCCGCTCGAGCCCCCGGGGGCGCGAGCCGTGCCCCCGGCCGTCTCCCCGGTAGTCGACGCATTTCTCGACGGCATTCAGCGGAGCCGTGTCGTCGCGCATGTGCAAGGGACGCCACTGGTGTTCGCGACCGTGGCCGCGGCGATTCGCGAACGCATCGACCGGCGATTGTTCACGTGGGAGCGCCCGGTGGTGCATCGAATGCTGCTGGCGTCCCGCGGCGCGCTTGGTGATGCGCGATGGGAACAGCTGACCGAGAATGGGGCGCCGCTCGTGGATATCGACGTGGCGCCGGATGACGGCACAGTAGACGCTGCGGCTGCGTGTCATCCCCATGCCATGCGGGCGCGTGCGCTGGAGTTGGTGGCGCTCGAACGTGAGCAGCTCGAGCGCCAGCTCGCCGCGGCCTGGTGTGCCCGCGAAGCCCGATGGCTCTGGATCGACGGTGGCGTCTCGGGGAATCTCGCGCTCGATGCCTCGGCATCCGCGTTCGGTGTCGTGAAATCACACAACACGCTGTACGGCGACGCGGCGTCCGTGCGCGCCGTGCTCGCGCTGCGCGAGGGGGAACGCTCGCCTGCGTTTCTGGTGGGGCATCGGCCGCGTCGTGCGGTGGCGAGTTGGTATCTGCGCTGGCGCGCACCCGCCACGTACGATCCTTTGTTCGGACTCATTCGTGTCGAAGTATCGCCGCCGCTGGCGCTGCTCGACGCTGAATGCCCGCCCGCGGTTCGCGACGCCTTCACCGCCCATTGTGATCGGTTGTCATCGGGCATGCTCTGTGAGCGGCTGCCCGTGTCGCTTCCCGATCATCGGTGGGACACGCTCGCCTACGGCGTGCATGCCGTCGAAACCTATCTGCAATCTCTCATCGGTCCGTGACGCACTCTCTCGTCCCCTCGCCCGCCTTGGCGCCATCGCCGCGTACGCCGCTTGGACGCGTAGTGGCTACGGAGCGGAAGCCGAACACGCCCCACGAATTCCATTTCTGGACGGCGCTCGATGCACCGGTCGGCATCGGCACGATCGTGCGCGTGGAAGGACACACGCCGGTCGATGCCGTCATCCCGCAGGTGTACGGCGTGATCATGGAAGGCTTCAGCTATTCCGACTTGCAGTCGCCACTGCATGACGTGCTCGGTTACGACGGTCAGCCGGTTGGGGGGGCGTTCTCCCCCACTGAGCGCACCGAGATCCGGCTGTACACTGCGCACGTGTTGCGTCACGTCCCCGAAGAGCCGCTGCAGCCGGTGCCGCTCGGCACCGTGTATCTCGCCGATGATCAGGATGTGGCGATGGCGCTGCGCATGGACGGGTACATCGCCGGAGAGCGTGCGACGGGCATTCCAGTGGGTGTGTACCGCGCTGGCGGCATGAAGTCTCCCGTCTTTCTCGATGCGGATTTTCTGGTGGGGCCGGAGGCGGCCCATCTGAACATCTCGGGCGTTTCCGGGTTGGCCACGAAGACGAGCGCCATCGAGTTCTTCCTGCAATCCATCTTCGCGCACTTCCCGGAGCATCGCGGCACGGTGGCGGCGGTCTGTTTCAATGTGAAAGGCCCCGACTTGTGCTTTCTCGATCAGCCGGGTCGCCTCGAAGAGAGTGATCGCGAGATTTACGAGTTGCTCAAGGTGCCGGCCACGCCTTTCGAAAAGGTGCGCTACTTCGCGCCGTATACGGCACGCGGATATGCACTCAACACGCTCCGCTCCAACGAGGCGCTGGCGGGAAGTGTGACGCCGCTCACGTGGGGCCTTGCCGAAGTCCTGCAGTTTGCGGAAGTGTTGATGAACAAGGACGATGTCGATGCGAAGTCCGATGCGCTCATCGACTTCATTCGTGAGCGCGTCGTCGGGAAGGATTTCGAGGAGCAGGGCTTTGCACGCACGCATCGTGTGCAGTCGTTCGCCGATCTTGACGCCTGGTTCCGCGAAGTGCTGCGCAAGGTGGAAGACTCCAACGGTGATACGTGGCGCACCCACCACGCAGCCACCATCCGCAAGGTGCGCAATCGGCTCTCCAATCTGTCCACGCGTTGCGCCGGCCTGGTCACCGACGACGGCCTGGCATCGGATATCCCATTTGGGAGCTTTGACGATCGAACGGTGTACGTGGTGGATGTCGCCAACGTCGAGGAAGACGCACAGGATCTCGTCTTCGCTCGCGTCGTGTCCAAGTTGCGAGAGCATCTGGAGCGCCGGGACCTTGGCGTCGATCATGTCATCGTCTTCGTCGACGAACTCAACAAATACGCTCCGCACGACGGTGCCGATACGTATGTACGCAAGATGCTGCTCGACATCGCGGAGCGCGGCCGCTACCTCGGCCTCGTGTTGTTCGGTGCGGAGCAGTTTCGCTCGCAGGTCCACCGGCGGGTGGTCGGCAATGCCGGCACCACGCTCTACGGGCGCATGGACGCCGATGAACTGTCGACACCAGGGTATCAGGTGTTGAGTCCCGCCGTGAAGGCGCGACTGGCCACGCTCGACAAGGGACAACTCATGGTGCGCCACCCACACTTCACACAGCCGATATTCATTCGCTTTCCGCGGCCCTCGGTCATGACGGGACGCGAAGGCGTGGAGCGCTTTCCGCAGGCGCCTGAACCCACGGCGGCGCAGGCCGTGACGCGCGACCTCCGTCGGCTCGACCCGACGATCGAGCTTGGCTGGGTGCAGCAAACCGCTCTGTTGTACGACGAATCGGTGGTGCTCGCCGCGCGCAATGCCGTCATGCGATCGCGGCCAGAGCAGGTCAAGAGCGCATTCACCCGCGAGTTGCAACGTCGTGCCACACCCTCGGCGCAGGTGGCCGAAGTCGTAACGGCAAAGCCGCGCGCGATCCGGCCGTTTTCGCCGGACGAATACGGCGGATGAAGGGGATGCGACCGTTGGCCCTGCACCACGTCGTGTCACTCGTCACCGTCATCGGACTGTTGCCGGCTGCGGCAGCGGCCCAACGCCCGGCGACCCGCGCAGCGGCCGCGGAGGGCGTGCAGCTGCTCGTCCGTCCGCGCGTTGGCGATACGCTGTTCCTGAACGTCGAGCAGACCGTGGAAGTCAGCGGTCGGCCGGTGGATGGGGCGCCGTCGAGTGCATCGCCCGAATTGCCGGGCAAGCGTGGGGCAACGCCGGCGCCCGTCTACGGCCCGCGGGTGGATCGCGCGAACACGCGCATTACCAAGGTGCAGCTGTTCGCGCACTCGGTGGTGGAATCGAGTGACCTCGCCTCGACGACGTTGCTCGCGTCTACCGATTCATTGAGCATGTGGGTCGGAAATGCTGGTGTTGCGCCGCGCCCCATGAGCATGCCGATTGACGCCGACAGCCGGCAGGTACGCATACGCGTCACGCCTGACGGGTCGATGCGTGTGACCGACCAGCCGGCGAGCTTGTCGTTGGGGGCAACGCTGGCGTCCATGCCGGGATTACTTCCGACTGGCAACATCCGCGTGGGCGCGGAATGGCAGCGCGAAATGAGCCTGCCGGGGCTTCCTCTGGGAGCATACCGGGCCGATGGGGTCGTGCAGGCGCGCCTTCGCCTCGACTCCCTCACCGGGGGAGGACGCCAGGCGTGGATCTCCGTGGCCGGTGTGCTCCGCCGCGACGGGGCCATGCGCGAACTCCCCGCGGGCACTCGGGTGATCACAGCGGGGACCATGCGCGGAACCATGGTGGTCGACCGGCAACGTGCATGGATTACTGACGCGCGGACGGTCATGGACGTACAGTCCGAGGTCGCCCCGGGGCCGGCGGGTGCGGGGAAGCCCATGCTCCTCGATATCCGGATCGTGCAGCAGATTCGGGTGCGCTAACGACGGTCGCCATTCCGGTGCGCCGGTTAAGTTGCGACATGCGCCTTGTCCACCTCGCCGACCTGCACCTTGGCTTTCGCCAGTACCAGCGGCTGACGCCCAGCGGCATCAATCAGCGGGAAGCCGATGTCGCGGCCACCGTACTGCGGGCAACGGCGCAGATCGTCGATCTCGCGCCGGAACTCATCGTCATCGGCGGCGACATTTTTCACACGGTGCGCCCGTCCAATCCGGCCATCGTGCACGCGTACCGCGTGCTCATGCAGCTGCGCGACCGGTTACCCGACACGCCCATTGTCATGGTTGCCGGCAACCACGATGCGCCGCGCACGGCGGAAACCGGGTGCATCTTGCGGCTGTTCCGCGAGATCGGCGTGTTCGTGGCCGATGCGAAGGCGGAATTATTCACGTTCCCGCAGCAGTCGCTGGCCGTACTCGCCGTTCCTGATGTGCCGGGTATCGATCGCCCACCGCTCTTGCCCCCCGACGGATTCACGCATCGGGTGCTGCTCATGCACGGCGAAATCGCCGGTCTTCTGCCGGCGCATGCAGCATCGGCCGACCGCGCGGCCATTGAAATTCAGCCCGCAGAGTTGCACGCCGAACAGTGGAGCTACGTCGCGCTGGGACACTATCACGTGTATCGCGAGGTGGCGACACGGGCGTACTACAGCGGATCGCTCGACTACACGAGCAGTAATCCGTGGGGAGAGCTGCGCGAAGAGAAGGAGCAGCGCATTCCCGGCAAGGGGTTCATCGAGCACGACTTGGTCAGTGGTGCGCATCGTTTTCATCCGGTGCAACCTTCACGGCCGTTGCTCGACCTCGAGTACGTCGACGCGAGCGGGATGAGTGCGCAGGACCTCGACAGTGCCATCAAGGCGCGCGTCGACACCGCGCCGGGTGGCATTGACGATCGGGTCGTGCGACTCACCGTGCGCAACGTGGCGCGTCATGTCGTACGCGAACTCGATCATGCCGCGTTGCGCGATTATCGCAAGCGCGCCATGCACTTTCATCTCGACACGCGACGCCCCGATCCGCTGCCACGTCGCGCTGGAGATGGCAGCGGCGGTCGGACGCGTCGGGCGACACTGCCCGAGCTGGTCGCCGAGCGCTTGCGCGAGCGCGCGTTGCCCGCCGATGTGGACCGCGAACAGTTCGTGACGCTGGGGATGCGGTATCTGAAGCAAGCCGAAGATGCGGCCATGGCGGCATTGCCCGTGTTGGAGAGCTGATTCATGCGATTGCTCTCCTTGCGCCTGCAGAACTTCCGTCAGCACGCGGACACCCGCATCACGTTCGATCGCGGGCTGACCGGCATCATCGGTCCGAATGGATCGGGGAAGTCGACGTTGCTCGAAGCGATCGCGTGGGCCTTGTACGGCAACCCGGCGGCGCGCGGCACGCGTGACAGCATCCGCTTCTCACGCGCGGCCCCACGTTCCTCGGTGAAGGTGGAGCTCGAGTTCGAGCTTGCCGGCCATCGGTATCGCGTCATTCGCGGCCTGACCAACGCCGAGGTGTATCTCGACGCCGGTGAGACGCCTATCGCGAACACGATTACGGGCGCCACCGAGTTGTTGCAACGCCGACTTGGCATGACGCGGGCCGAGTTCTTTCACACGTACTTCACCGGGCAGAAAGAGCTCGACGTGATGGCCACGCTCGGCGCCGCCGAACGCGCGCGCTTTCTGTCACGGGTGCTCGGGTACGATCGCATCAGCGGCGCTCAAGAGCTCGCGCGCGAACGGCGTCGGTCGTTACTCGCCGAAATCAACGGACTCAAGCAGGGCATGCCGGACCCCGACGCCATCTGGCGGGCGGTGGCCGACGCCGAGGCGCGTGTGGCGGTAGCGCGTACGCGTGCCGCCGAGGCGGAGGTGGCGCAGCAGAGCGCCGCGCAGAAGCTGACCGCACTCGAGCCGCGGTGGCACGATGCACAAGCGCAGCGCGATCGGCGACAGCAACTGGTGTCGGAGCTGCGCGTCGCGGAAAGCGAAGCGATGAGCTTTGCACGCGACGCCGAACGGTTGGAGCGAGAGCTCGACGCCATGGCGCAGGCGCATCAGGAACTGTTGCCGCTGCGTGAACAGGTCGCGGCATTGGTCCACGTGCGCGATGCGCTCGCCGCGCAGGAGCGGCTCGCCGAGGCCGACGCGCGCCGGCAGTCGCTCATGGGTCGCGTGTCGGCGTATGCCGAAGAAGAAGCAAAACTGAACGAGCGGGGCGTACGTCTGGAGAGTGCACCGGCGCTGGAGAAGGAAACGACAGCGCAGTTGCACACCATGCGCAACACGCTGGCAGAAACGGAACGCACGCTCGATCAGAGCCGGACGGCATGGGCGCGTGACCGTCAGGAGGCTGAGACGCGTCTCGAGGCGCTGCGGACGCAGTACACCGACTTGTCGGCGCAGCGTGATACGCTCGAGGGACTCGGCGAAGAAAGCCCGTGTCCAACCTGCGGGCGGCCGTTGGGTGGCAGCTTCCGGACGGTGCTCGAGCAGTTGCAGGAGCAGATCGAAACGGTTCGTGTGGATGGCAACTATTACCGGCAGCGTGCCGAACAGCTGACGTCGGTGCCGGCGGCCATCGAGACGCTCGAAACCACACGCCGCACGGTCCAGACGGATGTGGCGGCCGCCGAACGGCGACTGGCCAGGATACAGGCGGCGTTGGCGGAGGCCGTGACGCTCAAGGAGCAGCGGGCGCAGCTGGCCGCGCGACTCCACGATGTCACCGCCCAGCTGGCGCTCGTGCCCGCCGGTTACGATGCCGCGCAGCATGCGGCACTGCGCGCCGACGCGATGCGGCTGCAGGAGCTCGAGACGCGGGTGGCGCGCGTCGGCGGGCTCGTGGACCGCGAAGTGGCCACACGAAACGAACGCGCTCGCGTCATCGTGGCGCGTGATGCTTCGCGCGCGCGCATGATCGCGCTGGAAGAACAGTGCGCTGCCCTCGGCATGGATGAAGGGACCTACGCGAGCGTTCGGGGAGCCTACGAAGTGGCCGCCGCCGATGCGCGCAAGGCGGAGCTCGAGTCGGTCAGCGCCACTGGCGAAGCGGAGCGTGCGCGCGCGGCACTGGAGACGGCAGAGCAGGGGCGACGTGATCTGGCACGCTTGCAGGGTACGCTCGACACGCTCGAGACCGAGAAGCGCCTGCACGATGAGCTCGACCGCGCACTGACGGATTTGCGCACCGACCTCAACTTTCAGCTGCGCCCGGAGTTGTCGGATATCGCCAGTCGGTTCCTCGAAGACCTGACCGACGGACGCTACAGTCAGCTGGAGTTCGACGAGGAGTATCGCCTTATCGTCATGGAAGATGGATTGCCGAAGCCGGTGATCTCCGGTGGCGAAGAAGATCTCTGCAACCTCGTGCTGCGGCTGGCCATCTCGCAGATGATCGCTGAACGTGCCGGTCAGGCGTTTTCGCTGCTCATTCTTGATGAAGTGTTCGGCTCGCTAGACGAGGGACGCCGCGCCAATGTCGTGGAGCTGTTGCGGAAA
Source organism: bacterium (assembly GCA_027484025.1). Lineage (GTDB taxonomy): Bacteria > Gemmatimonadota > Gemmatimonadetes > Gemmatimonadales > Gemmatimonadaceae > Gemmatimonas. The sequence continues at coordinate 12,450 of JAIXTI010000266.1, forward strand.
CTGAACGATCGCTTCGAGCAGGTCATCGTGATTACGCACATCGAACAGGTACGCGAGGGTTTGGACCGCCTCATGCTGGTACGATTCGACGAAACGCAGGGGTGCAGTGTGGTGGCCTCGGGGGCGGCATTGCTGGGCGATGAGAGCGCCAGCGGCGATCCGACGTCCACTCGCTTTCCCGAGCGCCCCGAGACTGCCCCCGCGACGTTGGCAGAGGCCTGAGTTGTGACCACCGTTTCCCGCCCGTTTCGAAGTGCGCGACCGATGGAAGGCCCGCAGGTCGCCACCGTCGCTGATATTCCTCAGCTGAACGAGGTGTTTACGGAGGCGTTCACCGAGCGCTACCGGAAAGACGGGATGACGGGGGTGCGAGTGCCGCCGTTGAACCCGTCCATCTGGCAGTACGCCATCGAAGACGCGGGCGACGGTGCTCTCTGCTGGCGTGATGAGCGCGGCCGCGTGGTCGCATTCAACATGGCGCACCATTCCGGGACCGAGGGATGGATGGGCCCGCTGTGCGTCCGCCCCGATCAGCAGGGAATGGGATTGGGCAAGATTATCGTGCAGGCGGGTATGCGCTGGTTGCGGCTGCAGAAGGCGCGCGTAATCGGGCTGGAAACGATGCCGCGGACCATGGACAACATCGGATTCTACTCGAATCTCGGGTTCATTCCCGGACATCTGACGGTCACGCTCACGCTGGAGGCCGCAACGGGTGACCGCGCCCCGATGTTGCTGTCGCAATTGTCCGGGGCCGACAAGCTCGCGACCGTCACGGCGTGTCACGCGCTCACCGAGCGGGTCATGCCGGGCTATGACTTCACGCGCGAGATCGATATCACGGACCGGCTGCGCATTGGCGATACGCTGCTGCTCGGCGCCCCGCAGGCGCCGGACGGTTTCGCGCTATGCCACACGGTGCCGTTGGTGGAGGGGCGCAATCGTGATGAACTGCGCGTGCTGAAGCTCGTGCTGGCGCGGCGTTCTGATCTGCCACGGATGTTGGGCGCGCTCACGGACTTCGCGCGACGGAGCGGGACGCGTCGTCTGGCGGTGCGGCTTCAGGGCGACTATCCCGAGGCGTATCGCACGTTCGTTGCGCTGGGGGCGCGCGTGCGATGGACCGATCTGCGCATGAGCGCACATGGATGGAACGAAATCCCTCCCAGTGAGGGTATGGTGCTGTCGAACTGGGAGATCTGACCTGCGGCGCCGCCGCCCGGTGCTTATGGGCGTTTGGGGCCGCTGGGGGTGTCGCGCACCACAATGCGCCAGATGACGATGAACACACCTGCCGTCAGCAGCAGATGCACCCATCCCGGTGCTTCGGTGGTGACCGTTACCACGCCCCATACGGCGAGCATCACAATTCCGGCGAGAAGAGAGAGGTCCATGACACAATCTACTCAATTTCGCGATTGCGCGTTCCGTGACGCCTCCCTACAATACGCGTCGTTACGATAGTCGCGGGGCGGAGAGGATTTACTTCTTGAGCCGATAAGTCCTAAGAGAGGATTCAACAAACGGGTGAACGTCATGCCCCAGTGCGGGGAAGGCGGTAGCGCGGTGAGAGTCTCATTTTTTTCTTTGGGCTTCAAGATCACCCTCTTCGTACCCGTATTTTCACGGAGGCCCCGCCATCACGGCGGGGCCTCCGTTTTTGTGCCGTCTGGACCGGCGCGTTTGTACCGCGCGCGGGTGGCGCCCGCCTCTGGACGGGGATGGCGGCCGGAACCTTCTGCCGTTTCGGACGATTAACCAGCATGCCAATCGTTACCGTGACGCGCCGACTGCGATTCAACGCGGCGCACCGTGTTCATAATCCGGCGCTGCCGGATGCCGAGAACACCCGACTGTTCGGGAAGTGCAACAATCCGAACTGGCACGGACACAACTACGAGTTGGAAGTATCCGTGCGTGGCCCGGTGGATGAGCGGACCGGGTATGTGATCGATCTGGGGCAGCTGCGCGATGTCGTCGAACGCGAGGTGATCGACGAAACCGATCATCGCAATTTCAATATCGACGTCCCGTATATGCAGGGAATCAATCCGACCACCGAGAACGTGGTGGTGGCGATGTGGCGCGTGCTCGCTCCGGCGATCGCACCGGCACAGCTGGTTCGCCTGCGGCTTTGGGAAACTGAGAACAACTATGTCGACTACGAAGGGGAATAAGGACGTGATCCGACCGGTCAGTGCCGTGGCGTCGGGACGTGCGGCCGTAAACGTGGTGGAGCCCGACGACTTCGCGGTCGAAGGGGACCTGTCGAATTACGAGTCCATGGTCCGTCGTCAACTGGAGCTCCTGGGTGAAGACCCGGAGCGCGATGGACTCTTGAAGACGCCAAGCCGTGTGGCCAAGGCGATGATGTGGCTGACGCGCGGCTACAATCAGACCGCGGCCGAAGTCATCGGCGATGCGCTCTTCGAGGAGAACCACGAGAACATGGTGATGGTGCGGGACATCGAGATGTACTCGATGTGCGAGCATCACATGCTCCCGTTCTTCGGCAAGGTGCACGTGGCGTATATTCCCAACGGGAAGATCGTGGGGTTGTCCAAGCTGCCGCGTGTGGTCGACGTGTTTGCGCGTCGTCTGCAGGTACAGGAGCGCCTGGGCGAGCAGATCGCCGATGCGCTCGAGGAAACGTTGCAGCCGAAGGGCGTGGGCGTGGTCATCGAAGCCGTGCACCTGTGCATGATGATGCGCGGGGTCGAAAAGCAGTCGTCGCGGACCATCACGTCGAGCATGCGCGGACTCTTTCGCGACGATTCCAAGACGCGTAGCGAGTTTCTTCGCCTGGCGCATTCGCCAACCCACTACTGAACAGTCCACTGGCCGGTACCAGTATGATCTTGAACGGCCAGACGGCACTCGTGACGGGCGCCTCGCGCGGCATCGGCCGCGCGGTGGCGTCCGCGCTCGCGTTGGCGGGCGCGCGCGTGTACCTCGTGGCCCGTTCGCGCGGGTCGCTCGAGGAGCTCGCGGCCGAGTTGGGGACGCAGGTCAGTGCGTACCCGTGCGATCTCACCGACGCTGAGCAGGTGCAGCGGACACTCGCGGCGGTGCTGCACGATGCCGGTGGCGCGCTGGATGTCCTCGTCAACAACGCCGGCGTTTTCCCACTCGCACCCATCGCCGACACCACACCGTCGGTGTTCGAACAGACCCTCGCGGCCAATCTCACGGCGCCCTTCCGGGTGCTGCACGGCGTACTGCCGTCCATGCGTGCGCGTGCCCGCGGGCATGTAGTCACCATTGGGTCGGTGGCAGACCGCAAGATTTACGGCGGGAATGGCGCCTACTCGGCGAGCAAGTTCGGCGCCCGAGCGCTGCACGAGGTCCTCCGCGAAGAATGCGCGGGAAGCGGCGTTCGCACGACGCTCATCTCGCCCGCGGCGACCGACACGCCCATCTGGGATCCGGTCGACCCGGACAACACCCCGGGCTTCCCGCCGCGCTCGAGCATGCTGCGCGCCGCTGATGTGGCCGATGCCGTCCTGTGGGCGGTGTCGCGTCCAGCCCACGTCAACATTGACGAGTTGCGGCTGAGCCGGTCGTAGGGGACGGTGCGCGCCTTCACGCGCCGCATAGATTGCGCGCATGCTGCGCGATCTCCTTGATGCCCTCAGGTGCCCCAATCCTCACGCGGAGTCGTGGCTCGTGGCGGTCGTCCATGAGACCGACGGGCTCACGCTGGTTGCTGCCGATCTTGCGTGTCCGGTATGTGGCGCGGAGTTCGTGATCGCAGAGGGCGTCGCGTACTTCGGTACGCCTGCTGTGCCGACGCCCCCACCTGAGCCGACGCTCGCCGACGAACCTCTGCGGCTCGCCGCCCTGCTCGGCGTGACCGACGGCGACACTCCAGTGCTCCTCAGCGGACGCTATGCGCTCGCCGGCAACGCGCTCGCCGAGCTGGTAAATGTCCCGCAGCTGTGGGTCAACGCGCCAGCCGGGCGCCGGCCACCTTCGCCGCGTACATCGCAGATGATCGTCGGGGCGCAACTGCCACTTGGCGTGGCCACGCTGGCCGCTGCGGCTCTCGATGTCGTCGACGCGAGCGAGGCCATGCTCGAGAGTGTCATGCGCGCCGTGAAGCAAGGAGGGCGCATCGTCGCGCCCGTGTCGGTCCCGCGCCCCGAAGCGCTCAAGGAGCTGGCGCGCGACGAACGCGAATGGGTCGCCGAAGTGACAACGCGCGCCAGCGGACTCATCGAGCTCCGCCGACGCGCGCCTGACGCAGTCGGGTAACCGGTTCGCGCGACGCTCAGTCGGCGCCGACGTACAGTTCGTCGATCTGCGCCTTGTACGTCTTGTCGATCACGCGCCGCTTGACCTTGAGCGTGGGGGTGAGCTCTCCGCGCTCGACGCTGAAGTCGTTCTCGATGAGGCGGATCTTCTTGGGCATCTCGTAATTGGCGAGCCCCTTGAGCTGCTCCTTCACTTCCTTCTCCATCTTTGCCTGAATCGTGGGCATCGCCATCAGCTCGGCGCGCGATGTCCACACGATCTGGCTGCGTGACGCCCACTTCTCGAGCTGATCCCAGTCGGGCACGATCAGCACCACGGGGAACTTGCGCTTGTCGCCGATCATCACGGCCTGCGACACGTATTTGTTGGTCTTCAGCTGATTCTCGATCGGCTGCGGCGCGATGTTCTTGCCGCCTGCGGTCACGATGATGTCCTTCTTGCGATCAGTGATGCGCAGGTAGCCGTCTTCGAGGACGCCGATGTCGCCCGTCGAGAACCAGCCGTCCTCGCTGATCGCTTCTTTGGTCGCCTGCTCGTTGTTGTAATAGCCGCGCATCACGTGCGGCCCTCGCGTGAGAATCTCGCCATCACGCGCGATGCGGACCTCGACACCGGCAATGGGCTTGCCGACAGAGCCGAGGCGATACTCGCGCATGTTGTTCGCCGAAATGACCGGCGAGGTTTCGGTGAGCCCGTAGCCTTCCAGAATGACGAGTCCCGCCGAATAGAAGAACTTGGCGATGTCCGGGGAGAGTGGTGCGCCGCCCGAGATGAAATAGCGGATGTTGCCACCAGTCCGCTCGCGCAGTTTGGCGAACACGAGCTTGTTGGCAAGTCCGTATTGCAGCGCGAGGAGCCCACCGGGTTCGCGGCCGGCCAGCTTTTCATTCGCCCACCGTTCGCCAACGGCCTTCGCCCAGAAGAAAATCTGCTTCTTCAGTCCTCCGTTGGAGACGGCATTCTCCAGCACGCGCGCATAGATCTTCTCGTACAGGCGCGGGACCGACATCATGAGCGACGGCTTCACCTCGCTCATGTTCACCGGCACCGTATCGATGCTCTCGGCATAGGCGATGCGCACGCCGTTGGCGAACAGGAAGTAGTCGCCCGAACGCTCGAAGATATGGCTGAGCGGCAGGAAGCTGAGCGCCGTGTCCGTAGTGCTCACCGGCATCGTGTCCTTCGTGGCGATCACGTTGGAGTAGATGTTGTCCTGAGTGAGCATTACGCCTTTGGGATTGCCCGTCGTACCCGACGTATAGATCAGCGTGATCAGCTGGTTCGGCGTGACGGCGAGCGCCTGCTCCTTGAACATCGTGGCGCGCGCCGGCGAATCTTCGTCGGCGCCCATCGCTTCTACATCGGCCAGCGTGAGATCGCAGCCGTCGGCTTTGGTGCCGGCGAAGCCGATGATGTATTGCAGGTTCGGCGCCTGGCTGCGCACCGATGCCACCTTGCGCGCCTGATCGGCGGTGGAGACGAAGATCGCGCGCGCGCCGCTGTCATTGAGGATGTACGGAATCTGCTCGGCGGGCAGCGTCGGGTAGATGGGCACATCGGTGACGAGGCTGCACAGACAGGCGTAGTCGGCAATGAGCCACTCGGGGCGATTCTCCGATATGAGCGCCACACGATCCTGCGGCGCAATGCCAAGCTTGGCGAGCCCCAGCGCGGTGCGGCGCACGCGCTCGAGAATGGTGCGATGACTCGTCGGCTCCCACACGCCGTTCACCTTGTACAGCAGCGCATCGGCCCGGTCGAAGCGCTCCACCGCGTCGAAGAACAGCGCGTTGATGGTGCCAGGGGCGGGGCGCGGTCCTCCCACCGCGGACGTCAGCGGTGACGGCACTCCGGCCAGCGTATTGTTCAGGGACGGTACGGCAGAGGCCGGTAGGGAATTCATCGCCATCTCCAACGTGGCTGATCTGGGGCGGCTGGCGCGTCGGAGGACGCAGTCCACTGGCTGCCCCGGGGGTAGGCCTCGGAAAATTGGCGTACCGACGTGGCGGGCGGGAGTCCGTCACCCGTCGGAGTTGACCAGACGGGCGCTAAACCGGCGCGACCGAAAGGGCTCCGGCTATTGCGTCGCCGGGCGGATGACGGGGGCGGCGAACCGGAAGGGGGATCCCGCTACGGGGCGTCCCCTGTACGTCACGGAGGCCTGAACGATCACCGAATCGATTACCCGGGCGTTGCCTTGGGCCACCGGGAAGAGATTGGCCCGCACGCGCGCGCGCCGGTTCGCGACACCGCTGTTGGTGGTGTCGAGCGTCGAGGCCCCCCCGTTGTCGTTCACGAGGTAGACGGCCGCGGAGGTGTCGTTGGTCGGGTTGGCCGGCCGCACGAGCTGGTAGCGCACCAGCCACCCATTCACGTCGGTCAGCAGTCCGTTTTGCCGGTTCCGCACGCGGACCGTCATCTCGCGAGTGGTATTGGCCTGCGCCCGCGCCCGTCCCGTATCGGGAAAGATGAGAATGAGGTCGGTGGGGTTCGCCGCCGCGTCCGCCGTATCGGGGCGCAGCGTGGCAATGAGCGGCCGTAGCACTTGCAGCGATGTGCCGATGCGGGCAGCAATGCGCCCGTCACTTACGGTGCGTCGCGCGAAGACCATCCCGGAGGTGGCGTCGACGATGAACGCGGTGTCCCGCAGAAAATCGGCGTACAGATAGGTGGGGGTGGCGCCCGTGATGATGTCGCCGGCCGAGTTGCGCACGATGGCACGTACGGGCGTGGCGATCCCCGCTTCGTTGCGCAGCGTGTCCCCGACGACGACCGACGGATACGCGAAGGGCGAGAGTTCGATCGCGGCCGGTACGTCGGGCGCCGTGCCCACTTCGGCACACGCGGCAGCGACGGCGCACGCCATCGCTGTCGCCACCAGGGAGAGGCGACGCATCACGCGAATCGTTCGGCGAGGAGCGTGGCGATATTCACGTAGGCCTGACTTGCCGGGTCGGCCGGCGCGCGCAACACCACTGGCTGGCCGGCGGCGAAGGCATCGGCCGTGGCTGGGGTGCGCGGAACGGGCGTATCGAACACGAGATGCTGCGGGAGATGCTCACGGACGTAGTGTACTACGCGCTCGCTCGCCGGGTTCCCCGCTTCGAACATCGTCAGCAGAATGCCTTCGAGTGTGAGCTCTTCGTTTTCAGCAACCACGTCCTGAATGGCGCGCAGAATCTGCGGCGTCGTTTGCAGCGCCAGCGGTTCGCACTGCAGGGGCACCACGACATGCTGACTTGCCGCGAGCACGCGTCGCGTAATGGCACCAAGGCCCGGCGGCGTGTCGACCACGACCACGTGGCACCGTTCGCGTGCCATCGTCAGCAATTCCGCGAGCACCGTCGTCTCACCCACCTGCTTCTGAAACGCGGTATGATCAGCGGAATCGCTGACACTGCCGGCCAGGATGACGCGCAGCCAGGGCATGGCCGTGGGGAGGATGACTTCGCGCAGCGAATGCTCGCCGCGTAGGTAGTCATCGAAGCCAACGGTGGGGTGTCCTCGACGCAGGCCAACGCCATAACGCACCGCCCCCTGCGGATCGGCATCGACCAGCAGCGTCTTCAGTCCGCGGCGGGCAAACGCGACCGCGAGATTGACCGCCGTCGTGGTTTTCCCAACGCCACCCTTCTGACTGACAATTGACAGCACTCGCCCCACGTCAGCCCTCGGCCGATGCGTCGGCCGCCCCGTCGTTCACGTCGTCCAGGCCGCCCTCGTCGTGTGCGCGCTGTCCGCTGAGTTCGGCGAGCGTGCGTTCGGCGTGGGCGCGGAACTTGGCCGACGCGGGATCGTCGGCGCGTGTGGTGCGAAGAAACCCTTCCAGGTGCATACCGGCGTGCGCGGTGTCGCCGCGCTTCAGGAGCAGGAAGGCGAGACCGTAATGCGCGCCAGCCAGATCCGGATCGATCTGCAGGGCACGGCGATACGTGCGAATGGCCTCTTCCGGCTGACTCGTCCTGGAGAAGGCAATGGCGATGTTCTGCAAGACGTGCGGATCGTCGGGACGCTCGCGCAAGGCGAGGCGGTACGACGTCAACGCGTTCGCGTAATCACCACGTGACTCGAGATCGAGCGCTTCAGCCAGAAAGTCCGGCTGCTTCGAATCCCGTCCGGACGAGCCGCCCACGAGGCGGCGCCACCAAGTCATGCGCGCGCAGTGAATCGTGAGGGGAGAAGGAATGCTGCGAGCGATTCGCAAAATTCACAGCCAACACCGCAAACCTATCGGCGCGGCAGGTCCCCTACAAGCTGCCGCCACAAGTGGGGCCGTGAATGAATGGCGCGACCGGGCGGCGACGGCTACACTGGAGAAGACCTCAGAGGAGCCGTGGAATGACTGTGCCGCAACCGTATGCCCCCGATCCGTCCAAGGGCGTGGTGATCGTGGACTGGCCGCTCTTTGGCGAGCTCTCCCGCGCGCTGGCCGTGCGCGTCGGACGCGAATGGATGCCCGACATGGTCGTCGGTATCGCCACCGCCGGCGTCGTGCCGGGCGCTGCCGTGGCGGCCATTCTCGATCTCCCCTTTCACTCCATTCTCATCTCGCGGCGCTACAACGCCGAGCAGATCCGGGAGACGCCCGCCGTCTTCGGGGCAGCGCCGTCCGACGTGCGCGGGAAGCGGGTGCTGCTCGCCGACGTGACCTGTGATTCCGGGGCCACCATGCGGCTTGCCGTCGGCTCCCTCGTCAACGCCGGTGCCCGTGAAGTGCGGACCGCCGTGTTGGTCCGAACGGGCACACACGGGGTCGACTACTACGCGCTCGCGACCCAATCGATGATCGTGCTCCCGTGGGACCGCGAGGTGTTCGTGGACGGGGAACTCGAGCCCAACGCCAAGTACACCGGGTTGTTGCCGGGGCAGACGGAGTAGAAGGCGCCCACCGGCGCCTGGTTGCCGATCAGGCGCTCGCGGCGGCGCGGTCGTACGTGATACCGCGTTCCATCGCTTCCCACACATAGCCCATCACGTCGACGGATCCGAGTAGGAACCGGGAACGCCCGGGGCCCTGCTGGGCGTCGTCCACCTCGAGCACGCTAATGGGGGCTTCGGCGAGTCGCCCAAAGAACCCGGCAAAGAGCCCGGTCGTGACCAGGCACCCGCCGGCCGCGTCGGTGGCCTCGCCCCACTCCGACACGTCGAGCGCCATGACGGCGTCACTCAGCGGCCGCAGCTCCACGCGTCCCCAGCCGATGCCGTGGAAAAACGCCTCGAGCAGCCACGGGAAACGCTCGTCCGACAGCTTGTCCGGGTGCGCTTCGCCCTGCTCGGCGAGCCAGTTCGCGAAATGGTCATACAGCGCTGCTCCGGCGGCATAGCCGGCATCGCGAATGGCGTCCACGGGAAGAACCGCGGTCGGGCCGCTCGCGGCCAAGGCAGACAGGCGCAGCCCGGCGAAGAACTCGACCGGAAGCGCAACCGTGCGGGGCTGGGTGCTGGAGACAGGACTCATGCTTCCGTGACGCTCGCCATCTTCCGGCGTCACGTCAAGCGGTCGGCCGTGTGACGCTCCATGCTCGCCGCCAAATGATGAGCCGCTCATGTGGCTCCATCCCCCCCCGCCGCCCGCTGCAGCAGCTCCGCTTCGTCGATCACGGGCACCCCCAGTTCACGGGCCTTGTCCAACTTGCTGCCGGCCTCCTCCCCCGCCACCACGAAGGTGGTTTTCTTGGACACGCTGCTGGTAATCCGCCCCCCCGCCTTCTCGATGAGCGCGGTCGCTTCGCCCCGGCTGAGCGTGGGCAGCGTTCCGGTCAGCACGATCGTGGCTCCGGTAAACGGGCCGTCGGCCTGGACGGCGTTCGGCTCGTCGAAGCGCACCCCGTGCGCCCGCAGTTTCTCGAGGAGGGCGCGCGCGGTGGGATCTTCGAAATACCCCGCCACGCTCGACGCGATGATGTCGCCGATCCCGCGCACATCGCCAAGCTGCTGCGCGGTCGCGGTCATCATGGCGTCGAGCGAGCCGAAATGGCGCGCCAGCAGCTGCGCCGCCTGAGCCCCCACATGCCGGATGCCCAGCCCGAAGAGCAGCCGTGACAGCGGTTGCTGCTTGGCTGCGACAATCGCCGCGACGAGGTTCTCCGCGCTTTTCTGCGCGAATCGTTCGAGCGACGTCAGCTGCGCGACCGTCACGTCGAACAGATCGGCACAATCGTGGACGAGCCCTGCGTCCAACAGCTGCTGAATGCGCGCATACGACAGCCCATCGATGTCCATCGCGTCTTTGCTTGCGAAGTGCACCAGCCCTTCGAGCTGTCGCCCCGGACAGGCCACGTTCGTGCAATAGCTCGCGACGTCGTCGCCGTATCGCGTCACCGGCGAGCCGCACTTGGGACACGCGGTGGGGATCTGCCAGGGGACTTCATGGCCGCTGCGTCGCTCCGGCACGGGGCCCAGCACATACGGAATGACGTCGCCCGCCCGCACGACCTGCACGTAGTCGCCCTCGCGCAAATCCTTCGCGGCAATCTGGTCGGCGTTGTGCAGCGACGCGTAGGTAACGGTCGCGCCGCCCACGTCGACGGGTTCGAGGACCGCGAATGGCGTGAGCACGCCCGTGCGGCCCACGTTCACATCGATCTTGTTGAGTCGCGTGACGGCCATGTCCGGCGCGAATTTGCGCGCCACCGCCCAACGCGGCGTGCGATCGTTGCGGATGCCGAGCTCGTCCTGCACCGAGAAGGCGTTCACCTTCACGACACCGCCATCGATGGCGAAGCCCAACGCCGCGCGCGTTTCGTGTTCGATGGTATGCGCCCACGCGCCGGCTTCCTCGATCGTCTGACAGCGCTGCCGGTGCGGAGCCACCGGAATACCCCACGCGCTCAGCGTCTCCAGTAGCTCCCACTGCGTACGCGCTGGAACGCTGCCATCGGGCAGCACCGCCGCATAACCGAAGAAGCGGAGTGGACGCTGCGCCGTAATGGACGGATCGAGTTGCCGCATGGAGCCGGCGGCCGCGTTGCGCGGATTGACGTACACCGGCTCTCCGGCGGCGACGCGCACTTCGTTCATGCGTTCGAAGCCGGCAAAGGGCAGGTACACTTCGCCGCGGACTTCCATGAGCGGCGGATGCCCCTCGCCGCGCAGACGCAGCGGAATGTCCCGAATGGTGCGGATGTTCAGCGTGACATCCTCGCCTTCGGTGCCGTCGCCGCGTGTCGCGGCGGTCACCAGTACGCCGTCGCGATACGTCAGCGCGATGGCTGCCCCGTCGATTTTGAGCTCGACCGTGTAGCCGCTTTTGTGAATGGCATCACCGACCACCCGTTCGATGGACTGCTCGAACGCCACCAGCTCAGCCTGGTCGAACGCGTTGTCGAGTGACAGCATGCGCACCAGATGCCGATGAGACTGGAACGCCGATTGCACTGGAGCACCAACACGGTGCGTCGGTGAATCTTCTGTCTGCAGGCTGGGGTATTCAGTTTCGATGGCCTGCAGTTCACGAAACAGGCGGTCGTAGTCCAGATCGGAGAGCGTCGGCTGATCGAGGACGTAGTACTCATGTTGCGCGCGGGCCAGCTCGGAACGGAGCTCGGCGGCGCGTTGGGCTGTAGCGACAGGGACGACAGACATGTCGGGAATGTACCTCTGGCGGGCGCGCTCGCCGAGGGCAATTCTGATGCGTCCGGTGTCTTCACAACGCGCGCCACTGGCGCGGGAGGCGGTATGTACGATCGGACAGACGAAGTGATGGATCGCGAGGAGCAGACGGAACGTCGTATGGACGGCCGGGCACTCGGCATTGGGCTTCTCATTGGTGCCGCCTTGGGCGCCGGCGCCGCGCTGCTCATGGCCCCGTCGTCAGGCCAGGACGTGCGCCGCCAGTTGCGACGCGGTGCACGAAAGCTCTATGCGCGCAGCAGCGACGCGGTCGCCGACCTGCGCGAAGATACGGACCGCATGGCACGCCGTCTGGCGCGACGTGGACTCAAGCGCAGCCGCGACCTCGCGCGGGACGCGCGCAACAATCTGGGTGTGTAACGGCACGAGCACGTCTCTCACAGCAGCAGGCGGCGAACCGCAGCGCGCGGTGTCCGCGAGTCAGCGCAAGCGGCGTAGTTCGTCGCCTGCCTGCTGCCGATAGGTCGCATCGTTGGGGTCACTGTCGGCGATGGCGATTGCCGCCCCGTAGGTGCGGCGCGCGTCGGTCGTGCGCCCCATGTCGCGATAGATACGCGCCAGATCGAGACGGTGCACGAGTCGGTCGGGCTCGACCTGCACCGCTTGTTCGAGATAGCGAACGGCTTCTGCCCAGCTCGCGCTCCCGAAAATCTGGCCGCCGAGAAACGTCTTGGCGACGGCACGGGTGAACCCACCGAGCCGCATGATCTCGGCGTTCCACACGCCCATGACGTGCAGCGCCCCGGGGTGCAGAGGCTTGAGACGCAGCGCATCCAATGCATGCTCTCGCACCTCGATGCCGTACTTCACGCGCTCGCGCGGCCCGAGCGCCAGCGCTGTGCGACCGACGGCGCGCGCCAACTGAAAATGCCCTTCAGGGTCGTTCGGATTGATTGCTACGGCGCGCCGTGCATAGGTCGTGGCCTTGGCAAAGAGGGCGCTGCGGACGCCGTCACGGCGCTCGAACTCACCTTCGTCGACCGCCACGGCGGCCGCCTGCCACAACTCCGCGTACGAGGTCGGTTCGGCGACGCGCGATGCCGCCACGGCCGCGGTTTGCGCAGCGGCGGCAGGCACATGTACGCCGCCCCACACCGCACCGACGAGCATCACTCGCGTCGCCATGCGAACGGCCATGCGAACGGCCATGCGCGAGGCACGTGCGCGAAAACGTGCAACGGGTTCGGAGGCGGTGTAGGTTGGCATGACGTATGGAAGCACGATCACTTATCGAACGGAAGCGCAACGGCGGCCGTATTTCGCCCACCGAATGGCGCGTCCTCATGAAGGCGTACGCGGCGGGCGACGTACCCGACTATCAGATGGCCGCGCTCGCGATGGCCATTTACTTCGTCGGGCTCGATCGCGATGAAATCGTCGCGCTCACGAACGCCATGCTCGAAAGCGGTGCGACGCTCTCGCTCGACCATCTCACCGTCGGGCGCGTGGACAAGCACTCCACCGGCGGCGTCGGCGACAAGGTCTCGCTCGTGCTGGCGCCGCTGGTCGCGGCTTGCGGTGTGGCGGTCCCCATGATGTCTGGACGTGGGCTTGGGCATACTGGTGGTACCCTCGACAAGCTCGAGTCGATCCCCGGGTTCAGAACCGACCTGACCCTCGCGCGCGCCACCAAGCAGCTCGAAACACTCGGCTGCGCGCTCATCGGGCAGACCAGTGAAATCGCCCCCGCCGATCGTAAACTGTACGCCCTGCGCGACGCGACGTCGACCGTGGAGAGTATCCCGCTCATCTCCGCCAGCATCATGTCGAAGAAGCTGGCCGAAGGGCTCACCGGACTGGTGCTCGATGTAAAGTGCGGGTCGGGGGCTTTCCTCCCTGAGCTCGATCGCGGGCTGCAACTCGCGCAAACCATGATTGCGCTCGGGGCCGATCATGGCTGTCCGGTGGTGGCACTGCTCACCGCGATGGACCGCCCGCTCGGGCGCGCGTGTGGCAACGCCATCGAAGTCGAAGAGTCGATCGCGGCGCTTCGGGGAGAGGGGCCAGCCGACCTGATGACCGTCACTTACGCGCTCGGCGCCGAGATGCTGGTACTGGGTGGTGCCGCCAAAGACCGAAACGAAGCGCGCCGCCGAATGGAGGTGGCCATTTCCAGCGGCCGCGCCGCCCGGAAATTCCAGGAAATCATCGAGGCGCAGGGGGGAAACCCGGCCGTGGTCGACGATCCCGGGCTGCTCCCGCAGGCCGCCGAGTGCGAGCTGTATCTGGCGCCCCGTGGTGGCGTAGTGGCCCAGGTGGAGCCCCGGGCCATCGGGCGCGGCATTACCACCCTGGGAGGCGGACGGACCCGCGTGGAGGACACTGTGGACCCCACAGTCGGATTTGTCATCACCGCGCGTCCAGGCGACGTGGTACGGGCCGGCGAACCACTCGCCACCATCTTCGCCCGTGATGCGGCCGGGGTGGCCTCAGGACGGGCCACGCTGCTCGAGGCCATTCGTCTCGCCGACGACGCCGACCCGCCGCTTCCCCTCATTTCGCACCGGGTGACCGAGGCCGGTGTGGAGTTGTGGGACGCCGACGCCTAAGGGGAACTCCGCCCCCCCACTCCCTGTTGAGCACCGGAGTGTCTAGCTTTGGCTCGTCGGCGGCCGTCAGCCGCTTTCCGTTCACCGGTGCCCCGGCACCCCTGTCCGACTCGCGATGCTTTCTCCGTCTACGAACCGTCTTCTCAGCTTGGTCGCCGCCGGCGCGGTCCTGCCGTTGCTCGGCCTCTACGGCCTGCTGATGTACATCTCGACCCCCAGCCCCACGGGCGGCATGGAGCCGACGGTCACGACGGTCTGCTACGTCGCGTTCACGTTCCTCTTCGGCGCCCTCATCACCGTCGCGCTCAACTTCTCGAGCCAGCTCGGACGTCAGGCCAAGGGCCAGATCACGACGCCGTAAGGGCGGGAAGCAGGGTGGTGTCTCCGGCTGTCGGCTCACGCTGACAGCCGGTTTTGTTTTTATCCCATCATCTGGAAGGCATCAGGTAGGGTACGCTTCCCCGTGGCGTGTCGCACATCACAACCGCCACCGCTGCATCAGTGCGCACCACGGCGACGCTCCTGTCACCCGAGACCTGCCCATGTCCCACCGCCTCCGCCTCCCGGCGTTCATCATCGCCGCCGCAATTTCCAGCGCCTGCGCTGGCGATTCGCCAACGCAGTCCACGGAGCAGGTCACCACACCGCCGGTCGTCACGCCCACACCGAACACCGACGCCATTACGGTGCTGTCTCCCAATGCGCCCCAAGCGGCCATGGTCGGCGTGCCGTTTCGCTACGACGCCAGCAGAGCGGGCTCGGTGTTCAGTGACCCGCGAAAGACGGGGCTGACCTACGCGGTACAATTCGGTGGCACGAACAACGGGCTGAACGCGGTGGGGTGTGAGATTGGCGGCGTCCCGTCGGCAGCCGGTGTCCAGACGGTGACCGTCGTGGCCCGCGATACCACGGGGCGCACGGCGTCGCAGCAGTTCACGATCGTGGTGTTCAGCAGTGACCTCACCACACCAACGCTCCCCGTAAGCGCTTTGGCCTACAGTGATGCACGCGTCCCATTACCGCGGCATTTCACCCAGACCGCTGGTGGTGGTGGCGGCAGCGCCGTGGGTGCCGACAACACGCCTGCCGGCAACGCGATAACCGACGCGGGCGCCACGCTGGGGCGCGTGCTCTTCTACGATCGTCGGTTGTCGCAGAACGATCGAGTTTCCTGCTCCTCGTGCCACCAGCAGGCGTTCGCCTTCAGCGACACGGCGCGTCTCAGTCGTGGCTTTCAGGGCGGCAGCACGGGACGGCACAGCATGGGGCTCACCAACGCGCGCTTCTATGCGGGCGGCCGCTTCTTTTGGGACGAGCGCGCCGCGTCACTCGAAGCACAGGTGCTGCAGCCCATTCAGGACGCGACCGAAATGGGGCTGACGCTCGAGCAGCTGCAGACGAAGTTGTCGCTCACTCCGTACTACAGCGATCTCTTTCAGGCCGCCTTCGGATCTCGTGACATCACGACCGACCGGGTAGCGCAGGCACTCGCGCAATTCGTCCGCTCGCTGACGAGCACCAACTCCAAATTCGATCGCGCCTTCGGGCCCAACGGCGTGCCGAACTTCGAGGCGACCCTTACTGCGCAGGAGTTGCAGGGGCAACAACTGTACAACGGTCGCGCTGGATGCGCGCGTTGCCATGGGACCAATGCCCACATCAGCGACGCGGTGCACAACACCGGCCTCGATGCCACCATCTCCGATGTCGGAGCCGGTAACGGTCGCTTCAAGGCCCCGTCGCTGCGCAACGTCGAAGTGCGTGCACCGTACATGAACGACGGGCGCTTCCGCACCCTCGAGCAGGTGGTCGACTTCTACGACCGCGGCGTCCAGAACAACCCCGGTCTCGATCAGCGGCTGCGTGGCAACAATGGGCAGCCATTGCGGCTCAGCCTGTCGCTCGCCGAGCGCGATGCATTGGTGGCGTTCATGAAAACGTTCACGGATCGGACATTCCTCAGCGATACACGTTTCGCGAGTCCGTTCGCGCGATAGCGGCCTATGCCCCAAAGCACACGAGGCGCCCTCTGCAAGCAGAGGGCGCCTCGTGTATGTGTATCTGCCCCGATCAGATGTCGAGGTTGCTCACGAACCGCGCGTTGGTCTCGATGAACAGGCGACGCGGTTCGACTTCGTCGCCCATGAGCGTCTGGAACGTCTGGTCGGCGAGCACGGCGTCTTCCATGGTCACGCGAAGCATCGTGCGCGTTTCCGGATCCATCGTCGTCTTCCAGAGCTGTTCGGGATTCATTTCGCCAAGGCCTTTGTAGCGCTGGATCATGATGTTGCCACGCCCTTCCGGGCCACCCAACCGCTCGGCGTAGCCGTCGCGCTCCTTTTCGGAGTACGCGTAGAACTCTTCCTTGCCCTTGGCCACGCGGTACAGGGGGGGCTGCGCGATGTACATGTAGCCGGCGTCGATGAGCTCCGGCATCTGCCGGTAGAAGAACGTGAGCAGCAGCGTCCGGATGTGCGCGCCGTCCACGTCGGCGTCGGTCATGATGATGATCTTGTGGTAGCGCGTCTTGGCAAGATCGAACTCATCCTTGATGCCCGTGCCGATCGCCGTGATGATCGTCCGGATTTCTTCGTTGTTGAGCACCTTGTCGAAGCGCGCCTTCTCCACGTTGATGATCTTGCCGCGGAGGGGCAGGATGGCCTGGAAGTCACGCTTGCGTCCCTGCTTGGCCGAGCCGCCGGCCGAGTCGCCCTCGACGAGGTAGATCTCGCAGAGAGCCGGGTCGGAAAGTGAGCAGTCGGCCAGCTTGCCGGGAAGCGCGGCCACGTCGAGCGCCGACTTCTTGCGCGTAAGGTCGCGCGCCTTGCGCGCCGCTTCACGCGCCCGCGCTGCCGACATCGCCTTGTCGATGATCGCGTTGGCGGTCTTCGGGTGCTCGTCGAGGTACTGCGTGAGCAGCTCGTTCATCACGCTGCGCACGGCGCCTTCCGCCTCGGAGTTGCCGAGCTTGGTCTTGGTCTGCCCTTCGAACTGCGGCTCGCGCACCTTGACCGACAAGACGGCGGTTATGCCTTCGCGGACGTCGTCGCCGGAGAGACGCGTCTCCTTGTCCTTCTTGCTGAGATTGCTCGAGCGCTCGATGTACTTGTTGATCACCGAGGTGAGCGCGCTCTTGAAGCCGGTGAGGTGCGTACCGCCTTCGTGCGTGTTGATGTTGTTGACGAAGGAGAACGTGGTATCGGCGTAGCTGTCGTTGTACTGCAGCGCCACTTCGATGGCGATGCCGTCACGCGTGGTGTCGAGGTACACGACATCGGGGTGCAACGGCTTCTTGCTGCCGTTGAGGTACCCCACCATGTCCTTGAGACCGCCGGTCGCCCAGAACAACTCTTCGCGCGGCTGATTGTCCTTGAACTCTTCCGGACGTTCGTCGCGCAACGTGATCTGGATGCCTTTGTTGAGATACGACAATTCGCGCAGACGGTTCGCGAGCGTCGCCCACTCGTAGCGCGTGGTATCCTGGAAAATCGTGGCGTCGGGCTTGAACCACACCTTCGTTCCGGTTTCCCGCGCGCCGACCGAGCGCAGCACCTTGAGCTTCGTCGTGGTGGTCCCACGTTCGAAGTCCATGTAATGCTCCTTGCCCTCGCGCTTCACCCAGACCTTCAACTGGTCGGAGAGCGCGTTCACCACCGAGACGCCGACGCCGTGCAGACCGCCCGACACGGAGTACGCGTCCTTTTCGAACTTGCCGCCAGCGTGCAGCACCGTCAGCGCGATTTCCACGCCCGGCATCTTCTCGATGGGATGCACGTCCACGGGAATACCGCGGCCGTCGTCCTCGACGGTGATGGAATTGTCTTCGTGGATCGTGACGAAGATGCGCTTGGCATGTCCCGCCATCGCTTCGTCGATCGAGTTGTCCACGACCTCGTACACGAGATGGTGCAGACCGCGCGCCGACGTCGAGCCGATGTACATGCCGGGGCGCTTGCGGACTGCTTCGAGTCCCTTGAGTACGGTGATTTGACCTGCGCCGTACTCCTTGTCGGACTCTGCGCTGCTGTTTGCCATTGTGATGAGGAGCTGCCGGAGGGTTTGAAGGGCAAAAACTGGCCCGGAAACACAACCCCGAAATATACCAAAACCGGGTGCGACAAGCAACTCGGCGACGCTGGTATAAGTATTTGCCAAATAAGAACTTATCAAATGGCCGGAAACCGGCCCGGCCGCCTGTCAGCGGCGTAGCATCCAGCGCAGCTTCACCACCGGCGGACGCGACGTATCCCGGTTGAGCGACTTGAGCAATTCGGGCTCCAGAAACGTCAGTTCCTGCATCCAGGCGTGGGTCTTCACCATCACCACCAGGGTGCCGTCCTGCTGGAGCGTGAGCGGCTCCGTCACCTCGGAAATCTGCGGACCCACCAGCGCCGGCCATTCGGGAATCACCGAGGCCTGCGCCACGCGATCGGTCAGCCCGGCCTTCTTGAGCACCGAGGCCAGCACGTCGCCCAGCTTGGACGGGGAGCGCTTGGGTTCGCTCATGCCGCACCGCCGAGTACGCCGTCGCGCATCGTGCGCCGTTCGAGCCGTGTGAATGCCTCGGGAATATCTTCTTCGCGCGGGACCGCCAGCAGCACCTGCGAGGCGCCCGCATCGTCGAGCAAGGCCAGCACGCGCCCGGCGCGGCCGAGGTCGAGTTCGGCGAAGGGGTCGTCGAGCAAGAGCAAGGGCGCGTAGCCAATGGCCGTCTTGAGGGTCGCAAGTTCGAGCAGCCGTAACGCGATGGCGGCACTGCGCTGCTGCCCCGCCGAGCCGAACGTCCGCAAGTCCCGTCCGCCAAGGTGCAGGTGCAGTTCGTCCCGGTGTGGCCCGGCGAGCGTCACGCCGCGTCGAATTTCGGTGCTGCGCTGCTGCGCGTAGGCGCGTGACAGCGCCTCGGCCTGGGCGCTGCCGCTGGTGCCATGGGCCTCACCGTTATCGCCACCGACGCTCGTGTAGCGGAGCAGGGCGCCCTCCCGTTCGCCGATCGCTTGGCACAGCTGCGCGTACGGAGTCGCCTGCGCCTGCACGAAGGCATGGCGGGCGGCCACAATGAAGCCACCGTGCTCGGCGAGGGCGGGTTCCCACACACTCACGCGGGCCTCGTGGTCCTGTCCGCGTCCCACGTCGCGCTGGGCGGTGCGCAAGGCGGCGTTGCGACGGAGCAGCGCCGCACGGTACTGCTGCAACGCCACGAGGTATGCCGGCGACGAGAGCGCCAGCATGACGTCGAGATAGCGTCGACGGTCGCCCGGCGTGCCGGCGACCAGTGCCACGTCGGCCGGGGAGAACTCCACCGACGGTAACGCGCCCAACGCGCTGGTGAGGCGAGGCTGTTCGACGCCGTCGAGCGTTGCCCGTTTCTTTTTGGTGCTGCGTTCGTAGCCCACACTGACGGTGTGCCACGCCGCCGGCGCCGACAACGTGGCGCGCACGTGAAATGCCGGCGCACCAAAGTGGATCACATCGCTGTCACGCGCCCCGCGAAAGGAGCGCAGCAGGGCGAGATACGCGACCGCTTCGAGCAGATTGGTTTTGCCGTGCCCGTTCTCGCCGATGATGACGAGCCCGTTGGGCGGTACCGCGACTTCGAGACTGCTGAAGTTGCGATACGCACGGGCAGCGAGATGCACGAGCACCGCGGCGTGTACTCAGCGGCCGTTGAAGGTCGGGGCACGCTTCTCGAGGAACGCGCGCATCCCTTCTTTCATGTCGTCCGTCGACGACAGCAGCCCGAAGAAGTCCGACTCGATCGTGCACCCTTCTTCGAGGGTGACATCGAGACCACGGTCCACCGCTTCAATGCACCCCGCCAGCGCGAGCGGCGCGTTGGCGATCATCGATGTCAACAGGGCGCGCGTCGTGTCGATGAGGGTCTCCGGCGTCGTCACCTGATCCACCAACCCCAGGCGATGCGCTTCGGCCGCGTCGATCATGTCGCCGGTGAGCAGCAGGCGCAGCGCTGCCCCACGCCCCACCAGGCGCGGCAATCGCTGCGTGCCGCCATATCCCGGCACGATCCCCAGCTTCGCTTCCGGCTGGCCGAGCTTGGCCTTCTCGCTCGCCACGCGCAGGTGACAGGCCATCGCCAGTTCGCATCCGCCGCCGAGGGCAAAGCCGTTGATCGCGGCGATCGTCGGCTTGGGGCTCGTTTCGAAGCGGCGAAAAATCGCTTGCCCCGCGCGCGCGCGCCGCTGTGCCTCCAATGGGGACTGACTCTGCAGTTCGGAGATGTCGGCGCCGGCGACGAACGCGCGACCGGCACCGGTGAGCAGCACGGCCGCCACATCATCACGCGCGATCGCTTCGTCAATCGCCACCCCGAGCTCGGCAATCGTTGCGTCGTTGAGCGCGTTGAGTTTGTCGGGCCGATTCACGGTAATCGTGGCAATCCGGTCGGCGACGTCGAAGGTCAGGAACTGGTAGGACATGGCGGCGAGAAAGCGGGGAGGGGCGACACGCGACAATCCCCCAATCTAGCGACCCGACAAGGCGCGGCAGTCCACCCCGCTTGGTCGTGTCAGCCGCTACTATTGACTCGTGCTTACCATCCCCGCCGTCGGCTGGTCCCCCGACACGCACGCGCTGCGCATTCTCGACCAGCGGTTGCTTCCCGCCCAGGAGGTCGTTCGCGACCTTCGGCGACTCCCCGACATCCTCGACGCCATCCGCACGCTCGCGGTGCGTGGGGCACCGGCCATCGGGGTGGCCGCCGCCATTGGCCTGGCGGTAGCGCTCGAACTGGAGAGCGACGGGGCTGGCGCCCACGCCCGGCGCCTGTTGTCCGACTATGCGGCGCACCTCATTGCCGCCCGTCCAACAGCCGTCAACCTCGCGTGGGCGGTCGAGCGCATGCTGCGTTGCGCCGCGCTGGTCACCGATGACGCACTACTCGGCCGGTTGCGCGTCGAGGCCGAAGTCATCCGGCAAGAGGACGTCGCGATGTGTAGCGCCATCGGTCGTCACGGGCTGTCGCTCATTCCCGACGGCGCACGCGTCCTCACGCATTGCAACGCCGGCGCGCTGGCGACCGCGGGAATCGGTACCGCGCTCGCGCCGATCTATACGGCCCATGCCGCTGGCCGCCTGGTCACCGTGTATGCGGACGAGACGCGGCCGTTGCGACAGGGGGCGCGGCTCACGGCGTGGGAGCTCTCGCGCGCCGGGATCAACGTCACCGTGCTCCCCGACGGCGCCGCCGCCTCGTTGCTGGCGCAGCAGCAGATCGATCTCGTGATCGTCGGCGCCGATCGCATTACGGCCAATGGTGACGTGGCCAACAAGGTGGGCACGTACGGCGTCGCGCTCGCGGCGAAGGCGCACGGCATCCCATTTTATGTAGCAGCGCCGTGGAGTACGATCGACCCGGCGACCCCCACCGGTCGTGACATCATCATCGAGTATCGCGATCGAGACGAACTCGGCGAGTTGCCGCCGGGGGTGTCCGCCTGGAATCCCGCCTTCGACGTGACGCCGCGTCATCTCGTCACCGCGTACCTCACCGATCGCGGTCTCGTCAGCCCGCCCTTCACACTGAGCGTTTCGTGACCGTTCTCGCCATCGATCAGGGTACGACCGGCACCACCTGTCTCGTCATCGCCCGCGACGGCCGCGTCGTCGGACGTGCCTACCGTGAAATCACGCAGCACTATCCCGCGCCGGGATGGGTCGAGCACGACGCGCACGAAATTCTCGAACGCACGCTGGCCGCCGCGCGCGAAGCGATCGCCAATGCCCACGGGGAAGGGGCCGACGCCCCCGTCACGATTGGCATTACCAATCAGCGCGAAACCATCGTCCTCTGGGAGCGGGCCACCGGGCGCGCCGTGCACCGGGCCATTGTCTGGCAGGACCGCCGGACCGCCGCGCGATGCGCGGAACTCGCCCCGCAGGCGACGCGCATCGGGGAGCTCTCGGGGCTCGTCACCGATCCCTATTTCAGCGCGAGCAAGCTGGAATGGTTGCTGGCGCAGGGGGACAATCGCCGGCGCGCCGAGGCGGGCGAGCTGTGTGCCGGGACCATCGACAGCTGGCTTATTTGGCACCTGACCGGCGGGACCGCGCACGTCACCGACCATACGAACGCGTCGCGGACCATGCTCTATGACATCAATACGCGCGCCTGGAGTGATGAACTGTGCGCCCTGTTTGGTGTCCCGGCAGTGCTGCTGCCGCGGGTGGTGCCTTCGAGTGGCAGCGTGGGGATTTCCACCATGGCAACCCTCGGGGTGGAATTACCCATTGCCGGTATTGCCGGTGATCAGCAGGCCGCGCTCTTCGGACAGGGCGGGTGGCAGCCGGGCGACGGGAAGAACACGTATGGCACGGGTGCCTTCCTGCTTCTCAACACGGGTGAACATCGTGCGGCCCCGGGATCCGGGCTGCTCACCACCATCGCCTGTAACGAACGGGGCGAGCCGGTTTTTGCGCTCGAGGCGTCGGTGTTCATCGCCGGCGCGGCCGTGCAGTGGCTCCGCGACGGCTTGGGGATCATTCGTGCCAGCGCCGAGACCGAGGCTATGGCCGCCTCGCTCCCGTCCAACGAAGGCGTCTATTTCGTGCCGGCGCTGACTGGGCTTGGCGCCCCCGATTGGGAGCCCAATGCCCGCGGTACGATCGTGGGACTCACCCGCGGCACGACGCAGGCCCATCTGGCCCGGGCCGCCCTCGAGGCCATGGCGTTCGCCACGCGGGATGTGCTCGGAGACATGCGTTCGCACGGAAACGTCGCCTTCGACCGGCTGCGCGTCGACGGGGGCGCATCGAGCAATGACTGGCTGATGCAGTTCCAGGCCGATGTCCTGGGCGTGCCGGTGGATCGGCCGGCGATGGTGGAGACCACGGCGCTTGGCGCCGCCGGCCTCGCCGGACTGGCCTCCGGGGTGTGGACGTCAGGGGAAGAGTTTTTGGCCAGCCGCCAGCTCACCCGCTTCACGCCAACGGAACCAGGAGCCGCCTCTGCGGCCTACTCCTATGCCGGGTGGCGTCGCGCGGTGCGGGCGGCGCTTTCCTGGGCCCGTGATCTCGACTGACCCACGTTATGGAAAGCGGCCTTCCCGACAAACTTTGTCGGTCGCTGTGCTTCCGTGACGCTCTCGCACTATCTTTCGGTATACCCTCCGGACCCTACAGGACGGCGACCCCGTGAAAGCTCGCAACAAGTTCCTGCTCGGCGGCGTGCTGGTGCTCGGCACTGCTTCCTACCTGATGGCCAGCTCGATCAACGAGACGGCTACGTACTATCTCACGCCCGGCGAGTTGGCGGCGAAGGTGGCGGACAATCCGCGCTTCTCCAAGAACGGCGTGAAGGTTGGCGCCCGTGTGGTGTCGGGCACGATTCAGCGTGACCCGGGCGGTCGCGAACTGACGTTCACGATGACGGACGGCACCAAGACGTATCCGGTGCACTACCGCGGCGTGACGCCGGACACCTTCACCGACGGTGTCGATATCGTCGTGGAAGGCCGTCTCGACAGCAACGGCGTGTTCCAGGCGACGACGCTGCTCGCGAAATGCGCGTCGCGTTATGAAAACGCTCCCGGCCAGCCCGGTCAGAACCCTGCCGGCGGGGAACACCCCGCTTCGATTCCCAAGGCGTAACCCACGCGCCGGGCGCGTGTCCGCGCTCGGCCAGCGCGCACTGCGCGAGGCGTCATGATTCTCGTTGGTGAGCTGTCGCTCTGGATCGCCCTGTTGATGGCGGCCTGGACGACCACAGTGTCATTTGCTGGCGGCATGCAGGGCCGCCCCGATTTGATCAAGAGCGGCGAACGGGCCATGTACGCCACGTTCGGCTTTACCCTGCTGGCCTCGATCGGTCTCTGGACGGCGCTGTTCACGCACGACTTTTCCATCAAGTTCGTCGCGTCGTTCACGAGCGCCAATCTGCCCAAGGTCTATCTCTTCACGGCGTTCTGGGCCGGTCAGGAAGGCTCGCTGTTGTTCTGGTCGCTCATCATGACGACCTACTCGGCGATTGCGGTGTTCACGAACCGCGCATCGAATCGCGAGATGATGCCGTATGTGACGGGGACGCTCGGTGTCGTGGCGCTGTTCTTCCTCATGACGATGGCGTTCGCGGAAAATCCGTTCGAGCGTCTCGATTGGATCCCCGCCGACGGCCGCGGCATGAACCCGCAGCTGCAGAACCCGGGCATGGCGATCCATCCGCCCATGCTGTATCTGGGCTATGTCGGCACCGCCATTCCGTTCGCCTTTGCCATCGGCGCACTCGTCACGCGCAAGCTCGATGCGCAGTGGCTTGGCTCGGTGCGTCGCTGGGCGCTGGTGTCGTGGTTCTTCCTCACCATTGGCATCGTGCTGGGCATGTGGTGGGCGTATGTGGAGCTCGGCTGGGCCGGTTACTGGGCGTGGGACGCGGTGGAGAACTCGTCGTTCCTTCCGTGGCTCACGGTGACGGCGTTCCTCCACAGCATCATGATCCAGGAAAAGCGCGGCATGCTGCGCAAATGGAACGTGACGCTGGTCGTGCTCTCGTTCCTGCTCACGATTCTGGGCACGTTCATCACGCGCTCGGGGGTCATCGAAAGCGTGCACGCCTTCGCGCGCTCGCCCATTGGCAACTGGTTCCTCGGCTTCCTCATCGCGGCCACGGTGCTCACGGTCTATCTCGTGAGTACGCGCCTCAACGACCTCACCGCGAAAGCGGAGCTCGAGAGCATGGTCAGCCGTGAGGCGGCGTTCCTGTACAACAACCTCGTGCTGGTGGGCATCTGCTTCGCCACGCTCTGGGGAACGCTCTTCCCGATTCTTTCCGAGTGGGTCAAGGGCGACAAGATCACGGTGGGGCCGCCGTTCTTCAACGCGGTCAACGGCCCGTTGGGCTTGTTGCTGCTGGCGCTCACGGGCATCGGTCCGCTCATCGCCTGGCGTCGGGCCTCCGTGACGAATCTCAAGCGTCAGTTCACGTGGCCGGTGGCAGCGGGTGTGGCGGTCTTCGCCACGCTGCTGGTACTGGGCATGCGCGACATGTACGCGCTCGTGTCGTATCTCCTGGCCGGCTTCGTGTTCGGCACGATCATTCAGGAATTCGTGAAGGGCGTTGGCGCGCGTCGTCGCATGTACGGTGAGGGCTTCTTCGGAGCCTTCGTGATGCTCATCGGACGCAATCGCCGCCGCTATGGCGGCTATATCGTGCACTTCGGCGTGGTCATTCTGTTCTGCGCCTTTGCCGGGCTCATGTTCCGGCGTGATGTCACCGCCACGCTCAAGACGGGCGAGTCGGTCAAGGCGACGGATGCGTACGGGCACGTGTGGGAGTTCACGAGCCAGGGCATTTCGCAGTTCAATCAGCTCAACCGCCGAGTCCTCGCTGTGACGTTCGATGTCACGCGCGACGGCAAGAGCATGGGGCTGCTGTCCAGCGAAAAGCGTCAGCACATCGATTCGAACGATCAGCCGACCTTCGAGCCGTCGACGGAAGTGGGGCTGCTCGAGTCGCCAAAGCAGGACGTGTATCTGGTGTTCACCGGCGCGGTCGATCGTGACACGGCAGCGGTGCACATCAACTTCAATCCGCTGGTGTGGTGGGTGTGGTTCGGTGGCATCATCATGGCCTTCGGCGGTCTGGTCGTCATGTGGCCGCAGGCGCGTAAGGACGAGCGTGAAGGCGGGTATGTTGCCGAGCTTCCCATGGGGCTCGAGCTAGAACCCGTTGGAGCTGGCGCGTGATGCATCGGCGTGAGTTTTTGCTTCGCGCTGGTGCGGTGGTCGGTGGTGTATCGCTCCTGAGCAAGCCGGCGTGGGCGCAAGACACGACAGCGGCAGCTGCTGCGGCGCCGGCGCCGGTGATCAGCGAACAGCCGCAGGCCGCCACAGCGGCTGGTGGCGAAGAGATGACCTCCGATTCGTACAAGCCGGTGGTGCGTCCTCCCAAGCCCGGCGCGAAACCCACGATGACGGTAAAGCAGGTGGAGGATTTCGAGCGGCAGCTGGCATGTCCATGCCCGTGCACCCTCGATGTCTATACCTGTCGTACCACCGACTTTGCCTGCGGCATTTCGCCGGCGGTGCACGGGGACATTCAGCGCCTTGTCGACGGTGGATACACCGGCGACGAAATCATGCAGGCGCTGACGGGTACGTACGGTGACTTCATTCTGAATTCGCCGCGGAAGGAAGGCTTCAGTCTCATGGCGTGGTTTGCGCCATTCGCCGCGGTCGCGGTGGGTGGTGTGGGTATCGGCGCGTTGCTGCGCAGCTGGCGTCTCAACGCCAAGGAGGCCGAGGCGAATCGTCCAGTCAAGCCGGCGGTGAGCCTCACCTCTAGCGGTACCGATGCGACGCCGGATGAACTCGCGCGGCTCGAAGCAGCGCTGCGGGAGGACAACTGATGGCGCTCCCGGAAGGTGCGCTGCCGCTGGTGCTCGGCACCGGACTCGCGCTCGGCGCGCTTACGCTCGTGCTGGCGCCGCTGCTCAGTGCGATCGATTCGCCGACGCCCCCGGCACCCAATGCGGTCAAGGCCGTGCGCAAGAAGAAGTCGCGCAAGGGCGACGAGCCAAGCATGGCCGTGAGCGCTCTGCGCGAAATCGAGTTTGACCGCGAGACCGGTAAGCTCAGCGACAGCGACTATGCCGATCTCAAGCAGCGGTATACCCGCGAAGCGTTGGCGGAGCTGCGCGCGGCCGATGCACGCGAGGGCGTGACTCCCGCAACGACCGTTGCGGCAACTGCAACGAACGACAACTCCATCGATGCCGTCGAAGCCGCGATTGCGCGGGCGGCGGGCAACGTGAAGTGCTGCGGCGTGTGCGGTCCGCGCCCTGAGCCGGATGCCATCTACTGCAACAGCTGCGGACGTTTTCTGCCGGGTTCGTGCGGCAGTTGTGGTGCGAGTGTCGATCTTGTGGGTTCGCGATTCTGCAGCGGGTGCGGAACGCAGCTGGCGGCGGCCTGAGTTGAGACCGACTCTGCCCGGTGGTTAACTCCGCCGGGCGCGGTCTTCGGGAATATCCGTCAATTCAAACAGATCGTACCCGTCGGCGCGCGCGGCTGCGGGTGACACCAGGATGCCGCCGGCGCGTGTCGCAATGCGCCGTCCCGCCTCCGTTGCGGCGGCCATAAGCAGCACGATCTCCAGTCCCCGCGCACGCCACGCCGCCACCAGCGTGCTCCGACAGGCACGGAGCGCCATGGCGGCCTCACGGCCCGCTGTTGTACCAGGCGCCGTCACGCACATCCCTGCCAGATACAACGTGACGCGCGAGCCCGCGGGCAGTCGCAGCAACTCGGCGTCGTCGAGCACCGAATGTTCGTCGAAGGCGTCTTCGGTTATGGTGCCATCGCGCAGCGCCTGCTCCGTGGCCGGCGAGAGAAACAGCTGGTCGGCGTATCCGAGGAACGCGCTGCTGTGAGCGTCTTCTGCCACAAAGAGCAGATGTGCAATGCGCTCCGCCCATGCATCGAAACGCGATTCGTCGAAGCTCGGCCCGAACCACTGTTGGCCAAGCGCCTCCGCCGCATCGTGTGCTGCCCGGTCGGACAACGGTGCCGTACGCGCGATCACCGAGCCCGCCGCCGATGTGATCACCGGCGGTAACGGCGACGCGTTCATGGGCGTTGCTCGAAACGCTCGACGCTGGCGCAGATGCGCTTCACGGGGCAGACGCCACATTTGGGCGAGCGCGCCGAGCAGACCAGCGCGCCAAGCTCCATGAGCGCTTGGTTGTGAGTCCAGGTGACTTTCCCCGTGCGCGGCAACAGGCTGTTGGCCATCTCCCATAATCGCTTAAGGCCGGGACCGCTCTTGGGGTCGAGTTCCGGCGCGAACACGCGCTGTAGAACGCGCGCCACGTTGGTATCGACCAAGGCCGCGCGCTTCTCGTAGGCGAACGACGCCACCGCGCCAGCGGTATACGCGCCGACACCTGGCAATGCCCGCAGCTGCTCCGGCTCACTCGGAATGATGCCGTCGGCGGTCGTGGTCACGTGCTGCGCCAGCTTGTGCAGGTTGCGCGCGCGGGCGTAATAGCCGAGGCCTTCCCACGCTTCGAGCACCCGTTGCGGACGTGCCTTGGCCAGCGTGTGCAGATCGGGGAAGCGATCGAGGAACCGACGGTAGAAGTCGAGGACGCGCGACACCTGCGTCTGCTGCAGCATCAACTCGGAAATGAGGATGCGATAGGGATCGCGCGTCTGGCGCCACGGCAGATCACGCGAGTGCACGCGATACCATCGATGCAGCCGACGTCGGAATTGCGTCGCCAGTTCGGCGCTGATGCTATCGGCAGCGGGGGCGGACTTCTTGCGGGCCATGGGCGCGAAACGTAGCGCATGACCCGCGCGGCATACAGCCTGCCCGTGGCGGACCGCCGACGATCAGGCGCGTTCCAGCTGCTCCAGTCGCTGCCGGGCAAGCGTCAGCGGGATCACCGTGCCGGCCGCACAGACCGCAAGAGCCACCGCGAACGGCACCACCATATCCATCGGATCGCGGGCTCGCCCGAAATGCTCAGCCACAATCCATCGCGCCGCCGGACGACCTGCGAGATAGGCGACTGCGCCAATGAGCCCCACGGCGGTGATCATGAACATCAAGCCGCCGAACGACGTGGGAATCTGTGCTGCGTTCTCGCTGTCGAACTGCGGGTAGAAGGTACCGTAGCCCAAGGCCAGCCCCGCCAGTGGAAACACCAGCGCCGCAATGGAGACGAGCGAGACGACATGGACGAACGGCTGCACCTTGAGCATCACGTTCGTCGCGCCCACCAGGACGAGCGCAAGGAACAACAGGGGAATGGCCCCCACCCAGAACTTGGCCCACAGCAGCTCGCGCACTGGCAGAGGGCTGCTTCGCAACAGCCACAAGGCGCGCCCTTCAAGACTGACACTCGGGAACACGAAGCGCGCCGCGATGGAGGCGAGCACGAATCCCGCGAGTGCGAGATTCAGGAACGGTATGAGATTGCGCAGCAGCACCGTGACGCCGCTGCCGTTGAGCGGGAGGTAACGCACGTTCGCGACGTACACCACGAGGAGTACCGCGAGCAATACCAGCTGCGACCACTGTGTGCTGTCGCGGCTGAAGACACGAAGCTCCTTCAACACGAGCTCACGTCGCATGGGGCCAAGGAAGGCCAGCGCGCGATCGAGCAAGGGGCGCTGCGTTCGTGCCGTCCCGCGCTTGGTCGCGCCTTCCTGCGCCATGCTGTACGCTCGGCGCCATCCGCGAGCATAGAGCACATGCCCGATGCCCACCAGAACGCCGGCGACGGCCCAGAGGCGCACCAGCGGCTGCCACGCCGCCTTCCCGCTCAGATACTTCACCACCGCTTCGCTCACCCATTCGCTGGGGAGCCACGGCGATGACGGCGTATCGAGTGCTGCCACGAACTGCATGAAGTTGGCAAAGCCCTCGGGGCGGGCGAGCTGCTCTGGACGCGCTGCCCGAAACAGCAGGACGAGGCCCGCCACCGCCATCGCGGCGATCACGCTGAGCAGATCACGGGTGCGACGCGCCGGAAACACATTCACCAGCAACAGCGTCACCCCCGAACCGAGCGCCGCCGGAATGAGCAGAAACGGCACGAACACCGCGAGGGCAAAGAACACGAAGTCGAAGCCGCCGCGATAGGCCACACCATAGGCCCCAACCAGCGGCACGAGCAGCAGCGCGACCATCCAGCTCGAGTGCATCGCCGTCTCGGTCAACCGCGCACGATAGAGCGCGCCACTCCCCACGGGAGCGGCCGCGAGCTGGTCGAGATCGCGCGACAGAAAGAAATTCGACAGCGCCGCGATGGTGTTCGAGAGGAGCAGAATGGATCCGAACGACAACAGGATCATCGCCAGCAACTTCGACGCGAGCAATGCGCCGATGTCTTCAGCACTGCGGAAGTAGCGCAGCAGCTTGAGCGCGAGCATGAACGCCACGCTCCAGAAGCCCAGCGCGACAGTGCTCACGACGACAATGCGGCGGAGATCGCCCTGCTGATGATGTCGCGTGCGGTTTCGCGCCATTTGCCACTTGGGGCGCAGGAGCGCCAACGCGCCCGGTGCAGCCGCCATAGGGGTGGCGTTCGCCACCGCGTCAGGCATCGAGCACCTCGACGAGCTCACGAGCCACGCGATCACCGGTCAGCCGCAGGAAGATGTCCTCGAGGGCGTCATCGGTACCGCTCGACGCGCGCAGCTCGTCCATCGTACCACACGCGACCAGTTCGCCACGTTGCATGATGCCAATGCGGTCGCACATGCCTTCCGCAATCTCCAGCGTGTGCGTCGACATCATGACCGTGTGGCCACGACGTGTATATTCGCGGAATAAGTCCTTGAGAATCTTCGACGATTTGGGATCGAGGCCAACCATCGGTTCGTCCACGACGATGACCGCCGGACGGTGCACGAAGGCGCTGGCAATGATGAGCTTCTGCCGCATGCCGTGGCTGTAGCTCTCCACGAGTTCGTCGCGCCACGGCTCCAGGTCGAACAGGGCAAGCAGCTCGTGACCCCGGCGGTCCACATCGGGGCCTGCCTCGCCGTACAGCCCCGCGCTGAAGCGCAGGAACTCGATGCCGGTGAGCTTTTCGTAGATGAATGGCCGATCGGGAATGAACCCGAGGGCGCGTTTGGCCAGCAGCGGCTGCGCGACCATGTCGTGGCCGGCAATGCGGATCTGCCCGGCCGTCGGCTGCAGAATGCCGGCGATCATCCGCATGGAGGTCGTCTTACCGGCGCCATTGGGGCCGAGGAAACCGAACAGCTCGCCGGCCGGTACGACCAGGTCGAGCGAACGCACTGCGGTGAAGTCACCGAAGCGCTTGGAAAGCGACGAGATCTCGATCATGCCTGGTAGACGACTGAACGTCACCCCTTGGCAACTTCCCGGGTCTGCCGGCAGGCGCACACCGTCACGTCGCGAGTACCCGAGGCCCTCCGGCGGCGCGGGCGAGTCGGGAACCTCCAAGCCACCGCGGGAGCTATCCCTGCGGGGTTGTGTCCCCCAACGGCTTTCCGCAGCTTGAGAAACTATGCCTCGACCGACCAAAAACACGGCGGCTCCAGCAGTGGGAGTGCCCGCGTCCGATTTCCTCGTGGTGCGTGGCGCCCGTGAGCACAACCTCCGGAACATCAGTGTCACCATCCCGCGCGACCAGCTGACGGTCATTACAGGGCTGTCTGGTTCGGGAAAGTCCTCGCTCGCGTTCGACACCATCTACGCGGAAGGCCAGCGCCGGTACGTCGAGTCGCTTTCCGCGTATGCCCGCCAGTTCCTCGGGCTGATGGAGAAGCCGGACGTCGACGCCATCGAGGGGCTGTCGCCCGCCATCTCGATCGAGCAGAAGTCGGCCGGACACAATCCGCGCTCCACCGTGGGGACGGTGACCGAGATCTATGACTACCTGCGCCTTCTGTACGCCCGCGGCGGTACGCCGCACTGCCCCAATTGCGGTCGGGCCGTGCAGCGTCAGAGCCCGACGCAGATCGCCGAGCAGGTACTCGCGTGGCCTGATGGCACTCGACTCGAGATTCGCGCGCCCCTCGTGCAGGAACGCAAAGGCGAATTCCGCGAACTGTTCGAGAGCGCGCGCAAGCAGGGGTTCGTTCGCGCCATGGTGGATGGCGAGCTCATTGAACTCGCCGACCCGCCAAAACTGAACCGGCGCCTCAATCACTCCATCTCCGTCGTCGTCGACCGGCTGGTGGTGCGGGCCGAGGATCGCGGGCGCATTACCGACTCCGTGGAAACCGCGCTGCGCCTTGCGGAAGGGTTGGCGGAAGTCGTGCGCTACGACGGCAGCGAGCCCACCACCGAAATGTTCTCGGAGCGCTACGGCTGTCCCAACTGCGGCATCTCCATGCCGGAGTTGGAGCCGCGGCACTTCTCGTTCAACTCTCCGTTCGGCGCCTGCGAAACATGCAGTGGCCTCGGAACCACGCGGAGCGTGAGTGAAGAACTCATGCTCGGTGATCCGAGCATCTCCATTCTCGAAGGGGTCATTCTCCCGTGGGGAGAGCCCGACGGCTACTTGCGAAAAGTGATCCTCCCGGGGCTCGCGAAGCTGCTTGGCTTCGACCTCAACGCGCCGTGGGGAAAGATTCCCGCCAAGGTGCGCCACCAGTTGCTGTACGGCATGGGTGATGCGCCGGCCCGCGCGCGCACCGCCGTCAAGAAGGTGGCGAAGACCACCAAAACAGCGGCGAAGACTGCCAAGGAGCCGGAGACGTCGTGGGAAGGCATCGTAGCGCATGTGCAGCGTCGCTACGACGAAAGTAGCTCCGATGGCGTGCGCCTCGAGCTCGACGCGTTCATGGTCGCCGCCCCGTGCCCCTCGTGCGGTGGGCGTCGACTCCGGCCCGAGTCGCTGGCGGTTACCGTGCACGGCATGAACATCGGCGACGTGGTGGGGCAGAGTGTCGTCGATGCGCTCGCATTCTTTGAGACGGTTCCCGTGCGCAGCGCCGGTCATCCGGGGCTCGACCCCGGGATCGCCGGCCCCATTCTCAAGGAAGTGCGCGAACGTCTGCGCTTCCTCGTCGACGTCGGCCTCGACTATCTCACGCTCAATCGTAGCGCGGAATCATTGTCCGGCGGTGAGGCGCAGCGCATTCGCCTGGCGACGCAAATCGGTTCGCGGCTCGTGGGTGTCCTGTACATTCTCGACGAGCCAAGTATCGGCTTGCACCAGCGCGACAACGGCCGGCTGCTCAACACCCTCCGGCAACTGCGCGATCTTGGCAACACCGTGATCGTGGTGGAGCACGACGAGGAAACCATTCGTGATGCCGACTACCTGATCGATCTCGGGCCGGGTGCAGGCAAGCACGGCGGTGAAGTCATCGCGGCGGGCTCGGTGCAGCAGGTGATGGACACGCCGGGCTCGATAACGGGCGCGTATCTGCGTGGTGCGCGTGAAGTGGAAGTGCCGAAGCAGCGCCGCCAACGGGATGCAGCGCGCACTCTGACGGTGCATGGAGCACGCGAACACAATCTGAAGGATGTCACGGCCGAGTTCCCGCTGGGCTTGTTTGTTGCCGTCACCGGTGTGTCCGGTTCGGGTAAGTCGACGCTGGTGACTGACATCCTGCAGAAGTCGCTGTCACGACATTTCTTCCGCGCGCGCGTTTTGCCAGGCTTGCACACCAAGGTCAGCGGTGTCGAGCATCTCGACAAGATCATCGATATCGATCAGAGCCCGATTGGACGCACGCCCCGTTCGAATCCCGCAAC
Organism: bacterium; assembly: GCA_027484025.1. Classification (GTDB taxonomy): domain Bacteria; phylum Gemmatimonadota; class Gemmatimonadetes; order Gemmatimonadales; family Gemmatimonadaceae; genus Gemmatimonas. The sequence continues at coordinate 46,080 of JAIXTI010000266.1, forward strand.
CTATACCGGCGTGTTCACGTCGGTGCGTGAGCTGTTTGCGGAGCTTCCCGAAGCCAAGATTCGCGGGTATGGCCCGGGTCGCTTCTCGTTCAACGTGAAGGGTGGCCGGTGCGAAGCCTGTCAGGGCGACGGGCTCGTGAAGATCGAAATGCACTTTCTCCCCGATGTGTTCGTCCCCTGCGATGTATGCAAAGGGAAGCGTTTCAACCGTGAGACGCTCGAAGTCCGGTTCCGGGGACTCAGCATCGCGGAGGTGCTCGACCTCACCGTCGAAGACGCATGCGGCATTTTCGAGAACCAACCGCGCATCGTGCAGCGACTCGAAACGCTGCGTGACGTCGGGCTCGGCTACATCCACCTCGGGCAGAGTGCGACCACGCTGTCTGGTGGTGAAGCGCAGCGCGTCAAGCTCGCGACGGAATTGTCGAAGCGCGATACCGGCCGGACGATGTACATCCTCGATGAGCCGACTACCGGACTCCACTTCGAAGATGTGCGCGTATTGCTGGGCGTGCTCCACAAGCTCGTTGATCGTGGCAACACGGTACTCGTCATCGAGCACAATCTCGATGTGATCAAGACCGCAGACTGGGTCGTCGATCTAGGTCCGGAAGGTGGTACGCGTGGCGGAACGATTGTGGCGCAAGGCACACCCGAACAGGTGGCACGCGTCAAGCAGAGTCATACCGGACGATATCTCGCGCCAATGCTCAAGTAATCTGCTGGTGTGAATGTCACACATCTCATCCGTGTGCGCGGGCACATGGATTGCTCTGGTGGGGAATGCGCGCCACGTGCGCAGGTTCCATCACCGTATCCCCATCGGAGCACCCAATGAACATCGTTTTCCGTCTGACTGCGGCCGCTGCTGCAGCCACACTCGTGATTGCGGCACCCGCGAGTGCCCAAATCACCTTCAGCGGCTATACCAACGGCTGCTTCTACACCGCTGGTGATCTGGCGTGTACGCCGGAGACCACACCGGGTGTGCGCACGGATGTGGTCGGTCCGCTCACCTACACGAACTCGACGTTCACGGTGTCTTCGTTCGGTGGTGTTGCCGCCATCGGTGAGACCGCGGCCACGCCGAACTTCAACAATCTCGGCTCGATCTCCCTGCCGGCAGGCGCGACCGGCATCAACTTCTCCAATCAGCGCTTCGTGTTGAACGTGTTCTTCACGTCACCTGCCGGGGTGTCGCCGACGAGCACCACGTACATGGCTACGCTGGCCGGTTCGGTCTCCGATAACTCGGGCGCGGTCGACTTCGACTTCGATAACTCGACGCGGAACTTCACGTTCAACGGCGGCACGTTCGCGTTTCGCGTGAACGACGTGAGTCTCACCAACACCGGTGGCATGAACACCACGGGCATGTCGGGGTTCATCAACGTCACCCAGACGTCGGTGGCGGAGCCCAGCACGTATCTCCTCATGGCGAGTGGCCTCGCGGGCTTGGCGTTCTTCGGCAAGCGTCGCCGCAACAACGCGGTCTAATGTGTAGCCTGCATCGACCGCCACAGCGTGGTTGATGAGAACGGGTCTGTCGTCGCGTCGAAAGGCGCCATGACAGACCCGTTTGGGCGTGTGGCCGGTCGCGTCGCGGCTTCCGCGCGCTACATTGAATTGCATGGTATCTCTCCTCGACATTATCGGCCCGGTTATGGTGGGGCCGAGTTCCAGCCATACGGCCGGCGCCTGTCGTCTTGGCCTGCTCGCCCGCTGTCTGGTTGGCGGTACGCCAGAAAAAGCCTTGGTGGAACTGCACGGCAGCTTCGCGCGCACTGGCGAAGGGCACGGCACCGACAAGGCCATCGTGGGTGGGCTCATGGGGTTCCGTCCCGATGACGAACGGCTGCGTACCGCCCTCGACATCATGGAGCGCGAAGGTCTCGACTACACTTTCGAAAAGACATCGCTGGGGGACGATGCGCATCCCAATACCGTGCGCATCTCGCTCGAACGCGGCGACCGGAAGTCGCAAATGGTGGGCGCGTCGCTCGGCGCCGGCCGTGTGCTCATTACCGAGATCGACGGCTATCCGGTCGAAGTATCGGGAAACCTGCACACGATCGTGCTCGTCGCCAACGATGTGAAGGGATCCGTCGCGCGCATTGCGGGGATTCTAGCGGAAGCCAACGTGAACATTGCCACGCTCAAGCTCTCGCGAAAGGAACGCGGTGGCGATGCGTTCATGGTCATCGAAGTCGACGATCAACCGGGCGAAGTCGTGCGTGATGCCATCCGAGACCTCCCGTGGGTGATCTGGGCGTTCCGCCTCGATAAGGTGAGTGCCTGATGCCCGTTGTCATTGAGGTGCGCTGATGTATCGCAGTCTTGCAGAAGCCATTCGCGACGCGGAAGCGCGCGGAACGACGATCTCGGCGGTCGCGCTCGATGCGGAATCGCGTGATCAGGGACGCCCGGTGAGTGAAATTCGCGAGGCGTTGGGGCGCGCGTTGGCGGTGATGCGGGGCGCAGTGGAGCGCGGCATGGTTGGTGACCTGCGCAGCGCATCCGAATTGGTGGGCGGTGATGCCGCAAAGATGCGGACAGGGCCTGCGGGCCCACTGGCGGGTACACCGTTCCGTGATGTGCTGGCACGCGCGCTGGCGGTGCAGGAGGTCAACGCCGCCATGGGCGTCATCGTGGCAGCGCCCACCGCGGGTGGTGCCGGTGTGCTCCCCGCGGTGCTCACGGGACTCGCCGCCGCGCAGGGAATCAGCGACGAAAAAATCATCGATGCGTTGGCAACCGCCGGACTCATCGGTGCGGTCGTGGCCGAGCGCGCTTCCCTATCGGGTGCGGAGGGTGGCTGTCAGGCCGAGACGGGTGCGGCCGCGGGTATGGCGGCGGGCGCCGCGGTCGAAATGCTCGGTGGGTCACCGCGGCAGGTGGGGCACGCGACCGCGCTCGCGCAGCAGGGCACGTTGGGGCTCGTCTGTGATCCGCTGGGCGGCCTGGTCGAACTGCCTTGCGTGTTTCGCAACGCGACTGGTGCGGCGATCGCGTTGGCCGCGATCGAGATGGCCATGGCCGGTATCGAGTTCGCCATCCCTGCCGACGAAGTCATCGATACGATGGGCGAGATCGGGGCGAGCATGGACGTGCGCTATCGCGAAACGGCCGGTGGTGGGCTGGCCGCTACGCCGACCGGCCGGCGTCTCGCGCGCGAGCGACTCTACGACATCAAGCGCGCCGGCGGCTGAGCTCGTGCACCGTCCTCGCGCCGTCGCCGTCGCGACGCTCCTCACGCTGTCTGCGTGTACCGACGGGGCCGCGCAGGCCCGGCGGTGGGTTCGCGCCGGCGACACCGTCATGCGGGACGTTCGCTTGGCCGGTACACTCACGGACAAGAACGTTGGCGAGGCCTCCGGGGTCGTGGCGTCGAGGAGCGAGCCCGGGGTGTTTTGGCTGCTCAACGACAGCGGCAACGACGAGCGCCTCTTCGCGATCGATTCCTCCGGCCGGTCCGTGGGTGAGGTCCGGGTGAATGGCGCCAACAACCGGGACTGGGAAGCGCTGGCCAGCGGCCCGTGCGCCGAAGGGACCTGTCTGTTCATCGGGGATCTGGGAGACAACCGAGGAAGTAGAGGCAACCTTGCCGTGCACCGGGTGCGCGAACCGTCCAAGGGCGGCCGTGAGGCGTCGGTACTCGCCACGCTCAAGTTGGCCTACCAGGATGGGCCGCACGATGTGGAGGCGATGTACGCGGGCCCGGATGGCAGTCTGTGGCTGGTCACCAAGCGTCCTGCGCGAGGCGCCAATGGCAAGCCGCGCCCGTCGCGCGTGTATCACGTGCCTCCGTCCGCCTGGCAGCAGCCCGGACGCTACACGGCACCGTTGGTCGATTCGGTACCCGTGGTCCCGTTGGCCGGGGACGCCCGCGAATTCATTACCGATGCCAGTCTCAGCGCGCTCCAGCCAGACGGGGCACGCCGTCTCGTGCTCCTGAGCTACGGTGCCGTGCACGTGTTCGACGCCGATCCTGCCACCGGTCGACCCGGCCGGCTGCTCGCCCGCTGCGCGCTGCCCATTCCGGACGAGTACGCCGAAGGGGTGTCCTGGCTGGCTGACGGCCGCATCCTGCTGGTGAACGAAGGAAAGCGCGCCCCCCTGTATACCGGCCGCTGCCCCTGAGAGTAACTTGGCAGGGGAGTGGTGCACGTGTCGAAACGAAACCTCCCCGCCCGCCGTACGGCTCAGCATCCGAACCTACAGGAAGCGAATTTATGGTCACGCGTGAGGACATCGAGGCGTTTCTCGATCGGCTAAGTGCCGACGGCGCCACCTTTCGGGAAGTCGAACCCGGTCTCTGGATCGTCCGCCCCGGCGGTTCGCTCGACTTCGACGTAGTCGTCACGCACAATCCGCCTGTGGTGCTGCTTCGCGTGAAGGTCATGCCGCTGCCCACGGAAGCGACTGACGCGGCGGCGCTCAACCGGCGGCTCCTCGAGCTCAACGCCACTGACTTGCTACACGGCGCGTACGGGATCGACGGCAACGCCGTGGTACTTACCGAAGCACTCGAACTTGCGCATCTGGATTTCGAAGAATTCCTCGCGTCGTTCGAAAGCATGACACTTTCGCTCACGGGACATTTGCGTGAGCTGGCCGCTTTCCGCGAGGCTCGCTGATCCATGGGCATCTTTGACCGTCTCTCCACTGTCATCAAGTCCAATCTGAACGACCTCATCTCCTCGGCCGAAAATCCCGAGAAGATGCTCAATCAGATCATCCTCGACATGCGCAATCAGTTGGCGAAGGCCAAGCAGCAAGTCGCTGCCGCCATCGCCGACGAAAAGCGCCTCAAGGACCAGGCCGACGCCGAGTTCAAGCTCGCCGACGACTGGGAAAAGCGTGCGATTCTCGCCGTGCAGGAAGGGCGCGATGATCTCGCGACGCAGGCGCTCATGCGCGGGCAGGAACACCTCGAGCACGGGCAGCAGCTCGCCTCGACGTGGGAAGCGCACCGCATGGAAACGGAGAAGCTCAAGCAGTCGCTCCGTGACCTCAACGACAAGATCGAAGAGGCGAAGCGCAAGAAGAATCTGTTGCTCGCGCGGCAGCGTCGCGCCGAAGCGCAGGCGCGTATCTCGCAGACGATGTCGGGACTGTCGGAGAACTCTGCGTTCGAAGCGTTCGCCCGCATGGAGGAAAAGATCACCTCCAACGAGCGTCAGCTGCAGGCGGCGCAGGAAATCGACGAAGAGTTCAGCGGCGACCGGTTGGCCAGCGAGTTCAAGCAACTCGAACGCTCGTCGGGTGGCGCATCGGCCGATCTGCAGCTGATGCAGCTCAAGCAGCGCATGGGGATGCTCGCGTCGGGCAGCCCTGCGCCCACACGGCAGTTGGCCGCTGGTGCCACCGAAGCGGCGCCCGCGGCAGCCGCCCCGGCGCCGGCACAGCTGCCGGCCGCCACCGCGGCCCCCAAGAGCGCGGAGCAGAAGACGGCTGAAGCCGATCTCATTGCAGAGATCGAACAGCTCGGCCAGATCAACCCGCGCTCCTGACGCGGTTGTCTCGCCGCTTTCTGATTCTGGCCGAAGGCAACTTCGGCCCGCTCACATCGAAAACCGCAAACGCCTGCATCCGCTACGTTCCCAGTGAGGTCGTAGCGGTGCTCGACTCCACGCAGGTGGGGCGAACGGCGCACGATGTGCTGGGTTTTGGCGGCGATATCCCTGTCCTTGCTTCGCTCGCCGACGGACTGACGCATCGGCCGTCGGCGTTGCTCATCGGCATCGCTCCTGCCGGCGGACAGTTTCCCCCGGCGTGGCGCCGCATCGTGTGCGACGCGCTTCGCGCCGGGCTCGATGTGTGGAGCGGTCTGCACACCATGCTCGGCGATGATGAAGAATTCGCCGCGCTGGCGGCAGCACACGGGGCCAGCGTGTACGATTTGCGTCGGGCACCGGCCGACCTCGACGTGGGCTACGGTCGCGTGCGCGAGCTCGATGCGACGGTCGTGCTCACCGTCGGTACCGATTGCAACATCGGAAAAATGACGACGCAACTGCAGGTGCAGCAGGCCGTGCAGGCGCGCGGCCCACGTGTGCACTTCGCTGCTACCGGGCAGACCGGGATTCTCATTGCCGGACGCGGCATCGCCGTCGATGCCGTCGTGGCCGATTTCATTGCCGGCGCCGCGGAGTCGCTCACCATCGAAGCGGCAGCCGGCGCCGACATTGTGCTCGTCGAAGGCCAAGGGTCCCTGCTGCATCCCGCATATTCCGGTGTGACGCTGGGACTGATGCACGGTGCGTTGCCCCATGCCATGGTGCTCTGTGCGCAGCCCTCACGCACGACGATCAATCGCAACGCGTGGGTGGATATTCCGCCGCTACGTGAGGTCATTGCGCTGTACGAAAACATGATGCGTCCACTGCGCGCATCGCCGGTCATTGCCGTGGCACTCAATACGTACGACCTCGATGAACCGGCGGCGTTGCGCGCGATTCACGAGGCGCAGGATCATATCGGCCTGCCGGTAACCGACCCCGTGCGATTCGATGCCGCACCAATCGCCGACGCCATTGCGCGGTTTCACACTGACCGTCGCGTTGGAAAGATCCAGTCGTCGTAGATCTGGTGACACACGCTGAGGGCCAATGCCCCACTGTGTGTCCATGCTGAGCTCAACACCTTCTCCACTTCTGGCGCTCGTTGGCGCGACGGCTGAATGGCACGCGGGCACACCGCCATCCTGCAGCGCTCATGTCCGCGTACTCGATCGGGTGCACTTTACCGTGCATCGCGGCGATTGTGTCGTCGTGCATCACGACGATCCGGCCAGTGCGCGTGTCCTGCTTGCGGCATTGGCCGGGAGCCCGGCTCTTCTTGGCGGACGCCGGTTGTCGGGGGCACGCCTCGCCGCCCCCGCCGTACGAATCCGACGGTGCAGCGTAACGACCGATGCGCTCGATGCCGTGCTCGACGGATGGCGCGACCTGCGGACGGACGAAGCGGCCTTGCAGTCGACGTCCTTCGGTACCTCCGGCGCGGCGGTGCACCTGCTACGCGCCTCGCGCCGTGCTCCCCTCTCCACGCGTGAGTGCGATCAGTGGCGTTCGTGGGCTCGTCGTGTACGTCGCGAGGGCGGCGCCGTGGTCGCCGTGGCGACTCCGCAACCAGTTGGTGCGATGGAGAACGCGATCGCGCCCGCGTCATCGCCCTCGACAGCGCCATGGACATGGTCACCGCGCGCCAATCCTCACGGCTCCGCGAACCGCCATGGGCGCGTCCATGAGCATCCAATACACGAAGCGCCGCCACCTGAGCAGATGCTCTCAGCGGCGGCGCCACGCGGTGTCTGGCTACGACACGGTCAGTTGTTCAACCTGCGCGCCTGGGAGTGAGTCCAGGGCAAGGGAAGTTACTGGCCGAGTTCGTTGGCCGGCGTGCTGACAGGGTAGTTGCGAAGGCGCGTGGCCGACCGCTTGTTGTCCATCGACCAGAGCGTCGCCTGCACCATGATGCCGCGGTGACGGCGCTGGAGAGCCAGCGGTGCCGGGGTGTAGCTGGTGCCAACCACGGCAGGCAGCGGCGCGAGCGCCTCATGGGACACGACGTCGGCCACATTCGGATACTTCACCGTTCCGTCGGTCTTCTGCATGATGAACACGCGACCCACGACGGGGCGGCCGTTGATGAGCGTCTGCCCAGTCGCGGGATCGACCGGCCACGTCGCTGGTGCCGCCGGTGCGGCGGCGACGAGCGGGGTCGACGGAATGGAATCCGCCGCAGTCAGCATGAGTGAATCAGACCCGGCGAGCGAGTCGGCACCCTGCGCCGTCGCGGTCGTGCTGTCCGGCGTCGCCGCACTGTCGCCCGCCGGCTTCGCCTGAGTCGGTGCCGCCGGCGGAGCGGCTGGCGGCGTTTGCTGCGAAACAGCGGCGCGGCCGGAGATCACGGCGGCGGAAAGCGCGATCACGACGCCGAGGCGGCGGCGGCGGGAGGAACGGGGCGACTGGAACGGCGAATCAGACATGGTCGGTTCCGGGGAGAAAGAGGGGGGAGCCCACGGGGGTGACACACCCCCTAGATTCTACGCGATACTAACAGCTAGATGCTGCAGGCGGATCCCACGGGTTGCAAGTCCGACCTCAAGAGCCGTCCTGCCGCGAACGACCACCCCGTTCCATTCCGTGCCAATGCCCGAGTTCCGCCTGTACAACACGCTCACGCGCCGCGTCGAGCCGTTCGCACCCGTCGATGGTCAAACGGTGCGCATGTACACGTGTGGACCCACCGTCTACAACGCGGCCCACCTCGGCAATTTCCGGACGTTCCTCTTCGAAGATCTGCTGCGTCGCACCTTCCGGCTCGCCGGCTGGAGTGTGGAGCAGATCATGAATCTCACCGACGTGGATGACAAGATCATCCGCAAGGCGCAGGCGAACGGGCAGAACATCCTCGAGGTGACCGAGCCGTATACCGAGCTCTTTCACAAGGATCGGCGCTATTTGCGCATCGAGGACGCCGAGGGATATCCCAAGGCCACCGAGCACATTCCGGAAATGATTGCGCTCGTGGAGCGGCTCGTCGCCAACGGCGTCGCGTATGTGGCCGACGACGGCTCGGTGTACTTCGCCATCGACAAGTTCGCCGACTACGGCAAGTTGTCGCAGCTCGACAAGCGCGAAGTGAAGAGCGGCGCGCGGGTGGCGCAGGACGAGTACGCCAAGGAAAACGCACAGGACTTCGCGCTCTGGAAGTCGGCCAAGCCGGAAGACGAAGCCACCGGCGCCGCCTGGGATTCTCCGTGGGGACGTGGACGTCCCGGTTGGCACCTCGAGTGCTCGGCGATGGCCATGAAGTACCTCGGCGAAACCTTCGACCTTCATGCCGGCGGTATCGATCTCATCTTCCCGCACCACGAAGACGAGATCGCACAGAGTGAAGCGGCTACTGGGAAGCAGTTCGCGCGGTGCTGGTGCCATGGCGAGTTTCTCCTCACCGATGGCGCCAAGATGGCCAAGCGCGTCGGCAACGTGGCCAATGTCGTCGAGCTGCGTGAACAGGGGATCAGTGGCACGGTGTATCGCCACTTCGTGTTCAACGCGCACTATCGCAAGCAACTCAACCTGGGCGAGGATTCCCTCGAACAGTCGCGCGCCGCGGTCAACCGCATTGGCGCCTTCGCGCGTCGTCTGACGGAAGCCACGGGCGGGACGCCGGCGCTGGCCGACGCCGCCACCCGCGCTGAGAAGGCGTTCCTGGAGGCGCTGTTCGACGACCTCAACGCCCCCGAAGCGATGGCGGCGTTGTTCACGTTCATCACCGAAGCCAACCGCGAGCTCGACGCCGGTGGGTCGGACCACGGGGCGCTGGAGCGCGCGCGCGCGGCGTTCCGCTTCATGGACGCGGTGCTCGATCTCGTGCCGGAGCAGGAAAGCGATGGCGAACTCGCCGCGTGGGTCGAAGAGCGACTGGCCGCCCGCAAGGCGGCCCGGGAGCGCCGCGATTTCGCCGCGGCCGATGCCGCCCGAGCGGAGCTGACCGCTCGCGGGATCCTCATTGAGGACGGCCCGGACGGTACCCGGTGGCGACGGGGCTGACCCCGTCGCCGGCTCGCCAGGGACGAAACGGCGGGGTGGGGGAGCTACCCAAAGCCCCCTCCCCCCATTAGCATAGGGGTCTCTGGGAGTTCGGGTCCTTTTCTGCTGACGTAGCTCAGTTGGTAGAGCAGCTGATTTGTAATCAGCAGGTCAGGGGTTCGAGCCCCCTCGTCAGCTTTCGCCGCTCTTCACGCGATGGTCGGCGAATCTTGGGTGGGGTACTCAAGTGGCCAACGAGATCAGACTGTAAATCTGACGGCGCAAGCCTTCGAAGGTTCGAATCCTTCCCCCACCACTGCAGGACCGCCGGTTCGCCGGCGGAGTAAGACGGAACGACGCGGGAGTAGCTCAGTTGGTAGAGCGCTAGCCTTCCAAGCTTGATGTCGCGGG
>JAIXTI010000025.1 GCA_027484025.1 bacterium
AGGTCCGACTTCATGGCCGTGATGTAGGCCTTCTTCTTCGTGTCAGCGAACTTCGGGATCGCGATCGCGGCCAAGATGCCGATGATCACGACGACGATGAGGAGTTCGATGAGGGTAAAACCCTTGCGCGTCTTGTTCATTGTGTTTCTCCAAAGTGGGGGGATGTTCAGGAGGTCGCCGTTATTGGCGAGCTTCCCGACACCATGGCATAGGCAACGGCCTTGCCACGACGGAGACCTCAATAAAAGTCATTACACTGCAACGAGTTACATCATTTCGACGCACGCCGCGTCTTTTTCGTACCACCGCGTCTTGCACGACATCGTGCAGCACGCGGCACTGTCGGATTTTGCGATGCAGCGCATCGTGCCCGAGGCGTGACGGGACAGCGGGGTTTGTGACGGCGATCGTACCCGCCCCCGACCGGCACTACCCCGCAAACACAAACCGCCGTGCCATTACTGGCACAGCGGTTCGGCGTTCACTCCGCCACCGGAGCTGATGACACAGGAAAAGCTCGGCAGCGCGTTGTGTGTTGCGGTCGCGGTCCACCCATTCAGCGTGCCGTTGAAAGTCAGTGTGACCCCGGCAGATCCCTGAGGCGGAGTGATATTGGCGTACGTCATCTCCGAGCTGTAGCGGGTTTCGGCAATCAACGCGAGGTTGTGCAGATCCGACTTCATGGCGGCGATATAAGCGCGGCGCTTCGAGTCACCGAATTTCGAGATGGCCAGCGTCGCGAGCACGGCAAGAATGACGACGACGGCAAGGAGCTCGATCATGGTGAAGCCGCGACGGGGGCTTGGACGACGATTCAACACGATTCAGACGTCTCCATAGCGCGCCAACTTCCGGTACAGGGTGGAGGGATCGATACCGAGCATATCGGCGGCGCGGCTCTTGTTGCCGCCTTCATTTTGCAGGACCCACTGAATATACGCCCGCTCGATGGCTTCCAAGGTGGGCGTCACCGGCGCACGCTCGCTGACCAGCGGCTCGGCACGACGCGCCGTGACTCGCTCGGGGAGCGCGTCGACCTTGATGGTGTCGCCCGGCGAAAGAATGACCGCGCGCTCGAGCGCGTTTTCGAGTTCGCGCACGTTGCCTGGCCAGCTGTAGGCCATCAGCGCGTCGAGCGCGTCCTCCGAGAGCACCTTGGCCGGCTCCTGACGCGCCAACCCCGAACGGTGCAGGAAGCTTTCGGCGAGCAACGGGATGTCGTCGGTGCGCTGACGCAGAGGCGGCAGATGCACCGCAATGACGTTGAGGCGGTAGAACAAGTCGGCGCGAAAGGCCCCGCGCTTGATCTCTTCCTCGAGGTCCCGATTGGTCGCGGCCAAGACGCGGGTGTTCACATTGATCGACTCCGTGGCACCGACGGGAATCACCTCGCGCTGCTGCAGCACGCGCAGAAGCTTGACCTGCGTCGACGGTGTCGTTTCGCCGATTTCGTCGAGAAAGAAGGTGCCGTTATCGGCCGCGGCGAACAGACCCATCTTGTCCTTCACCGCGCCCGTGAATGAGCCCTTCACGTGACCGAACAGCTCACTCTCCAGCAACGACTCCGGCAGTGCGCCGCAGTTGATGGAGAGAAAACTGTGGTCCACACGTGCGCTGAGATCGTGGATGTAGCGCGCGATGACTTCCTTACCCGTACCCGACTCACCGGTGATGAGCACCGTTGAATCGGTCGGGGCCACCGTCTCCGCCAGCCGCAAGACCTCGAGCCAGCTCTTGCTGCGACCAATGGGCCGGCTACTGTCGCTCTTGTCGCGACGACGGATCTCCTGCTTGAGCGAGTGATTCTCGACGCGCAGCTTGCGATGTTCGGCCGCCCGCTTGAGAATCGCGATCAGTTCATCGTTGCGAAACGGCTTCTGGATGTAGTAGAACGCCCCTTCGTTCACGGCCTGCATCGCCGACTGCAACGTGGCCTGTGCCGTCATGAGAATGACCGGCAAGTCGCTGTCGACCTGTCGCGCGTGGCTCAACACCTGTACGCCGGTGATGTCGGGCATGCGCACGTCGGTCAGTACGATATCGGGACGCAGTTCATCGATCTTCTCGATGCCCTGACGCCCCCCGTGCGCCGTGAAGGGCTGAAAGCCTTCGGTCTTGAGCAGGATGCGCAACGAATCGAGGATTCCCGATTCATCGTCGACAATGAGGACGCGCGGTGCACCTTCGGACAAAGCAGGACCAGTCACGCCGAAACTCCGGACGGGTTGAGATGGAACGTTGAGACAGGAGGCACGGTCGGGGTCACCGGCAGCACGATGCAGAAGCGCGTTCCCTTGGGGAGACGATCGACCAGCACCACACCTCGATGCGCTTCGACCGCGCGGTGCACGACCGGCAATCCCAAGCCGGTCCCGCCCACCTTGCCACTCACGAAGGGCTCGAAGACGCGATCCTTGAGGTCGAGCGGGATGCCCGGCCCGTCATCGGTGACGGAGATGGCGATCAACTCGCCGGTCACCGCGACGGACGATCCGTCCACGCCGTCGGGAGGACGACGATCGACTTCCACGAAGACATGGCCATCGGCACCGACCGCCTGGATGGCATTGAGGACGAGATTGAAGATCGCGCGATGCAGCAGGTCCTCGTCGCCGGCCAGACGCGGAAGGTCCTGGGCGATATCGACTTGCACCTGTACATCCGGCCCACGATCGGGATGCGCCGCCGCGAGCATGGCAGCCGTATGCGACAGGGCACCGACGTCGAGCGCGTCGAGTCGCGTAACCCGCGTGCGGGCGAAATCGAGGAAGTCGGCCAATAGGCGGCTCAGCCGGTCCGCTTCGCGCACGACGAGCCCGTGCAAGATGCCTTCGTCGTCATCGTCGCTGCCGGCACGCACCACCCGGCGACGCGAGAGCTGCTCCGTTGCGCTCCGGATCGACGCCAGCGGATTGCGAATTTCGTGAGCGAGGGACGCGCTCAATTCGGCGACGGCCTGCAATCGCTCCGCCCGAATATGCAGCGCCTGAATCCGCTTGCTATCGGAGATGTCCTGGAAGATGGCGGTGGCCGTAACGCTGCCGTCGGGCCGGGTCCCGTCGGCCACCGTCGTCGTCACGCCAATCTCGAACTCTTCGCCGTTACGGCGAATGATCCCTTCAGCGCGTGTCGTGCGCACACCATCGCGGGCACTGCGTTCAAGCAAGTCGGCCAGCTGCGGCGAGACCCCAAGCAGCGAGGGAAGCAGCGGCCGTCCGGTAAAGGCGCGAAGGTCGAGCCCCAGCAGCTCAGACGCAGCCGGGTTGGCATACAGCAACCGCCCCTGCGAGTCGACCGTGACGATGCCGGAGCGAATGGTTCGGAGAATTTCCGCCGCTTCCAGCTGGACCTTGACCAGCTGCGCCGCGAGCGCCTCACGTCCGGACCCCGCCTGCCGGAGTCGCAGGGCCACATACCCGGACCCGACCGCGACGACCGCAAAGACCGCCAGCTGGACCCCGACCCCCAAGAAGGGAGTCCCCGCCCCGGGCCGAAGCCAGAGCACATCCAAGGTGTACAGCAGGCTGGCCGAGGCCGCTACGACCAGCCCGCCGCGGAAGGGGAGCAGCAGCGCCCCGCTCGCGATTACCAGGATATAGAGCGCGGCAAACTGGGAGCTCCAGCCGCCCGTGATGTGCACGACGGCCGTGACCAGGAGCAGATCGAGGGCACATTGGCCGACGTAAAATGAGAGCCCCAACGGGCGCTGCCGTTCGATCTCGACGTACATGGCCGACCCGACCGTCGCCAGGGTCGCCATCGCAAAGGCCAGCGTCGCGATGAGGGTATCCGACGGGGCCGCTTCATTCCAGACGAACACCGCCGCCACGAGGATGGCACAGGCCAGGACGACACGCGCAAGCCAGACCCAACGGAGCATCCGCCGGGGCTCGAGTATCTCCTGTATGGGATCCTGCGGAAACGCGGGGGTGTAGCGCACGCGGCGAGAGGGACCGGAGTCGTGCAGATTGCAACAGGGCCATGCGCCCTTTAGGTATTGCAGAATGCACTACCCTGACGAACAAGCCGCCAGCCCGTTTCCTTTGGGTCATGCTAGTTGACGCTGCGTTGTCCTCCGAACCCGAGCTGTCCGCAGGGACCATCTCGGTCCGGCTGCTGTTCGTGCTGCTGCTGGTGCTCCTCAACGCCTTCTTCGTGGCCGCCGAGTTTGCGCTGGTGGCGGTCCGTCGGAGCAAAATCGATCAGATGGCGGCCGAGGGTGACAAAAGCGCCGTCGTCGTCCAGCGCGCCCTGTCGCAGCTGGACCGCTACATCTCGGGTACCCAGCTGGGGATCACTCTGGCCTCGCTCGCGCTGGGGTGGATTGGCGAGCCCGCGGTCGCGGTGGTCGTCGACCGGGCGCTGGCCCTTGTGGGGATCGCACCTCCGCCCGGGGCGGTTCATACCGGCGCCGGCATCGCCGTGGCGTTCCTCGTCATCACCTTTTTGCACATCGTCCTCGGCGAACTGGCCCCCAAGTCCATCGCGTTGGCCAAGCCGGAGTCGGTGAGCCGGTGGGTGGTCCGCCCGCTCATGCTGTTTTCGCGTGTCATGTCGCCGTTCATCGTGATGCTCAACGGCACCGCCAACCGGATGCTGAGCTGGGTGGGGGTGCAGCCCGTGTCCGAAGGGGAGCACGTGCACAGCCCCGAAGAACTGCGCCTGCTCGTCATGCAGGCGCGCGCGCACGGCACCCTCGACGAGTCCGACTCGGCGATGCTCGCCGGTGTCTTCGACTTTCACAACAAGCGGGCCGTCGACGTCATGCGCCCGCGCACCGACATGGTGGCAATCGCCGAAGACGTGGAGCTCGACGAGCTCATCGACACGTTGCGACGGGAACGCTACTCGCGCTATCCGGTATACCGCGAGACGGCCGATGACATCGTCGGCGTGTTCCTCGCCAAGGACTTCTGGCTGTCGGACGCCCCCGACACGTTTTCGCTGCGCGAACATTTACGTGAGCCGTTGTTCGTCCCCGCCACGCGCGCGGCCGAGCGAGTGCTCGACGATCTGCGCAAAACGCGCGCACACCTGGCCGTCGTGCTCGACGAATATGGTGGCACTGCGGGGATCGTGACGATGGAAGATCTCGTCGAAGAAGTGGTGGGCGACATTGCCGACGAATACGATCCGCTGTCGCGCGACGCGCTGCTTTTCGACGGGGTGCTGGAGCTGGCTGGGTCGATGTCGCTGGTCGATGTGCGATCGGACCACCGGCTCCCGATTCCCGAGGGAGACTGGAGCACGCTCGGGGGCTACGCGTTTGCCGCTTTGGGCCGCCTGCCGAAAGTTGGCGATCGCGTCACCTATCCTGACGGTGAACTGGAAGTGGTGGCCATGGACGGACGTCGCGTGGCCGCCTTGCGCGTTCATCGCCGCGCCGATGCGGCACCAGAGGCAAAGGTCTGACTATGTGGATACCGATGATGCGATGGCCCGCGCGGGCGACTGGCAGTGCGATCCTCCTGGCGGGGTTTGCCTGCGGTGCCTCCGGCGAACGGATCGAAACACGCGACGGTCAACCGGCCGTCGCGGTGGGGCGCGATACCATTGGGCCGGCGGCACCTCCCGGCGCGCCGGCGCGCGACTTTCCCGCCCCCCAGCGTGACGTCGCGTCGATCGTGGCGCCGCGTTGGACCGACGAGGATTCGCGCGACGACGCTGGAGAGTTCCGAACCGTTGTCCGACTGGCGGGGATCCGCGCGGGGCAGACGGTCGCCGATATCGGCGCTGGCGATGGCTACTATGTCGCGCGACTGTCGCCGCTCGTGGGCACGCGCGGTACCGTTTTCGGCCAGGACATCATTCCCGACTATCTGGGGCTGCTGCAGCGCCGTGTGCAGCGGGACCGGCTGACGAATGTGCGCGTGGTGCTTGGCGATGAGCACGACCCGCGACTTCCCGCTCGCAGTGTCGATGTCGCGCTCATGATTCACATGTACCACGAGATCTCGCAGCCGTTCGCGCTGCTCTGGAATCTCGCCACCGCCATGCGTCCGGGCGGTACGCTGGTCATCCTCGATCTCGAGCGGCCCACGTACGGGCACGGGACACCGCCGTCGTTGCTGACGTGCGAGCTGTCACGCGTGGGCTACACCCGCCGCTCGTTCACCAAAACGGGAGACGAGGAGTACGTCGCCGTGTACGTGGCGCCGGACAGCGCATCACGTCCGTCCCCCCAGCAGGTGCGCGCATCGCTGGCCGCCAAGCCCTGTCGCGCGTCGTGAGTGGCACCCGCTGGATGCCAAGGAGCACGCGATGAACACGAATGACGATGCGCTGATCGTTGCGCCCGGTGTGCAGATCCCGCTCGCGGAATTGCAGATCACGGCAATCTCCGGCGGCGGCCCCGGTGGCCAGCACGTGAACAAAAGCGCCACCCGCATCGCCGTGCAGTGGAATGCGCGAACGAGCCGTGCGCTGCGCGACGAGCAACGCGAGCGGGTGTTGGAGAAACTGGCATCGAGACTCGATACCGACGGGGCGCTGCGAATCGTCGCGGGGGAATTTCGCAGCCAGCAGCAGAACCGGCGGGCGGCACTGGAGCGGCTGCAGCAGCTGATCTCGCGCGCGCTGGTCGTCCCGCGGACGCGTCGCGCGACCAAACCGACACGTGGGTCGGTGCTCGACCGGTTGTCCGAGAAAAAGCAGCGCTCGGCCACCAAACAACAGCGCCGGCGCCCCGCGGACGACTGATCGTCGACAGGCTACCGGCGCTAGATCGTTCTCACGCGTTATGAAAGCGCTCAGAACGCGATGATGTTGGCGCCCAGGTAGTAGGTCACGAAATCGGCGCGCCCGCGCACCGGGACCGGCGTGGCGTTGTTCTCGAATGCGGTCCTGACCCGGTCGGCCGTCAGGTAGCGCACGTCGTCGTGCCGCAGGAAGCGAGCGCCGAGATCGAGGCGCACCGGATGCGTCCCGTTGGTGAGCCGGATGTAGCTCCCCACCGCGCCACCGTACGCCCACACGGCATCGCTCGCGTTGGTCGAGCTCGCGAACGGTGCCTGATTTTGCGAACCCTCGACCGAACTTTCCGTCCAGAAGACCGAGAAGCCCCCGAGCGCCGTCGCATACGGCGTGAACGTGCCGGTGGGGCCGAGGAGCTGCGGGCCTACGACCAGCGACGCGATGTTGCTCGAGGTCCGAAGATCCAGCTGGATGAGCCCGCCCGTCCCCGCGAGCGGAATACGGCGACGGCTATTGGCGTAGGAGATGAACGAAAAGTCGGCGCGCAGATTGACGATTTTGTTCTCGTCGAGCGCCCCGAGCACGTAGGCGCCGACGCCGAAGCCGTTGTTGGTGTTGGCCCCGAAGTCCCCCTTGGGCTCCGTCACCTGGAAGTGGATACCGACCGAGCCCCGTCCGGACGGTGCGGAGGCGGCGCGAGGATCTCTTTGGGCACTGAGTGCCAGCGGTGCCGCGCACAGAATGGCGGCCGAAAGAAGGGCGATTCGCATGCTCTTCTATACGCCGAGGGGTCGCAAAGGTGTCACAATGCGTGTGGCGGCTGGGGCGGCGTACGCTTTATTGCCTCGACACCTTGAATCCCGACACAAGTTTTCGCAATTGTTCGGGCTATGACACGGATGGTCCCACGCCGGCGGTCGGTATGGCTCGCGCTCCTGATTGGAGTGCTGGTCGCGGCGTGGCATCCGGCGATGGCCATGCCCAGCGCCGGCACCGTGCCGCTGTGGCTTCCGGCTGAGCAGACCGGGTCGTCCGTGAGTTTGCCGGCGACCGTGGTCGATGGGCGTGCCGAAGCGAGCGCGGCCCCGACCCCGCTGCCGACGCTCGATTGGTCCGGCCACGGATCGCCGCACCTTCAGGAGCGAATCCCGCTGGAGCGACGCCACCCCTCGTGGCATCGCGGGGTGTCCCGTCGTCTTCCCCGGGGAATGAGCGGCCAGCTCTCGCTGCCGGCAGAATCGGGAAGCATTCCGGCGCCGTTTCTGTTGTATTCGCAGCGGCTGGAGTGGCATGTTCTGCCGCTGCCGCTGGTGCATGGCGTGGGAGGCCGTTCGGCTCCCCCGCGCGCGCCGCCGCGCTGACCTGACGAACTGCTGGATCCCATACCGGTGAGCGGGGCGCTGAGCCTCGCCCGCCGGAGCACGCGCGCCTTCGTTCCGTTGGCGCGTGCCCTGCCCTTCCTCGGTCCATTGACTCGCACGTATGTCGGCACAGGCCACCCGCGTTAATCAACTCGTTACTGCTTCGCTCGGACTCGACGTCGAGCAATCCCGCTGGCGCGCCCTTTCGCGACAGATCTCTCAACAGGATCCGCTCGCCGGTCGACTCCGCTCCGTCGGCGGCGCCGTCGATGTCGGCTATCTCGATCGCGAGCTGTCGCCGGAAGACGTCCGGCGGGCAATCACCGAGGGGGAGCTCCCCCTCGTGTTGCTGTCGCACGACGACGCGGACGTGATTGTCCTCCACCGGAAGGAGGCGGGCGATCAGACGCAGGCAACCTTGGTCGCCCGTGACGGCGCCACGACGCCGTTGGAGGCGACACCGGATCAGCTGCCCGACATCGTCTGGAGGCGGCTCGGCGCACGCGAAACCGTGCGCGCGTTGGCTCCGATGGCGCTTCGGTCCTCGACCGCGGCGGTGGGGGACGCGGCACCGCACAGTCCCCTCGGCCATAGCCATCCGGCCGGTGAGGAGGAACACCGCACGCCGGTCCAGCGCACCTTCGCGCTGATGGCGCGCGAGCGGCGCGAAATCCTGACGGTGTTCTTCTACGCGACGCTGGCGGGCGGCTTGAGCCTCATTCTGCCGCTGGCGGTCGGCGGCATCGTGCAACTGGTCCAGGGGCGGTTGTTCCTGCAGCCGGTCATCGTGCTCATCTCGTTCGTCATCCTCGGTACCATCGTCGCCGGCGTCCTGCAGATCGGCATTCTGAAGGTGGTGGAACGCATTCAGCAACGCGTCTTCGCGCGCATGGCGCTGGAGTTTGCGTTCCGCGTGCCGCGCATGAAGTACAGCGCGTCGATGGAGCAGAACCTTCCCGAACAGATGAACCGGCTGTTCGAAGCGGTGGCCATTCAGAAGGGCGTGCAGAAGCTGCTCATCGATGTCCCCACCGCCGTGCTGACGGTGATGTTCGGCCTCATTCTGCTCACCGTCTACAGCCCGTGGTTCTCGCTGTTCGCGGTGGTGGTGTTGTTCATTCTGTACCTCATCATCAAGTGGACTGGGCCGGAAGGACTCGCCACGTCCATCGTGGAGTCGAAGTACAAGTACAAGGCCGTCCACTGGCTGGAAGAAATCGCCCGCGCCGTACACGCGTTCAAGTATGCCGGCGATTCGACGCTGCCGGTCGAACGCATGGACGACGTCATCACGGGCTACCTCAAGTATCGCAAGAAGCATTTTGCGGTGCTGGTGAAGCAGACGATCGCCCTGATCGGATTCAAGACGTTCATCACCGCCGCGGTCCTCATTCTCGGGGCCACGCTGGTGCAGACGAACCGTCTGCTGCTTGGCCAGTTCGTCGCGGCCGAGGTGGTGATCGTCACGGTGCTTGCCGGCATCGAGAAGCTGATCACGAGCCTCGCCACCGTGTACGACGTGCTCACGTCCGTCGACAAGTCCGGCCACGTGGCAGACCTGCCGCTCGAAAGCCGCGGTGGTCTCGCCCCCATTCATACACCGGGCGTCGGTATAGCGATCGAGACCCGCGAACTCGCGTATCGGTATCCTGGCGCGCCACTGCCGTCCGTTTCGGGAGTCACCCTGCGCATTACGCCGGGTGAACGCGTGGGCATCATGGGCGTCGACGGGTCGGGACGCAGCACCTTGCTCAAGCTCATGGCCAGCCTCATCGACGACTACGATGGGACGATTCGCTATGACGGCATGACGCTGCGCGATCTCGATCGCCCGGCGTTGCGCTCGCGCATTGGGCAGATGCTGTCGTGGACCGATCTCTTCGACGGGACCGTCGAAGAGAACGTGAGCGTGGGACGCGCGCACATCACGCCACTCGACGTGCGCAACGCACTCGACGATCTGCAACTCACCGACGAAATCCAACAGTTGCCGCAAGGTCTTCAGACCGAGCTCACCAACGGTGCGCGCAACCTGCCGACGCACCTCGCCAACAAGCTGCTCATCGCGCAGGGGATTGTCGGCAATCCTCGACTGCTGGTTTTCGACGACTTCTTCCAGAACCTCGACGCGTCGTCGCGCTCGCTCATCATCCGCTTGCTCACCGACCGCTCGCGTCCGTGGACGGTACTGGCGGTCTCGAATGATCCGCTGCTGCTCGCAGAATTCGATCGGGTCGTGGTCGTGCACGGCGGTCGAGTCGTGCGTGAGGGACCGTTCCAGGAACTCCGCAACGATCCCATCTGCCGCACCCTGCTTCACGAAACCCTCACGCTCAACGGAGACTGACACATGGCCGCCTCCGATCTCAATATCGAGCGCGAACTCAAGAACTTGCCACTCGAAACCACGACGCTGCTCGGGCGCGCCGACAGTGGACGTATTGTTTCGCGCTGGCTCATCGGCATTCTCGCCGTGCTGGTGCTCATCATGTTCCTGCCTTGGCAGCAGAACGTGCAGGGCACGGGCACGATCACCGCGCTCAGCCCCTCGGACCGTCCGCAGCAACTGCCAACCCGCATCGATGGTCGCATCGAGGCGTGGTACGTGTCCGAAGGTCAGTTCGTGAAGAAGGGTGACTCCATCGTGCTCATCTCGGAAATCAAAGAGGAGTACCTCAATCCCAACGTGCTGCCGCTGACCAAGCAGCAACAGTCGGCGAAGGAAAGCGCGATTGGGGAGAAGCTCAACAAGGCGGCGGCGCTCGAGATGCTCATCGGGCAGCTCGAGCAGCAGCGCGAGTTCAAGCTCCAGCAGACCCAGAACAAGGTGCTCCAGTATCAGGCCGAAGTTCGTCAGGCCACGCTCGAAGATTCCGTGGCGCGCGACCAACTCCGCCGCCGTGAGCGCCTGTTCCGCGATACGCTCGGCCTCGTCTCGGTCAACGATCTGCAGACGTTTCAGATCCGCGTGCAATCGGCGGCCGCAAAGCTGGTGGAAAAGCAGCAGATGCTCGCCATCACGCAAACCGACCTGGTCAGCATCCCGGCCGAGTACGGCGAGAAAATCTCGAAAGCCCGTTCTGATCGCGCGGCGACGCTCTCCGAAGTCAGTGAAGGCCGCTCGGATGTCGCCAAACTCAAGGACAAGGTCGGATCGCTGACGGTGCGAAACGGCTTCTACGTGATCGAGGCACCGCAGGACGGGTACGTGGTGCGTGCGACGCGCGCCGGTCAGGGCGAAATCGTGAAAGCGGGCGAACCGATCGTCACGGTACAGCCGGCCAACCCGAGCAAAGCCGTTGAGATGTACGTGAAGCCGATGGACGTGGCGCTGCTCAAGCCCGGCCGTCATGTGCGTGTGTTCTTCGATGGTTGGCCGGCCCTGCAGATCTCCGGCTGGCCGCAGGTGGCCGTGGGTACATTCGGCGCGCAGGTGGCCGTCATCGATCAGTTCCCGAGCTCCGACGGGCGCTTCCGCGTGTTGCTGGTGCCGGACACCACGCACGACGAACCGTGGCCGGCGCAGCTGCGCCTCGGGACCGGCGCCGAAGGGTGGGCGATGCTCGACAACGTCACCGTGGGCTGGGAAATCTGGCGTCAGCTGAACGGCTTCCCGCTTTCCATCAAGCCAGGAGATGCTTTGTCGGGCGACGCGGTCGCCGGCGACAAGGGCAAGGGCGGCGGAGGCAAGAAGTGACGTCGCTGCGCAGAAGTGCGTTCGCACTGCTGGTGACGTTGACGATTCCGTGGGCACGCGCGCAGTCGCAGGGGACCCCCCCGCGCGACAGCGCGCGGCTGCGCACGAGCATGCTGGTGGGAACGATCGTGGACACGGCGGGCACGCCGTTCCCGTTCCCGGCCTTCGTCGATGTCGTCCTGGCCAACCATCCGGTATCGCAGCAGGCGCGTCTCGTCGCCGAGCAGGCACGCGCCGAGTTACGCCAGGCCTGGGGCGCCTTCGACCCCAAGCTGGTTGCATCGTGGGATCAGAAGCGCTTTGGCGGCACGGAGTACTTCAAGTACTTCGACGCCGAGATGAAGATTCCGCTTCCCATTGGCGCCGACGTGACGTTGGCGTTCGACCGCACGATGGGTCGGTACTTCAACCCCGACCGGCGTACGACCGGCGCCGGGACATTTTCGGCTGGAATCTCGCTGCCGCTCGGGCAGCGCATCATCACGGACGAGCGCCGGACCGCGTTGCAGCAGGCACGGGCGGCGCGCGACGCGGGTGACGCCGAGCGGGTGGGGCTGCTCAACAAGCTGCTGTTTTCGGCCGCGAAAGATTACGGCACGTGGTACGAGATGTGGCGCCGACGGGCGATCGCCCAGGAAGGCGAGGCCCTTGCCGACTTCCGGTTGCAGGCTGTGCGTCAGCGCGTGGCCAACGGCGAAAGCGCCCCCATCGACACCATCGAGGCGCTGCTCGAACTGCAACGCCGTCAGGTCACCCGGTACGAGACCGAAGCGTCGTTCTTTGTCGCGACGCTCAATCTCACGGCTTACTTGTGGGACAGCGAAGGGCGTCCGGTGGCGCTCCCGGGGGATGCCAAGCCCGTGCTCGACGGTGTAGAACGGGGCGGCATCGATTCCACGCGACTGGCGGGGCTGATCGATCAGGCCACGCGGCGGAACCCGGACCTCCTCAAGGTGCAGGCCAAGGTGAAGCAGGCCGAAGCGGAGCGACTGCTGGCGACGCAGGGGCTCATTCCGCTGGCCGAAGCCAAGCTGGCCGGGTTGGCCCAGCGGGGAGCCGACGAAACATTTTTCAGTCGTGACCGGCTCGACAACAACTACAAGGCGGCGCTTTCGGTGAGCACTCCGGTGCTCTTCCTCAAGGAGCGAGGCAAGTTCGGCGCGACCGGCGCCAAGCTCGAGTTTCAGGAGTACGAACGGGACCGGCTGCAGCGGGATGTCGAGTTCGACGTGCGGGCGGCGATGTTCGACCTGACCAACCTCGAGCGGCTGCTCGACCGGCAAACCGCCAACGTGCGCAATGCGCGTTTGCTTCGGGACGCCGAACAGGCCCGGTTCGAGAACGGCGAGAGCACGTTGCTCATTCTGAATCTGCGCGAACGCCTCGTGCTGGATGAAGCCGCCAAGCTGGCATCGCTCCAGGGGAAGGTGGCCGCGGCGCGAGGCGCCCTGGCGCTCGCGACGGGCGACCGGACGCTGATTACCATTTCGCGCTAAGTTATCTCCATGGCAGAACGTTTTTTTGAAGACGATCCGGAGTTCATGAACGAACTCGACAAGGATTTCGACGACTCGCTGCTCGACGATGGCGACGACGATGACGACGAGGGGGAAAGTGACGGTGTCGCCGATCTTTCGGGGCTCGTGCACTGTCCGTACTGCGGCGAGTCGGTAGAGATCGCGCTCGATCCCGGGTCTGGCGCCAATCAGCAGTACATCGAGGACTGTCAGGTGTGCTGCCGTCCGTGGCTCGTCTCGGTGAGTTACGACGAAGACGGAACCGCGCATGTGTTCGTGGACGCCAGCGACGATCACGACAGCGATGACTGAACCGCGTACTCCGACAGCCGACGACGTTCGTCGGCTGTTGTCGGAGGCGCTGCGGCGCCCCGCGCAGGAAGGGGCGCGCCTCATGGCGTTGCATTGGCTGCACCAGCTGGCCGCAGCGCGCGCGACGTGGCAGGCGTTGCAGGAAGCGCAGGACGGCCCGGGGCGAGGCCGTGACGTGGAACGCGCCGACGCCTCCAGCGATGCGCTGCACAAGGCGCGGGTGGCGCTCCGCCGCCTGCGCGCCACGGTTCGCGAGAATGATCGCGTGCTCGACGGCGCCATCGACAAGAAGTTGGCACGGGCGCTAGGTGCCCTAGGCCAGGCCACCAACGCGGTACGGGACGCCGACGTGCAGCGCGCGTGGCTCGAGACGGAAGAAGAGCGCCTTCCCGACGGCGCGCGCGGCGAGGCGCAGCGCCTCCGCGAGTGGCTCGATGGACGCACGTCGCATTCGACCGACGCGGTGAACGATGCCTTCGCCCGTTACTTCGATCCAATCGAAGACCAACTCTTTGCGCGACTGGGCAGCTATCGCCTGCTCCGCCGTGTCGGAAGCGACAGCACGCCCATGCCGTTTGCACGGCATCTGGCCACACGTATTGCCCGGGCGGAAAACCGGCTGCGACGCGACATCGAACAGGTGATCGATGTGTCCTCGCAGGACGCGATGCACGAAGTGCGCATTCGCCTCAAGCGCCAACGTGCGCTGCTCTCGCCGTTTGCCCGCACCCGCCCGGCCATCGGCGCCTGGTTCGACCTTGCCACACGCGGGCAGGATCTGCTCGGTGCCATTCGCGACGCGGATCTGCTGGCGCGACGCGCGCGCAAGGCCGGGCTCCAGGTACTCGAAGTCGCGCTCCGCGATATCGTGCTGGCGCACTTCGCGGTCTTTCAGCAGAACTGGTGCGACCGACTGGACGAAGTGCTACGCACCATGGAGGCGGCCGTGAACGCACTGCGCGCCGAAGGGATGCCCATGTCGGCGAATGGGCTTCCCATGGAAATCGAGCGGAAGTATCTGCTACGCGCCTGTCCGCCAGCCGCGCGCACCGTACCGCCGGTGCGTATCGAACAGGGGTGGATCCCCGGACAGGCGCTGCGTGAGCGGTTGCGGCGGCGCACCGCTCCCGATGGCAGCGTGACTTGCTGGCGCACCGTCAAACTCGGGCCCGTCGAAGCGCGCGTGGAAGTCGAGGAAATCACGCCGCCCGAGATCTTCGACGCGATGTGGCCGCTCACGAGGAGTGCGCGCGTCCGCAAGGATCGCTATGTCGTCCCGCACGGTGCCCACACGTGGGAGATCGACGTCTTTCTCGATCGCCCGCTGGTACTGGCGGAAGTCGAGCTTGGCGACATCCACGAGGCGATCACGTTGCCGCCGTGGCTCGCGCCGTATCTCGAGCGCGACGTGACTGGCGAGCCGGCGTATTTCAATGCTGTGCTCGCCCGCGCCGAAGGGTAGCGATGTCGATGCTTGCCTCCCTCGCGCCGCTACGCGACCGCCGCGATCGGGTGGTCGGGTACGCCGTGAGCGCGCACCCGGACGATGTGCGTGGCGGGGCCATCGGCCCTGATGAGGAAGCTCGGCAAGTCGTCGATCTGGTCCCGCAGCTGAGCCGCCTGGCAGCACGAAGCATCGTCGTCCCGGTGACCCCCGCCGTGGTGCGCGAAGGGGCCATCACGCGTTTCGCCTCGGTTGATGCCGTGTGGCTGATCGCCACGGAGGCGCTCGACGATCCGGCCACACGTCGAGCGGTCGATCGGCTCATTGGCGCCGGCTTTCATTTTGCGCTGCAAGGCTTCCCGGAGGGCGACCCACTGCCTCTCTCGCTCACGGGGAGCACCATGGTGCTCGACGCGGCGCGGACCTCGCATGCTGCACTCGAGCACCGGGTGCGCTCCCTGTCCGAGGCCGGGTTGCGCCCACTGGTACGCGGTGTCGATGATCGTGTCACCCGCCAGCGTGTGCTCGCCGCCGGCGTGCCGCTGTACACCGGCCGGCAGTTGACGCGTGGCGCCGCAGTGGCGCCGGATCGGACGACGGAAGACAGTATCCTGCGCGCCATCACCATGCTGGCGGCCTTCAGTGACGGACGTCCGCCGGATGCCGCATTTGATGCGTTCGTGCGCGATGATCCGCACGTGGCGGCGTCGCTCCTCAAGGCGATGTCATCGGCAGCGCTTGGTGTTCGCGGTCCTCGCAGCGTCTCGCATGCGCTGACGATGCTCGGACGCGATGCCATCATCGAGCGATTGGTGGGGGTCACGGCACGTCTCATTGGCGAAGCGGCGCACGATCCGGAACTCGGCTTCGCCGCGCTGCGACGGGCGCGCCTCTGCGAACGTATTGGTGTCGCGCTCGATACGGCGCCGCACCCGCGCGCGCGTGTCGTCGCGGGCCTGCTGTCGATGCTGGAATTCGCGCTCGCGTCGCCGGCGCCGGTGCTCGCGCAACGCCTCACGCTGCCGTCGCAGCTGCGCGATGTCCTCGATGCACGCGAGAAGCCCCTGGGGCAATTGCTCGATGTCGTCGATGCCATGGAGTACGGCTGGTGGGCGGATATGACGGTGCGTTGCCAGCGCCTCAGCATCCGGCCGCGAGTCGTTGCCGATGCGTGGCTCGAGACCTGGAAGAGCGCCCGCGACGAGCTCGGATTGTCTCGCGCCGATTTCAACTGACGACTGGGTAGATTCCGTCATGCCTCACACTGCCCGCGAATATCTCGTACACCGCTTTCGCGGTGACGCTCAGGTATTGACCGATCGCGTTGCGGCCCTGCAGCGCGGCACCAAGATCCCCGGCCCCGACGCCGCCACGTCTCGCCGCATGGCCGAGGCGTGTGAGGCGGTTGCCTCCATGGTCGAGTCGATAGCGCCGCACGAGCACGCGGCCGATGAACTGGACGCGATCGTCGCGCTCATTCCGCTGCTCGAGCAGCGCGCGCGCGACGCCGGCATGCTCCCACCGGTGCGGGCGGTCTATACTGGCGCGGCCACACGCATCCGCGAGGTGCAGACCGCGGAAGCGTCTGCCGCGAGCGGCTCGTCACTGCCCGCGACGCAGGCGCCCGACGAGGAGACGGACATGATCGACGATGCGCTCGATATCGACGTGGATGACGATATCGACGACGACGACATCGACGATGATGATCTCGATGCATCGCCCGACGACGAGGATGACGGAGCCGCACGGCCATGAGCCGCGGGCGTGCGGCAGCGCATGACGACACCGACGACGACGAGTCGTCGACGCCGGGCAAAGTCCGCCTGGACAAGTGGCTGTGGGCGGCGCGCTTCTACAAAACGCGGGCGCTCGCGGCTGAAGCCGTCGACGGCGGCAAGGTCGACGTGAACGGCGACCGCGCCAAACGCGCCAAGCAATTGCAGGTCGGCGATGAGGTCCGCCTGCGGCAGGGACCGGTGGAATGGGTGTTGACGGTCCGGGATGTCGCAGGGCGCCGAGGATCGGCGGAGATTGCGCGTGGCCTGTACGACGAAACGGACGAAGGGCGACGCAAGCGTGAACTCGTGACGGAGCAACTGCGAAACATGCCGTCGGCGTTCTCCTACGGTGACAGCAAGCCGGGCAAACGAGATCGTCGCGCCCTTCGCCGCCTGAAAGGCGACTGATTCGTTTCCCCACTCGCGCCGCGGCGCTTCATGAACCTTGTTTCACAGTAGGCGCGGTGCCGTATTTTCGCATTACTATGGCACTGCATGAACTTCTGCGGGCGGAGGGCAGTGTATATGCCCCGCCAGGTGGAATCTGATTTCGTTTCTTCCCTCCCCTGTTTCTCGCATGCGGATCCTCGTCATCGAAGATGATCGGCTCGTCGCCGATCTGATGCGTCAAGTACTGATGGACGACGGATATGCGGTGGATGTAGCTCCTGCGGCTGAAGATGGCCGAAAGCTCGCCCTCGCGAATCCTTACGACGCGATCGTCCTCGATCTGGAGCTGCCCGATCGCAACGGGCTGTCGGTATTGCAAGACCTGCGGCGTGAGGGCGCGACCACGCCCATCGTCGTTGCCACCGCGCACGACACGACCGCGGATGTGGTGCGTGCTCTCGACGCCGGCGCAGACGACTACTTGCAGAAGCCGTTCGCCAATGAAGTCTTGGCGGCGCGCGTTCGCGCGGCGATCCGCCGCGGCGGTGCGCGCTCCATGGAAAAGGTGCAGATCGGCGATCTCACCCTGCACCGCGTAAACCACGAAGTGCAGTGTCACGGCAAGACGGTGAACCTCACGGCGCGGCAGTATGCGTTACTCGAATTCCTGGCAATGCGCGCAGGCGAAACGGTGACGCGCCCCGTGTTGCTCGAGCATGTGTGGCATTTGCAGTTCGACCCGGGCTCGAACGTCGTCGACGTGCACGTTGCCCAGCTGCGCAAGCGCTTGCGCGAAGCAGAGAGCACCGTCGACATCCGTACCGTACGGGGCGAAGGCTACGCGCTGGAAATCGGCTGACGCGTCAGCGCGCCAGCAGGGACTGCGCCCGGCGAACGATCTCCGCGATCGTTTCGTCGGGCGTTGTGGTATCGACCCGATTGCCCGACAGGAGATGCGCGGCCAGCGACGAGACGGTCGCGCGCACCACGGTCTCATCGTCGCGCGCCGGCCCGACGATGACCAACTCGACCTCCGTGCCGGCACCTGTCAGACATTTGGCCAATTCTGCCTGCCGACTCGCCGTTCGCACGGCGATCCCGAGCTCGCGTAGCGCCGCGTCCAGCGCCAGGCGCCACGCGCGGTCGCTGCCGTAGAGAACAATCACGGGGTCAGCGCGCCGAGGACACCGCCGCGACGGCGGAGATTTCCACCTGAATGCCCCGCAGCTGCGCCCCCACCACCGCACGGGTCGGGAACGGCGCGCTGAAAACAGTGCGGTAGACCGCGTCGAACGCCCCCCAGTCCTTTTCGTTCGCGAGATACACCGTGACACTGACGACATCGGCCACCGTTGCCCCGCCCGCGTGCAGAATGCGTACAAGATTCGCCAGGGTGATCTGGGTCTGTTCTTCGATGGTCGTGCCGACGATCTGCCCGGTGGCCGGGTCGCGTGGCGTCTGCCCCGAGACAAAGAGCAGCTGCGAATTATTTGCGGTGCGTACGCCCGGCGAGTAGGCTCCCGCAGGCGGCGGAAGGTCCGGCAATATCACGGGCGTCCACTGACGGGACACCGGGGCGCTCGATTCGTCGTGTGACATTCTCAGGCAGGCGGAGGTGAGACAGTGGCAACGTATCTCGAACAGCTCGAGACACCGGTTCCGATTGTGGACCTCGATCGGCTTGCCCACAATCTGGACCGGATGGCCGCATACGCCACCCTCAACGGCCTGCGACTTCGTCCGCACGTGAAGACGCACAAGTCGCCACGCATCGCCGCCGAACAGCTCCGGCTTGGCGCGGTGGGGCTCACCTGCGCCACGTTGCGCGAAGCCGAAGTCATGTCTGAAGTGTGCAACGACATCTATGTGGCGTACCCGCCCGTGGGCGCCGCACGCCTGGAGCGACTGGCTCGGCTACCCGCCGACGTTCGCCTCACGGTCGCGGCCGATGACATTCAGTCGCTGGATGCACTCGGCGTGGCCGCCATGCTGGGCGGGCGCGTCATCGATGTCATGATCGAAGCGGACCTTGGCATGCATCGTGTTGGCGTCACCTCGCCCCAGAAAGCGGCGGCCATGGCGCTCCACCTCGACCGTACCTCGTCGCTGCGGTTTGCCGGACTGCAGTTCTATCCCGGCCACATTCGCAGTCATGTCCATGAGCAGGCGGATGCGCTGGCGCAGTTGGGGCGCGACATCAGCGCGTACGTCGACGCGTTGACCGATGTGGGCTGTCCCCCCCGCATCGTCAGTGGTGGCTCGACGCCGGCGGCGTGGCGCATGCACGAGGTCCCCGGCGTCAACGAAGTCCGTCCCGGGACCTACGTGTACAACGATCGCACCACCGCGCAGATCGGCGCGTGTGATTGGGAAGACTGCGCACTCACGGTGCTGGCGACGGTCGTCAGCGTGTCGGTGAAGGGACAAGCGGTGATCGATGCCGGCACCAAGGCATTGGGGCGCGAACCGCTTCGTGCCGAGGGCGACGGCTACGGGGCGTTGCTCGATCACCCGGAGGTGATCGTGTCACGCATGTCGGAGGAGCACGGGATCCTCGACTTGTCGAAGTCGTCGTGGCGTCCCCGGCTCGGCGATCAGGTCCGCGTGGTGCCGAACCATGTCTGCATTGCGGTGCATCTGTTCGACGAGGTGTTCGGCGTGCGCGGCGAAGCGGTCGAAACGCGATGGCCCGTGGCGGCCCGTGGCCGCGCGTCGAACCTCGAACTCGAGACCGCGCCGAACCGACCGCGGGCCGTGTAGCCGTTCGCGATCACGCACCATGTCACGCTCGCGCGATAGCGGCGAGCGTTCCGCGCGTCAGCCGCAGCAGGTCATCCGCGGCGAGCGAGATTTCGAGGCCGCGGCGCCCTGCACTCACGTGAATGCGCTCGAACAAAATCGCGGTTTCGTCGAGCACGAGCGGCAGCGGTTTTTTCTGCGCCAGCGGGCTGATCCCGCCCACGATGTACCCGGTCGCCCGCTCGGCGGCGTGGACATCGGCCATCGTGGCGCGGCGGCCGTGCAGCGCGTCAGCCACGGCCTTGAGGTCGAGCATGCAACTCACCGGTACGACGGCGCAGGCGAGTCCTACGCCCTCCACGTCGACGACCAGCGTTTTGAAGACGCTGTCGGGATCGAGCTGCAGGGCGTCGGCCGCCTCGAGTCCGTACGACTCGGCACGCGGGTCGTGGTGGTAGCTGAGGACGTCGTGTGGGATGCCGGCCTTTT
This sequence comes from bacterium, assembly GCA_027484025.1. Taxonomy (GTDB): domain Bacteria; phylum Gemmatimonadota; class Gemmatimonadetes; order Gemmatimonadales; family Gemmatimonadaceae; genus Gemmatimonas. The sequence goes on from JAIXTI010000025.1 coordinate 20,424, forward strand.
TCGCGAGCAGAATGGCAGGGGTCACGCCTGAACGTTGTCACGGGGCACTAACTTTCCGCCATGACTTCGCCGCGCCGCATTCTGCTGGTCGACGCTGACGCGTTTTTCGTGGCGGTGGCGCGTCAGGAAGACCCGGAAGGCGCGGGGCGAGCCGCGCTGCTCATTGTGGGCGGTCGACCGGGCTCTCGCGGCGTGGTGTGCAGTGCCTCGTACGAATGCCGCACCTTTGGCGTGCGCTCGGCGATGCCGATATCGCGGGCACTCAAGCTGTGCCCTGAGGCCATGTGTGTCCCGGTGCCGCGACAGGCGTGCAGCACACGGAGCAAAGAAATCCAGGCCGTGCTGGCGCGCTTTGCCCCCGTGGTCCAGGCGTCGAGTATCGATGAGTGGTACTGCGACCTGGGCGGCACGGAGGCGCTGTACGGCCATGAGCCGCTGCGCGACACGGCCCATCGCATACGCCGGGCGGTCTTCGAAGCGACGGGGCTCAACGTGTCCATTGGTGGAGGCACGTCGCGGCTCGTGGCCAAGATGGCCGTGGAGGTGGCCAAGCCAAAACCCGGGACCGGGGCCGACGGGGTGCATTGCGTGGCGCCGGGCGAGGAGGCCGGCTTTCTCTCCACCTTCAGGCTGGCCGATCTGCCCATGGTGGGGCCCAAGCTGGCGGAAAAGTTGGAGCGCATGGGGTTGCTTCGCGTGCAGGAGGCCCAGCGCTGGACGGAGGAGGCACTGGTGAGCCGCCTCGGCGACCGGGCCGGCCCGTGGCTCTACCGGCGGGTCCGCGGGCTCGACGACAGCATCGTGTCCCCCCGTGACCGCCAGAAGCAGGTAAGCCGGGAGGATACGTTCGCCCGCGACCTCGACGACGATACGGTCATCGAGCGGGAACTGCTTCGCCTTGCCGTCCGCGTGAGCAGCGATCTCCGACGGCAGGCGCTGCGGGCCCGAACGGTCACGGTCAAGATCAAGGACACGGACTTCCGTACCCGGTCGGCCCAGCGCACCCTGTCGGCGTATATCGAGTCGGAAAAGTCGGTGCTCAAGGCGGCCCGTCCGCTTCTGCGCCAGCTGCGCGGCAAGCGGCGCGTCCCGGTCCGGCTGCTGGGAATTGCTCTTTCCCACTTCGACGACGAGCCGGAGGCGCTCGCGCTGCCCGCCACGCAGCTGGGGCTCTTTGCGGCGCCGCCGGCGGCTCCGGCGCCGGCGGCGGCGGCCGACCCGGAAGAGTCTCCCCGCGACCGCGCCCTCACCCGGGCACTGGATCGCATCCGGGATCGTTATGGATCTGGAGCCATTCTTCCGGCCGGCCTGGTGGACCCGACACACGATACGGGCCCAAGGGTGGAAGAATGACCCCGGTCCCACTAGGTTCCCCCGCGGTGCGGCAGACGCGGCGCCGAATCGTGGTGTCGGCCGAATCGACGACCGTTTTCCTTTCCTGCTCAGGGTGTCTTCATGAGTGCTCAGCAGTACGATCCGAATAAGTTGGGTTGGGGTGCCGCTATCATCACCTGCGTGATGACGGCCGCGCTCGGCTTTGGTGCGTACACGATCCACAACAACACGTACCGGCACCCGCGCGACCCCATGATGCAGCAGGTCTACTACGAGCGCGATCAGGCCAAGCACGCTGCCGCTGGAGAGCACGGCGCTGCGGCCGGTGGCGAACATGGCGCCGCCGCTGGCGACCATGGTGCCAAGGCCACCGAAGAGCACAAGGACGCTGCGCCGGCCGCCGAGAAGCACTGAGCGACCGCGCTGCCGCTACGAGAAACGCCGCAATCCTGATTGCGGCGTTTTTTCTTGCCCGGCCCATTACATAGGTCTACTCAATGTATTTGTTCCGGACATTCAATTTGCATAACTATCAGGAATTGTCGATGTTGCGTCCATGATCGAGACCCTCAAAGCCAACCTGCTCTCACCGATCCCGCTCGCCTTCGCGCTCGGCATCGTCACGCGCCTCATGCGCAGCGAGTTCTCGCTGCCCAAGGATATCTACAGCGCGCTCTCCATCTATCTGCTCTTCGCCCTTGGCCTCAAGGGCGGCGTGGAGCTCGCCCACGCGTCGTTCGACAGCATCATCGCGCCGGCCGGTGTGACGCTGCTGCTCGGATGCATCACGCCGCTCAGCACCTACGCCGTCATGCGGTACGTCGGTCGCTTCGGTACGTCGGACGCTGCGGGTATGGCCGCGCACTATGGCTCCGTGAGCGCCGTGACCTTCATTGCGGCGCAGCAGTTCATGCAGCGCGTTGGCGCGCCGGCCGAAGGCTTCATGCCCACGCTGCTCACGCTGCTCGAAAGCCCGGGCATTCATATCGCGCTAGCGCTGGGTGCCATTCAGCGCAACAAGCAGCTGCTCGCCAGCGGCGGCGACACCGGCGCGCATGGTTCGATCAAGGAAGTGCTGCACGAAGTGCTCACTGGTCGCACGATGATCCTGCTCGTCGGTGGTCTGATCGTGGGCTACTTCATGGGTGAGTCGGGATGGAAGGCGGTGTCACCCTTCTTCGATAGCGGTTTCAAGGGGGCCCTCATGCTCTTCCTCCTGGAGATGGGCATCGTCGCCGGTGATCGTCTCGGCGACCTCAAGAAAGTGGGTCCCTTCCTGCTCGCGTTCGGCATCATCATGCCGCTCATTCACGGCGCCATTGGTGTGGTGCTCGGCGAATGGGCAGGCCTCTCGCCCAGTGGGGCCGCGGTCCTCGGCACCATGGCCGCCAGTGCGAGCTACATCGCCGCGCCACCGGCCGTGCGTCTTACGCTCCCGGAAGCGAATCCGACTTACTCACTGACGGCTGCACTCGCGATCACGTTCCCGTTCAACATCCTCGCCGGCATCCCGATCTACTACAGCATCGCGCAAGCGATCGCGTCGTAACCCTTCACGAACTCATCCTCATGCATACGCATTCGTTCAAGTTGGTTACGATCATCGCCGAACCGGTGCTCGAGCCGCGCATCACCACGGAACTTCGCCGTCTCGGAGCCACCGGCTTCACGGTCGTGGAAGGGCGCGGTCAGGGATCGCGCGCGCTGCACGCGGCGGAGATTCCCGGCATCAATGTGCGCATCGAAACGATCGTCCCGCCCGATGTCGCCGAACGCATCGTGGAATACATCTCCAAACAGTATTTCGCCGACTACGAAGTGATCGCCTATCTCTCCGATGTGCAGGTCGTCCGCGGAGAGAAGTACCGCACCCCGAACACCGGAGCCTGACATGTGCACCTCGCAGAATTCGACGATGGCATCGCCTTCGCGTCGCCAGTTGCTGCAGCGCACCGCCGCGATTGGCGCCGGCGCACTGTTCGGAACCGCCATGAGCACCCTGTTGCCCACGGAAGCCTCCGCCATGCCGATGCACCCCGACGTGTATCGTGACCCGGCCGCCGCGCTCGCCGCGTTATACGACGGCAACTCGCGCTTCGTGAAGGGTGAAGTCATGGCGCCCAACCGCAATATGGCGCGCCTCAAGGAAGTGGCGGCCGGACAGAAGCCGTTTGCGGCGTTCCTTGGCTGCGCCGACTCGCGTGTGCCGGTCGAGATCGTCTTCGATCAGGGCTTCGGCGACGTGTTCGTCACCCGCATCGCGGGCAACGTCGCAGACCCAGCCATCATTGGCTCGCTCGAGTTCGGGACCGAAGTGCTCGGCGCGCAGGTGCTCTACGTGCTTGGGCACACCAAGTGCGGCGCCGTATCGGCGACGATGGCCGGCAACGACGTCCCGGGACAGATCTCGACGCTGTATCAGCACATTCGTCGCGCAGCCAAGGAAAGCAATGGCGACTTGAACAAGGCCATCACGCGCAACGTCGAACTGCAGGCGGAGATCCTCAAGGAAGCCTCGCCCGTGATTGCGAAGCGGGTGAAGGCCGGCACGCTCGTCATTGCGGGCGGCGTGTACGACCTGGACACCGGCCGCGTCATGCCGGTCAAGGTATGAGCCCGCTCTCCCTCAACACGCTCAACTATCAGCACCTGTTGTACTTCTGGGTTGTCGCGCGCGAGGGGAGCATTGCCAAGGCCACGGTGGTGTTGAATCTCACGCAACCCACCATCAGCACCCAGCTCAAGCTGCTCGAACGGTCTCTGGATGCGTCGCTCTTCGAGCGACGCGGCCGGAACCTCGTACTCACCGATACGGGGCATCTCGTCTTTCACTACGCCGACGAAATGTTCCGGACGGGACGTGAACTCACGGAGGCGCTCACGCGAGGCGACGCACGAATTCCGGCGCGACTCGTTGTGGGCATTTCCGACTCGTTGCCAAAGCTCACTACGTGGCGCCTGCTTCGCCCGGCGCTCGACGCGGTACCGGGACTGCATCTCACCTGCCGGATCGACAAGACGGAACGTCTGGTGGCCGACCTGGCCGTGCACGCGCTCGACGTTGTGCTCGCCGATACGCCAGCATCGCCGTCCATTCCCATTACGCTCTACAATCACCTGCTCGGTGAATGTGGCGTGACCGTGTTTGCCACGGAAGCACTGAGTACCAAGTACCGCCGGCGTTTTCCGCAGTCGCTCGACGGCGCCCCGTTCATCATGCCGACGAACAACACGACCATGCGCCGATCACTCGACGCGTGGTTCGTGGCCAACGACGTGCGCCCCAGTATTGTGTGCGAAGCCGAAGACGTGGCGCTGCTGCAGGTGTTCGGGCAGGAAGGGATGGGACTCTTCGCCGCGCCCACGGTGGTAGAGGCGCAGATTCGTCGGGCGTACCACGTGCGAGTCGTGGGTCGACTGCCCGATGTGCGCGAACAGTTCTATGCGATTTCGGCCGAACGCAAGCTCGCCCACCCCGCCGTGGTGGCGCTCAAGGACGCTGCGCGCGCCCGGTTGTTCGGATAGCGGTGCGCCGCGCGGCGCGTACTAGAGCGGCAGGGTAAACCAGAACTCAGCGCCCTTCCCGACTTCCGAGTCCACGCCGATTTCGCCGTCATGCGCTTCAACGATGCCCTTGGCGATGTAGAGACCAAGGCCTGAACCTGCGCGCAACAGACGCGGCGCCTGCCAGTAGCGCTCGAAGAGGCGCGGCACGTCGTCGGGCGCCACGCCGGGGCCGCTGTCACGCACACTGATGCGTACGACGTCTTCCAATTGCGACGCGGTCAAGACGATTTCTCCGCCGTGCGGGGTGAAGCGCACCGCATTGCCCAGCAGGTTTGAGAGCACTTGCGTGAGCCGATGCTGATCGCCGAGAACTACCGGCAGATTGTCATCGATGCGACGGACAAATCGGAGCGCGGCATCTTCCATCACCGGCTCGAACATATCGGCGCACTCCTTGAGGAAGTCACTCGCCGGCACACGCCGCCGCTCGACACGCAGTCGTCCCGCAGAGATGCGCGACACGTCCTGCAAGTCCTGAATGAGGCCGTCGGCCTGACGGGCCGCCGCGCGCACCGCTTCGACCTCGTCGCGCAACATGGGCGCGATCTCCTCGTCGGCTACGGCGGCCGGCGTATCGCGCTTGAGCACCGCACCGGTGAGCATCACGATCGCATTGACCGGATTGCGCAGATCGTGCGACACGATGGCGAGCATTTCGTCGCGCTCCCGGACCGCACTACGCGACTGCTGATAGAGCCGTGCGTTTTCCAGTGCAAGCGCGGCGAGGCCGGCAAACTGGTCGGCCACCTGCTGCTCTTCGAGCGAGTGTACCGCCCCCGGACGCGTGCGAACCAAGTGCAACGCCCCAATGGCCCGACCACCGGCGCGCAGCGGCACCAGCAGTACCGCGCTGGCCCCAAGCGACTGCGCGCGCTGACGCGATGCGGTGTCGTGAAAGTTGGCGTTGAGCCACGCGCTGATGTCGGTGAGACGCTGTGCCTCCGCTTCGTGTGCGACCCGCGCACTGCTCGCCGCGGTGGGCTCGAGCTCCAACGGCTCCGCCACTTTGGAGAGCAACGCGGCCGTGTCTTCGTGGCGGTGTGGATCGAGGTGCGTGGCCGCCGCACGGCGCATCGCACCATCGGGGGTGAGCAGCTCCAGCAAGCTCCACTCGCCAAGCAACGGCACTGGCAGTTCCGCGATGGTCGCCATGGTCGACTCCACGTCGAGCGAAGCCGCGAGCACCCAGCCGGCGGTGGCGAGCAACCTCTGCCGTTCCTCGCCCTTCACGCGTTCACTCACGTCACGCAGCGTGACCATGAACGTGCGGTCACCGTCCATCGTGACTCGCGCAATGGAGGCTTCGGCGGGAAACGTTTCGCCATTCTTGCGCAGTCCCGCAATGGGCCGGCGGTGCGCCATGGTCCGCGCATCACTCGCCCCTTCGGCGAAGGTCCGCATATGGCCGCGGTGCACCGCGCGCGTGGCCATGGGAAGCAGACGGTCGAGCGGCTGGCCGAGCATCTCGGCTTCCGTCCAATGGAAGATCTGCTCCGCCCCGCGATTGAAGCGGACAATGCGGAAGCTGTCGTCGAGCGCGATGATCGCATCGGCCGAGATGTCGACGATCGCAGCAAGCGCGGCGTGTGAGTGCGTGTCTGGCATACTCGACCAAACTAATCGGAAAGGTCGACGCCGGTGATATCCCTATTGCAAATGAGCGTTGCCCATCGCATGGGTACATGGCCGACGCCGCGCATGCCCCGAGGGCTTCGTCGCACACTGCGGCGCAATCGTTGCGCACGATGCAGTTTTCTCACATGAGAATATCCGCTTTGCCCTTTCCAATCTCCCCACTTCCGATCGTCACGCTAGCCTTGCTGATCGCGGGGTTCGTGGCGCCATTGCTTGGCGTGCCTGATGTGTGGCGCGATCGCGGCTGGCTGCTGGGTCTGCTGCTCACCGGTTTACCGGTCGCTTGGCGCACGCTTCGTGGGATGCTGCGCGGCGAGTTCGCGGCGGATGTGGTCGCCATGCTCGCGATTGTCGGTGCGTTACTGCTGGGGCAGCCATTGGCAGGTCTTGTGGTGGTACTCATGCAAACGGGCGGTGAAGCGCTCGATGCGTACGCGGTGGCGCGCGCGTCGAATGCCGTGTCGGCCCTGGAGGCTGATGCGCCCCGCACAGCGCATCGTGTAAGTGGCGGTCGTGTCGCCGACATCGATGCCGACGCCATCGTGCCTGGGGACGAACTGCTGGTTCGTCCAGGCGAACTCGTCCCCGCAGACGGCGTCGTCATTGATGGCGCGTCGCATGTGGATACCTCGAGACTCACCGGTGAGCCGGTGCCGGTGCGCGCGTCGGCGGGCTTGCGTGTGTACTCGGGGAGCGTCAACCAGGAAGGCGCGCTCACGATGCGCGCTGAACGGCGGTCGCAGGAAAGCCAGTACGCACGCATCGTGGAGCTGGTGCGCAGTGCACAGGCCTCGAAGAGTCCGCTGCAGCGTACCGCCGACCGGTGGGCGGTGTGGTTCACGCCGCTCACGTTGGCGGCGTGTGGGGCAGCGTGGATGATCTCCGGCGAGTGGTCACGCGTGCTGGCGGTGCTGGTAGTCGCGACTCCCTGCCCGCTCATTCTCGCGGCGCCCGTGGCGATCATTGGTGGGATCAACCGCGCGGCCAAGAGAGCCATCATTGTGCGTCATGGCGGGGCGTTGGAGGGGCTCGCCAAGGCCGACACCGCGGTGTTCGACAAGACGGGTACGCTGACAGTGGGAAAGCCGCGGGTGTCGGCTATTGTCGGCGTGGGGGACGTGGTGTCGTTGGAGTTGTTGGGGAAAGCTGCGGCGGTCGAACAGGGGTCTGGACATTTGCTGGCGCGCGTGCTCGTGGCCGAGGCCGAGTCGCGTGGCGCACCACTCGTCATGGCCGCCGATCTGCAGGAGACGGCGGGGCACGGCATCACGGGGCGTGTGGGCGGCGAGGCGGTGTTCGTGGGCGCGCCGGACTATGTGCGTGAAGCGCTGCTGCGTGTGGCGCCGGTCGCGGCGGGCGTACTGGCCGAGATGGAGCGTGACGCGAGCGGACTGCGCGCCTATGTGGGGACGGAAGCAGGCGAGGTTGCGCGCTTCGAGTTTGCCGACGAAATGCGCCCGGAGTTGGCGCCGATGTTCGCCGACCTGCGTGCGCTGGGCTTTACCGGGGTGCAGCTGTTGTCGGGGGACAAGCGCGCGAACGTGCAGGCGGTGGCCGAGGCCGTGGGCATCACCGAATACGCGGGTGAGCTCTCAGCGCAGGACAAGGTGGCGCGGGTGGCCGCGCTCGAGAAGGCGGGGCACCGGGTGCTCATGGTAGGCGATGGCACCAACGACGCGCCGGCACTGTCGACGGCGACGGTGGGCATTGCGCTTGCCGGCCACGGCGGCGGCGTGGTGGCCGAAGCGGCCGACGTGGTGCTGCTCATCGACGATCCGTCGCGCATTCCCGAAGCGGTGCGGATTGGGCGTCGCGCGCTCATGATTGCGCGGCAATCGATTGCGGTGGGACTGGGGCTGTCGCTGGTGGGGATGGGCTTTGCAGCAGCCGGCATGCTGACGCCGGTGGCCGGCGCGCTCATTCAGGAGGTGATTGATGTGGCGGTGATTCTGAATGCGCTGCGGGCGGCGACGCCGGGCCGGAAGAGCTGAACGCGAGCGCCGACCTGAACACCGGAAGCTGTCACCACGAACGACAAACTCCCCGCGGCGGCCGAGATCTCGGCTGCTGAGGGGAGTTTGTCTTGTTTGGCGGAAGTCTCAGTCTTCAGTAGCAGTTCTGAGTTCCCAGCCCCACGACCGTCGGAATCAGGCTTGGCGACGGCGACGAGCAACAAAGCCCAAGCCGAGCATTCCCGCTGCAAGGAGCGCGTACGTGGACGGCTCCGGAACGGGTGTGCCTCCGGTCTTGCCGCGATAAAGCTCTGCATGCGACAGGTTTTGTGCATTGCCACCGTTGTTCGTTGCCGAGCCGATGGTGTTGAAAGGGAGCGACGTCTGCGTGGTTGCCCAGTTGTAAACGTAGATGCTCACCGTGGTGCTTCCCTTGATCGCGATGGCGTTCCACCCACTTAGGCCTGGCGAATCGAAGGTCAGAGTGCCGCTTGTCGTTCCCGGATTGCTCGTGAAAGCTCCGTTTCCTGGTGAATCCGACTTGTCGCTCTCGCTCCACGTCCAAGAAGAACCGGCAGCAAAAGTGCTGTTTAGCCAGCTCGTGAACTGCCCGCCAGGTCCGACCCACGCGGTTGCACCGGTGCAGCCTTGGTATCCGGTGAATGACGTCATGACCGTTGCGGAGGCGCAAGATTGGGCCTCAGCCCCGGACAACGGCACGATTGCCGCCAGTACAAGAGCCAGAAGATGCTTTCTCATAACAAAGTCACCGCGTTGATTGTGTATAGCCTACCGATACCCTGCGGTACATCAATATACGTGCCATATATTGCTACTCAGCAATTCAATTATGACGCCTGCTTCATGCCGTAAACAACTCCAGGACAACGCGTTAGCGCATTAAGCAGAGATCATGCATTTTGGCTTTTTTCTGCGCCTACAACATGTAGCACGCGGTTGACATCAACTGTGGCGTGGCAACCACGCTGCTCCCTGTGTGACGAAAGGCCTCACACGGGAAAGCGGGCCCGGTCGTATAGACCAGGCCCGCTTTCGCATCCCCATCAACGCGCGCCGTTACGCCGTCCGAGTCAGCAAACTGTCCGCCACGCACACGCGCTCGCGGCCGTTTTGCTTGGCCTTGTAGAGCGCCTTGTCCGCGCGCGCCACCCACTCCTCGACTTCCTCGTGGATCTCGAGCTGCGCCACACCGATCGACGCGCCGACCGAGAACTCCATGCTCGGATGCGGGGCCGGCATTGCCGACAGCTGCTCCTGCAGCCGCTTCGCCAACGTCTGCGCCATCTTCCAATCGGTGTTGTGCAGAATGGCCGCAAACTCGTCGCCGCCCAACCGGCACAGCACGTCGCTCTGACGCAGGAAGGTGCGCGACAGCGCCTTGCCCAAGTTCTGAATCGCCACGTCGCCCGATTGGTGACCATACATGTCGTTCACCATCTTGAGCTTGTCCATGTCGATCATGAGCAGCACGACCGGCTGACG
>JAIXTI010000225.1 GCA_027484025.1 bacterium
ACCGGCGCCAGCCGCAACAGCGCGCTGGTCGCGGTATCGACCGGCTTGATGCAGCAGATGAATGCCGACGAGGTCGAGGCGGTGCTCGCCCACGAGGTCAGCCACGTCGCCAACGGCGATATGGTGACCATGGCGCTGATCCAGGGCGTGCTGAACACCTTCGTCGTGTTCATCTCGCGGATGCTCGCGCAGGTGGTCGACGGCTACTTGCGTCGCGATGACAGTGGCGGCCCCGGCATCGCGTACTTCGTCTGCTCGATCGTCTTCGAAATCCTGTTCGGCATCCTCGCCAGCATCATCGCGATGTGGTTCTCGCGGCAGCGCGAGTTCCGCGCTGACGTCGGCGGTGCGCGATTGGCCGGCACCCAGAAGATGGTCGCAGCGTTGCGGCGGCTGCAGGGCAACGAGGGCATCAGCTCGCTGCCGAAGGAGTCGCAGGCTTTCGGGATCTCAGGCCCGATCTCGCACGGTCTGGCCGGCCTGTTCCGCACCCATCCGACGCTGGACGACCGCATCGCCGCCCTGCAGCAGCAGCGAGGCTGAGGTGGCGGCATCCGGCGTGACCGGGCAGCTGCGGTTGGGCTGCCCGGTCTGGGCCTGCGCCGACTGGCGCGGCAGCCTCTACACCGTCGAGTCGCGCCGCGAACAGTGGCTCGGCCAGTACGCCGAGGTCTTCGGCACGGTCGAGGGCAGCGCCAGCTTCTACGCGCTGCCGCCAGCCGACACCGTGCGCCGCTGGGCAGCCGAAGCCCCGGCGTCCTTGCGGATCTGCTTCAAGGTGCCGAAGGCGTTGAGCCACGAGGCCCAGCTGCGCGACGTCGCCATCGGCTTGAACGAGTTTCTCGCCCGGATGGCGCCGCTGGGCGAGCGGCTCGGGCCGTACCTGCTGCAACTCGGGCCGCGCTTCGCACCCGAGCACCTGCCTGATCTGGAACGCACGCTGCCGTGGTTCCCGCGCGAGTTCGACGTCGCCGTCGAGGTTCGTCATCCGGGCTGGTACCGCAATCCGGACGCCGAAGCGCGCCTGGACGAGGTCCTGCAGCACTTCCGCTGCGAACGCGCCCTGTTCGACACCCGAGTGATCCACGCGCTATCGCCGGACGCGTCCGCGGCCGATGCCAGCACCGCCGAAGCGCGCCGCAAGAAGCCGGTACTGCCGCTGCGCACGCAGGCGCTCGGCCGCAAGCCCTTCCTGCGCTTCGTCGGCCTGAACCGCCTGGACGCCGCCGACCCGGAACTGCGCGTCTGGGCCCGCCGCATCGCGGGCTGGCTGCGCGAGGGCCGCGAGCCGCACGTCTTCACCCACACGCCCGACGACCGCCACGCCCCGCAGCTGGCGGCCCGCCTTTATGGCTTCCTGCGCGAGGAACTCCCCGAACTGCCAGCGTTGCCGGTATTCCCGGGCCTGCGCATACCGCCGCCCCAGCAGCGCGACCTGTTTGGCTGAGTTGCTGCGAATCCGTCGCCAACGCTGTTCAATGCAGTCGATGCGGCGGGATGATCGACGGCTGTCGCGACCCGGTCGGGTGGCGGGGACCGAGGAGTCGAAGGAATGAAGACGAAAATCCGCCCTCGGCTACACGGCGACCCAGGAGCCCGAAGTTCGCGACGTGGTCAATCAGTACATCTACCGCTTCGACGCCTGCCGCCCCGCCGCCGACCTTCCCGCCCTGCCGTGACGTTGAGCTGGAAGCGGCATGTCCCCCTCATTTCCTGGGCATTTTCGATGCGCAAATACACCGGGCCGCGGGATCAGCTTGATGCCGCAGGGTCAGCCGACACGCCAACCGAAGAGCTGGAGCGACTGATCAGCTCCGAGTACGCATTTGTGCGACTGGCCGTCGCACAGAATCCGAAGACGCCGCCTGGTGCGCTGGATCGCATCCTGCCGGCGGTGCTGGAGACCTATACCGATCAGCAGATAGCCGAGTCGATTGCGAAGAGGGCTGATTCGCCGCCAGCGCTTTTTCAGCGACTGTCGACTGCGCTCTTGCCCCATCTCCATGGTGGACGAGACAGTCGTCCGGCGTTTGGTGCAGCCGTAGCGTTGTGTTCCAATCCCGATGCGCCGTTTACGGCGATCGCGGCCCTGCTTTCGCCCGCGGCGAGCAAGCCCCAGTTTCGAAAGGTCGTTGCACGTGAATCCACCCGATTGGACGTGCTCGCGATTCTTCGGACGGACGTCAGCTCCGTGGTCGCTGCGCGTGCAAATGCGACTCTGTTGGAATTGGCTGCCGGTAAAGTTTCCCCATGAGGTGCCACCCGTGACCGCTGCATCCTGTGATCGATTTGTCTTAGTCGACCTCGTGGCACGGGTGGCTGAGGGTCGCTCGGAACGGGGGCATCTTCTCAACTGCAGGGACGAAAGATGCGAGTGCTGAAGGTTTTTCTGGCGGTGATTTGCCTGTGTCCTCTGGCGAGCGATGGTGCGCCATTGTCTCTCTCTGCTGAGTCTGGGCAATTCAAGGCCAAGACGCTTGGCCCCCCTGAGGCGAAGGCAATCCTGACGGCGAATATCCAGCTTACGGAGTTTCGAGGAACGAATGCGTGGCCAAGTGGCGCTTACCTGGGGTTTCAGGAGGGCGAAGATCGAAAGAACAGCATTCAGTTCGTTCTCGTGCGTAACTCGGTTGGCGACTCTCGACTGGCAGCTGGATACAGGATCCTGAAGGACGGGCGGGAGCAGTCTGTCCAATTCATCGAGTGGCTGCCTTTGAATGTATCTGCGACTGTGAAGCTCACCATGGACAACGGCTTGATTACGCTGCAGGTTGAAAACGGCGAGCCGATCGAAATCAAGACGTCATTCAGGGAAGTGGCTCCTTTCGCTTCCGTATCGTCCGCGACTGCGAACTTCAATTTATTGCCCTGAGGCGTCATTTGAGGCGTCCACTGCGCCTTCAGGGACAAGCCGTCCTCGCCTCCACCGGCAGCACCGCAACCGCCACCACGCTTGGCCAGCGCAGCTCGGCGCGCAGCGTGGTCGGGCC
>JAIXTI010000182.1 GCA_027484025.1 bacterium
CGGAGTGCGACGCTGTCGCGCTACGTAGGCGACACGACGGCACTTACCGCCGCCATTCGAACATGGCAGGGCGCCCTTGCCGAGTTTGTCGTCCGACTGACGCCCGCGGAGGTGCAGGCCCGCGTGGCCGCTCGCGTGCGTGCACTCCCTGACGCCGACCGTACATACTGGCGCGCCTTCCCACCCAGTGGTGATGGCATCGAATTCCTGGCGGTCGCGCTCGATGCCGCGGGGCAGCGCATCGGCGTCGCCAACAGCGATCCGGCCACGCGGATTTTTCTCGACGGGCTGATGGAGACCGCACAGGTGAGCGGGCGTGGACGCGATGCCCTGCTGCGCGATGTCTCCCTCTTTGCCCGCGACTATCCGGAGGGCCTGTTGGTGCCGGCGGTCGGTGCCGTGGTGGCGAACGATGCGTATGCGACACCGGCGGTATGGAAGGCGTTTGCCGATGATGCGTATCATGGCCCCCGCGTCGTGTGGGGGCGCGAAGTGAATCTCTTTCTGCTCGGCGTGGCCAGTCATTTGCCGTTGATGACGCAAGATGCAGCGGGCGCGGAGCTTCTGCGCAACGCCGCCTTGCGCGTCCGCGATGCCGTGTCGGCGTCGGGCTTTCGCAGCGAGTTGTGGAGCTACGAATTCCCCAATGGACGTCCGCAGGCCGTGCGGTACGGCAGCGGCGGTGATGTCCAGTTGTGGAGCACGACCGATCTCGCCGTGCAGTATGTGTGGGCCCGCCTTCCGCAATGACGTATCCCCGCAGGTAGCGACAGCTGGTTTTCTCCGTCATACGCTCCCCAGCGCTCTGTTTCCCTCTATCACCACCCGCATGTTGTTCCCTCGCGCCGCCGGTGTCCTGCTGCACCCTACATCACTTCCGAGCGCTGGCGGCATTGGCGACTTCGGTCCCGATGCGCACCGGTTCGTGCAGTGGCTCGCCGACGCCGGCATGAAAATCTGGCAGGTGTTGCCACTGGGGCCCACCGGCTACGGTGACTCGCCGTATCAATGCTTTTCGGCGTTCGCCGGCAACCCGTTGCTCATTCACGTGCCGGGGTTCCACGGTACCTCGTCGAATGGTGGCAACGATCACCTCGTCGACTTCGGCACGGTTATTCCTGCCAAGCACGCCGCGCTCGCGGCATGGCTCGATACGTTGCCGTATGACAGCGCAGTGCAGCGGTTCGTTTCGGAACAGCAGCATTGGCTCCCCGACTACGCCCTGTTCATGGCGCTCAAGCAGGCGCACGGCGGCATCGCGTGGCCGCAGTGGGAGGCGGGTGCCGCACAACGCGATGCGGCGGCGCTCGACGCGTGGCGCGTGCGGCTTGCCGTGGATATCGAGCGACTGTACAAGCAGCAGTTCGTCTTCTATGAGCAGTATGCGCAACTGCGGCACGCGTGCCGGTCGCGCGGCATCAAGCTCATGGGCGACGTGCCCATTTATGTCGCGCACGACTCCGCCGATGTGTGGGCCAATCCCTCGCAGTTTCTGCTGCACCCCGACGGCACGCTCAAAGTGCAGGCCGGCGTGCCGCCCGATTACTTCAGCGAGACCGGGCAGCTGTGGGGCAACCCGCTGTACGATTGGGAACGCATGCAGCAAGACGGTTATGCGTGGTGGATTGCCCGTATGCGGGCGAGTCTGCAGCAGTTCGATCTGGTGCGCCTCGATCACTTTCGAGGATTCGAAGCGTATTGGGAGATTGCGGGTGATGCACCAACCGCCGTGCATGGTCGCTGGGTGAAGGGACCGGGCGCGTCGTTGTTCGAGGCACTCACCAACGCGCTCGGCCCCATGCCGATCGTGGCGGAGAACCTCGGTCTCATCACCCCGGAAGTCGAAGCGCTGCGTGAGCAGTTCCACTATCCGGGTATGGCGATTCTCCAGTTCGCCTTCGACGGGCAGGATTCGAACTTCATTCCGCACCGATACGACCGTGACCTGGTGGTGTACACCGGCACGCACGACAACGACACCACCATGGGCTGGTGGCAATCGACCGGCGAAGGTGACTCCACCCGCGCCGCTGATGCGGTGGCACGCGAGAAGGACTTTGCGCGTCGCTATCTCAACACCGACGGCACGGAGATGCATTGGGTGCTGATCCGGGCCACGCTGGCGTCAGTAGCCAACACCGTGCTCATCCCGCTCCAGGATGTACTGGGCGTTGGCAGCGATGCACGCATGAACTTGCCGGGTCGACAGGCTGGGAATTGGGGGTTCCGCTTCACGTGGGCGCAGCTCGCGCCGCAACTCACCGAGCGGCTGCATGCGCTCACGACCACCTACGAACGATGAGCGCAACTGCCGCGGGGTCGGCCGCCGTTTCGGCGACGCGTACAAGCAGCGCCCCGACCAACTTCTGGGCGATCTGGAACATGAGTTTCGGGTTCCTGGGCATTCAGTTCGGCTGGGGACTGCAGATGGCGAACATGAGCGCCATCTACGAATACCTTGGGGCCAAGCCCGACGAGATCCCCATGCTTTGGCTGGCGGCTCCGCTCACGGGGCTCATCGTACAGCCGATCATCGGTCATCTGAGTGACCGCACATGGTCGCCGCGGTGGGGACGCCGCCGTCCGTTCTTCATGATCGGCGCCGTGCTCAGTTCGCTGGCGTTGTTGGCGATGCCCAACAGCAGCGCCCTGTGGATGGCGGCCGGCCTACTCTGGATTCTGGACGCGTCGATCAACGTGTCGATGGAGCCGTTCCGCGCCTTCGTGGCCGACCTGTTGCCGGCCAACGAGCGTACGCGCGGATTCGCCATGCAGTCGCTGTTCATCGGTCTTGGTGCGGTGATCGCGTCGGCGATGCCGTGGATGCTGACGAACTGGTTCGGTGTGGCTGCGAGTGCGCCCGGGACCATTCCCACCACCGTGCGCCTGTCGTTCTATGTCGGGGCCTTCGCGTTCTTCGGCGCGGTGATGTATACCGTCTTCACCACGAAGGAGAAACCGCCGGAGGATCTTGCGGCATTCGAACGTGAAAAGGCGGCCACGGCAGGCTTCGCGGCGGGGCTTCGCGATATCGTGTCGGCGGCGAAGGAAATGCCGACGACCATGAAGCAGCTCGCGCTGGTGCAGGTATGCACATGGCTCGGTCTGTTCTGCATGTGGCTGTACTTCGGCACGGCGGTGGCGACCAACATTTTCGGTGCCACTGACACGAGTGACCCGCGCTATCAACAGGGTGTCGAGTGGGGTGGGGTTTGCTTCGGCGCATACTCCGCCGTCACCTTCCTCTTCTCGTTCTTCCTGCCGCATCTGTCCAAGCGCTTCGGGCCACGAACGACGCACATGCTCTGCCTGCTGGCCGGTGCGGCAGGGTTGGGCAGCGTTTCGATCATCACGTCACCGAATCTCTTGCTGCTGTCCATGGTGGGTGTTGGTATTGCCTGGGCGAGCACGATCTCCATGCCGTACGTCATGTTGTCCACGTCGCTCCCCAAGCATCGCATCGGGGTGTACATGGGGTTGTTCAACTTCTTCATCGTCATCCCCGAGATCGTGGCGTCACTGGGCTTCGGGTGGGTGATGAATACGATGCTCGACAACAACCGCATGGCGGCGGTCGTTGCCGGTGGTGCGTTCATGGCGCTCGCGGCGTTGCTCGTGTTGCGCGTGCAGGTGCCGGCGGAGACGGCCTGATATGGGTGCCGTGACGTTGCGCGCGTGGGCGGCGAGGCTGGCCATGGCCGTTGCGCCGGCAGTTTCACTCGGCGCGCAGGCGCCGACGGTGGAGAAGGTGGAGCCGCCCAACTGGTGGGCCAATCACTCGATCAATCCGGTACGCGTACTCATTCGCGGCCAACATCTGGCGGGTGCGCGCGTGGAGTGCCCGCGCTTGGCGTGCGGCCAAGTCTCGGTGAATGCGCAGGGCACGTATGCGTTCGTCGATGTGCGTATTGCGCCGAGCACGAAGGCGGGGAGCTATCCGCTCACGTTGCGTACTTCGCGCGGGAGTGTACAGGCACCGTTCACGATATCGGCGCAACTGCCGACACTCGGGCGCTTTCAGGGTTTCGGCGTCAACGACGTCGTGTACTTGCTCATGCCCGACCGCTTCGCGAACGGGGACAGCAGCAACGATCGCTCTGCGAAGTCACCGGCCATTCTCGACCGCAGCAAGGGACGCTTCTATCACGGCGGTGATCTGGCCGGCGTGCGCAAACAGCTGCCGTATCTCAAGCAGCTGGGTATCACCGCGATCTGGATGAACCCCCGCTACGACAATAACGACGGGGTCGACACGCTCGAGGTGTACGACAAGCAGCCCACGACCGGTTATCACGGGTATGGCGCGACCGAGCTCTACGCCGTCGACGAACACCTCGGCACGATGCAGGAGTTCAAGTCGCTCGTCGACGAAGCACACGCGCAGGGGATCAAGGTCATCCTCGATATGGTGGCCAACCATAC
>JAIXTI010000185.1 GCA_027484025.1 bacterium
ATAAGCGCTCCGGGACGATCTGCGACATGACGGCTAGATTGCGGCATGACTCTCCCGCACCTGCTCGTCGTGGATGCCCAATCGTTGGCCGGTCGCGCCGCCCATGTCGCGGCCGGTGACGTGGTGAACGGCGTGCGCCTCTGGTGTCAGATGGCGCGCGGTGCGGCGCTCGACATTGGCGCCACGCATCTGGTGGCGGCGTGGGACCACGACGGTCCCACCTTTCGTCACGCGCTGTATGCCCAGTACAAGCATCGTCGCACGGGGTCGATGCGCGCGCGCATTGCGCCCATTCGCGAGGGGGTGGAAGCGACGGGCATGACGAGCATCAGCGTCGACACGTTCGAGGGCGACGATTGCGTGGCGACGATCATGGCGCGCTTTCGCGATGAGGCGCGCGTGACGGTACTGTCGAACGATTCCGATCTGTTGCAGTTCGTGTCGGAGGGCGTGGAGGTGGCGACGTACGTGGGCGTGGGGAAAGGCACCAACGGCGCACGCATCAAGACGTGGACCGAAGCCGACGTACTCGCCCGCTTTGGCGTGGCCCCGGTGAACTTGCCTGCGTTCAAGGCGCTGTGCGGTGAAGAGGGGGACGACATTCCCGGCGTGCGCAACGTGGGCAAAGGCACCGCGGTGAAGTTGCTGCGCCGTTGGCAGTCCATCGACAAAGCGCTCGAGGCCAGCGAATTCGTAAGCCATCGCGACGACACCGCGAAGCTGGCGGGGCAACACGAGCATGTGCGGCTCATGCTGCAGCTCACCACGATTTCGCAGCAGGCGCCCATTCCCGCGCTCGCCTTGTCGGAGTGTGCATTGAGCCGCATTGCCTGGCCACAGGGCTCAGCGGCGCGCGCCACGGCGAAAGACACCGGCGTGACGAACCACGTGGCCGCGGGCCCGGGTTTGGAGGATGTCCCTTTCCCCGAGTGACCCTCGTGCACGCGCCGGGGTATCTTTCGGACAACACGAAGAGACACCCTGCCCTTGGAGGCATGCATGAAGAAGCTCAAGACCGGAGCGGTTCCGGATTTTTCCCGCAAGAAACCGGTGGCCGGTGGAAAGCCTATCGCGTCGGGAGAGCAGGCCTACGTGCCTGACCCGCGCCAGAAGCAGGCGGCGCCGACCAAGTCGAAGAACGGCGGTCGTCGCGGGACCTGATGGGCATGACCGGAACGCAAAACGGCCCCCGAAATTCGGGGGCCGTTCTTGTGTTGCGTAACCATCTGCTCTGAAACAAGAGCCACAGATCGGGATTGAACCGATGACCGCCCGATTACGAATCGGGTGCTCTACCACTGAGCTACTGTGGCGGTCGAAATCACGGTGAGGTGCCGTGTCCTGCTATCCAGCGGTAAACAGTGCCCTCGCACGGACTCGAACCGTGACGCCGTTAAGCACTACCACCTCAAAGTAGCGTGTCTACCAATTCCACCACGAGGGCGCACTGCACCTGCATCCTGCTTGTACCAGCGGTGTCTGTGCGGAGACTCCACCTACACCTGCATCCCAAACTTCCGCACGACAACGGGAGCGACGGGGCTCGAACCCGCGACCTCTCGAGTGACAGTCGAGTGCTCTAACCAAACTGAGCTACGCCCCCAACAACACCTGCACCTGCATTCCGAACGATAGCTCCAACGGGAATCGAACCCGTCTCTCAACCTTGAAAGGGTCGTGTCCTAACCGATAGACGATGGAGCCGTTGGAACCACTGCCCTGCTACTACACCTACGAAAACACACCCATAGCGGTAACGGGATTCGAACCCGTGTTCCAGCCTTGAGAGGGCTGTGTCCTAGTCCCCTAGACGATACCGCCGTCGACAGTCGCCTTCGGCGACTGCCGACGGCGGAACTTCCATTTCCTGTCGCGATCACTGTTCGTGATCGCTCCTCTTCCAGATCGAGCCGCCGGGAAAGACAGCGGCTCGTACCGCAGACAGCAGGCCCGGAGGGAATCGAACCCCCAACCGCCGGTTTTGGAGACCGGTGCTCTACCAATTGAGCTACGGACCTCCGGAGAGCGGCGACACCATCGCTGCTCGCCAGTGCGACTCAGGGTGACCGACGGGAATTGAACCCGCAACCCCCGGAACCACAATCCGGTGCTCTAACCGATTGAGCTACGGCCACCATGCACAAACGGGTAACGATCGAGAACCGCGTTTGTTTCTCCCTGCCGCCGCACTGAAATTCGGTGCGGAGTTACTCGGGAGACGCCAAGGGTAACCGGTCAGAACACCGATTTCAAGTGGCGACCTCGTTCTTTTTTCAGTCCTTCGCGCGATCGAGGTACTCACCCGTGTTCGGGTTCACGCGCACGCGCGTTCCCTGCTCCACGAATTCCGGCACGTTCACCACGACACCGTTCTCCAGCTTCGCCGGCTTCGACGAGGCCGTCTTCGTAGCCCCGCGCACGACCGGCGCCGTATCCACGATCTCGAACACCATCGAATTCGGCAGCTGAATGCCGATGGGACGGCCGTTGTAGTACTCGGCCAGAATCTTCAACCCCGACTGCATCCAGGGCGCCGAATCGCCGAGCGCTTCTTCGTCGAGCTCGATCTGGTCGTAGTTCTCCGCGTTCATGAAGTGGTACGAATCACCACCCTGGTACATGAACTCGAGCTCGTGCGTTTCCATGTCCGCCTTCACGATCGTGTCGGCCGCCCGGAAACGATGCTCGAAGTTCGAACCAGTGCGCAGGTTCTTGAGCTTCGCCTGCACCATCGCGCGGAGGTTACCCGGCGTATGGTGACGGAATTCGACGACTCGGCACGGATCGCCTTCGAAGACGAGCACCATACCACGACGGATCTGCGTAGCGGAGAAAGCCATATTCACGACACCTGCAAGCAGGGAAAGAACGCGGAACTGCGCGAGGGATCTGCCGGGGCCGGCGCCCAAATACGACGCCGCGGCCACCCACAAATCCGGTACAGCCTCAAAACGTAACCGACCTGATCGCTCGCTGGAAGTGACCCCGTCTCAGGGATTGGCAAATGCCCGCAGTGCCGGCTCCATGGCTGCCCACACCGTCGCCGCCACGACCTTGGAACCCTCCTCGTTGGGGTGGATTCCATCTCCCTGATTGAGCCGCGACACCCCCGCCACCCGATCCAGCAGGAACGGCCACAGCGGCACGCCGGTCGTCTCCGCCGCCCGCACGTAGGTCGCGTGAAAGCGCGTCGTGTAGTCCTTCCCGAAGTTGGGCGGCGCCTCCATCTGCACCAACGCCACCTTCGCCTCAGGACGCGTCCGCCGCACCGTCTCCACCAGCTTCACGATGTTCGCGTACGTCGTATCCGGGTCGACCCCGCGGAGCCCGTCGTTGGCCCCCACTTCGAGCACGACGAGCGAGGCCGGCTGGTCGAGCACCCACGCCGCCCGCCGCAGCGCCCCGGCCGAGGTCTCGCCGCTGAGCCCCGCGTTCACCCGCCCCCTCGCCCTCACCCCCGCAGGAGCAGCTGTGGAGTGACAAGATCAGGCGCGCCGCGACATGGTGGACCTGGGGGCTGATGGGCCTGCAGGTGGGGGGGTGCATGGCCGGCCGCGCATGCGGGAGTGGCAGCACGCAGCGGGCAGGCGTAGCCTGCAATGGCGCGCCCCTGGCAAGCCTTGCGCGTGTGCAGCCCCCCTACCCCCCGCCTCTCCCTACCCCCCCCCCCTCTCCCTTGCTCATCCTGCACCCGCCCCAACCCCACGCCCTCGCTGCGCCAATGCGCCGCCAGGCCGCGTCGTTTGTGGCGGTGTATGGCATCGTCGAGCCGCGGCGGCGCGCAAAGCTGCAGGCAAGCCGGCACCGCACAGCCAACGGCTTGGGGTCAACGTCCACTGGCATGCCCGGGCCGG
>JAIXTI010000262.1 GCA_027484025.1 bacterium
AAAGCGGGGAGACCGACTGGTCTCCCCGCTCTCCCTTACCGCTTCTTCGCCGCCTTCTTGGCCGGCGCCTTCACCGCCTTCTTGGCCGGTGCCGGCCCCTTCTTGGCCGCGACCTTGGTCGGAGCCTTCGCCGGCGCCTTCTTGGCCGCTGGCGGGGCCTTCTTGGCCGCTGGCGCAGCCTTCTTGGCCGCCGGTGCCTTCTTCGCGGTAGGCGCCGCCTTCGCCCCCTTCTTCGCCGGTGCCGGCACAGCCTCGACCGCGACCGGAGCCGCAACCGACGCAGGAGCCGGCGTCGGCACCGGCGCCTCGACCACGACCGGAGCCACGACCGCCGCCCCGTTGCTCGCCGGCGTCGCCGGACGCGCGCCCACCACGCCGAACATCAGGAGGTCCGGCGGCGGCGCCCCCGGGCCCTTGCCGCGACCGCCAATGCCACGCGCGCCCATGCCGCGCGGGGCGGCGGGGAGCAGCGCCTGCGCCGCCTTCGCGTCGGCCTTCTGCTGGTCGTCCACCGCCTTGAGCTGCTCGACGATGCTCGCCGCGTCCGCGGCGCGCGCGACTTCCCAATCGTCGCCACGACGACGGAGGTCGATCATGTTCGCATCGTGCGAGTCCTGCAGAATGCGCTCGAACATGCGCGACGCCAGCGACTCGCTGTCACGGCCCAACAGTTCGAACGCGCGCTGACGCGTCGCGCTCGCGCTGGTGACCTCGTCACCCTTCACGAGCGACTCCACGGCCTTGCGCACCAGATCGAACGCGTCGCTGCGCGTGAGCCGTTCGCCGCTGCGGCCAATCGTGTCGGCCACCTCGGCGCTCTGGAACGCGGGCGCCACGTCGGGACGCGACACCTCGGCCGTACGCTCGGCACCGTCGGTGGCGTCAGCCGCCGCCGCACGCGCCTCATGACGCTCACGGAACCGGTCACGCCCGCGGCCACGGCCACGACGGCCGCGATCGCGCTCACCACGCGACTCCGTCGCGTCAGCACCTTCGGCCGACGCGTCCGCCGAGCCATCGACGATGTCCGTCGGCAACGGGCGGATGCCCACCGACTGGATGATCGCGAGCGGATCGATCGGCTCTGCGGCCGGCATCGGAATTTCGGCCGTCTCGTCGAGCGGCACCTCGGCCTGCGCCTCGGTCGGCTCGGCGTCGGTCGCGTCGCCGTCACGCGGCTCACGATCACGATCGAACCGGTCACGACCACGGCCACGACGACCGCGACGGCCACGACGCTCGCGATCTTCGCGCGCTTCACGGGTTTCGCCTTCAACGGCGGCGGCAGCCGGCGCGGCAGCCGCCAGCACCACGCCTTCCGGCATGTCGACTTCGAGCTGGCCGCTCTCGAGCTTCGTGACCTTGAGCAGGCCGCGCTGCTGCGCTTCCTGCACGAAACGCGAGAACTTCGGGTGGCCGAGATTCTTTTCGTCGAACGACGAATCGATCTCCTGCATCACCTGCTTGAGACGGTCGGAGCGCATCACGTCGCCGTTGCGCTTCATGCGCGAGACGGACTCGGTGACCAACTCCCACGGATCCCAGCGCGTGCTTTCGTCTTCGCCGTTCTTCGTGAGGCCGGCGAGCGCGTTGTACGAGTAGTACTCGTCGCAGTTCATCACGAGCAGATCGCTCGACGACTCGCGGATGCCGACGCCGATCACGTACTTGCCGTACTCCTTGAGCTTGATGACCATGCTCGAGAAGTCGGAGTCACCGCTGAGCAGCACGAAGGTGCCGATCTCGGGACGCGTGAAGACGAGTTCGAGGGCATCGATCGCGAGACGGATGTCGGTCGCGTTCTTCTTCGACGAGCCGTAGGCCGGCGCGAAGATGAGATCGATGGACGCTTCGGTGAGCGGCACGATGTACTGCGGATAGCGACGCCAGTCGGCGTAGGCGCGGCGCACCGCGACCTTGCCCTTGACGATGTCCGACGAGAGGAGGTTCTTGAGCTCCTCCTGCAGGTCGGAGCGGATGCCCATCGTGACGTTGTCGAAGTCGATGAGCAGCGCCGCGTTGGGCGCGTGCGCCGGCGGCGCAACATTGGGTTGGGACATCGGGGCCATGGGGGCGACCGATGACGGGCCGCGGTGGAAAGGCGCAATGGCGCGGGACGGCGACGATGCGCCTGACCGTGACGGATGACGACTCATGTAGAAACTAGCCTGGATACAACACTGGGTGATCGAGCGCGTTCGCGTGGAGCGCCGATGCGCTCATGGTGTTCGCACTCAGCGCGATAGACCGCGCGAGCTCTCGCCGTCGCACCTTGCCGCTCCCCGTCATGGGGAACGTATCGAAGAAGCGGACGAGGTCGGGAACCTTGTCGGCTGCCATCATGTCCCGGGCGAATCGTTTGATTTCGTCACCGGTGATCACAGCCCCTTCCACTGCCACGATGCACGCGCAGACCAGTTCGCCCATGACGTCATGGGGAACCCCGATCACGCAGACATCGTCCACCGCGGGATGTGCGCGCAGGCGATCTTCGAGTTCACGCGGATAGAGCTGGATGCCCCCGCGCGAGATCGTTTCCTGGCGACGTCCGAGGATCCTCACGGTTCCGTCTTCGTCGATGATTCCGAGATCACCGGTGAGAAAGAAACCGTCCGGCGTATGGACCTTGGCAGTCTCCGCCGGCATGCGGAGATAGCCCCGCATGAGGTTGGGCCCGCGCACGGCGAGTTCGCCGACGGCTTCGGGCCCATGCAACTGGCCGGACAACACGTCCATGGCCATCACTTCGATACCGGGCATCGCGGTCCCCACCGAGTCGCGGCGGGTGGCTTCGCTGTCGCTGAAGCGCGTGATCGTGACCACGGCCCCCGTCTCGGTGAGCCCGTACGCCACGAGCACATCGCACCAGCGACGCACTTTGCGCACGAGCGCTTCGCCCACCGCACTGCCGGCCATCAGACCGGTGCGCAGCGAACGGAGTCGCGACGGGTCGAACGACTCCTCACGCATGAGGAGGTGGTACTGCGTGGGCACCCCGTGCAACACGGTCACCCCGGTGCTGGCGATCAGCGCCAGCGCCGCCGCCGCCTCGAAGGCGGGCTGCAGTACGAGTGTCGCGCCGCTGGCCATGGTACCCACCATGGCACTGAAGCCGAACACGGCACTGAACGGCACGGCCGTCAGCACGCGGTCCTCGGGAGACAGTTCGAGGGCCTGCGCAGTTCGGACGGCGTTCTCCACGAGGGCCCGGTGCGAGAGCTGCACCCCTTTCGGTTTGCCCATCGTGCCCGACGTGTAGACGACGGCGAGATCGCGCGCATCGTCCTCGTCGGTGTGTGGCGGCGCCGGTTTGCTGGCACCGCTCGAGACCAGATCTTCGAACTGGAAGATGCGATCGTCGTACCACAGATCTTCTTCGCCGACCGTCACGACGTATTGCAGGTCGGGAAGGTCGCCCAACAGCTCCTCAAAACGCTGCAGGAAATCGACGCCGTTCCATCGTTCGATGGTGACCACGGCGCTCGCTTCGGCGTGCCGCAGCTGATAGCGCAAATCGTGCACGCCCAGCAACGGACTGACAGGGACCAGCACGGCCCCCAGCTTCGCGGCGGCCAGCGTGGTGATGATCCACTCCACGCCGGTTGGCAAATTCACCGCGATGCGATCGCCGGCACCGAGCCCCAGTTCGGAGAAGGCTGCCGCCAGGGAGGACGCGTCTGCGTCCACCTGCCGGTATGACCATGTCCGTTCCCCGGTGGTCGCGAGCGCACGGTCAGGATGTTCCTGCACGCGCTGCGCAATCAAAGGGGCCAGGGACCACGAGCTTGCCATCTCACTCCGTACAAACGGGACGCGGGATCGGGTACAGCCACGTAAATTATGGACTATGAACGAGATGCGGAAGTTGACCGGCCAGAAACCGGGGGCCGCCGACGATCAGAACGTCGATCCCGCGCCCCGCGGGGCCGCGCAGGCGCCATTCCGGACACGCCTGTTCGCCATGCTGCTGCTCTTCGCCCTCGTCCCCACCGTTGCCGTCACCCTCGTCTGGGTCGGCGCGGCTGCGCGAACCCTGACGCTCTTTTCCGCCGGGTCGGCCTGGGAGCGCATCGCCCAGAGTGGTGACGAGACGTATCGCATCGTCGCCGCCGCCCCGCTCACCCCCGAACAGCGGGCGTCGCTCGAACGCCATCAGGCAGAACTCGTCGCCTCCGCGCAGCTCGCTCGGCGCTTCGACTTCGTCACCAACCGCTCCATGCGCCTGGTGGCGGTGGGGGCCGTGCTGGTCATCGTCCTCGTGGCCGTGGGCGCCTCCCGCGTGGCCGGCCACCTCAGCCGCCAGCTCAGTCGCCCGCTCGATGAACTGGTGGGATGGACCGGGCTCATTCGCAGCGGGCGGAGCATTCCGCCCCACGCCGACCGGCGAGGCGCCCCCGAATTCGAGGTGCTCCGCAGCGGCATGCGCACCATGGCGACGGAACTGGAGTCGGGGCGCCGCCGGGCCCTCGAGGCCGAGCGCGCCGAAGCCTTTCGCGAGTCAGCGCGACGCTTCGCCCACGAACTCAAGAACCCGCTTACCCCCATCCGCTTCGCCGTCGACCGCCTCCGCCGCGGCGCCCCCGAGGAGCTCCGTGACACTGTTGAGGTCCTCGCGGAGGAGGCCACGCGCCTCGAAGTCATGGCCAAGAGCTTCGCCCAGTTCGGCCGCCTCCCCGATGGCGCCGCCGCCGAGATCGATGTGGCCGAGCTGGTCACGCGTGTCTCGCGGAGCACCATCCCCGACCGGCTCACCCTCGACCTCCGCTGCGACGACGGGCTCCCCCTCATCACGGGGTACCACGAACCGCTCGTACGGGCGGTCACCAACGTGCTCATCAACGCCGCCGACGCCTGCCCCACCTCGGGGCAGATCACCGTCCGCGTGACCGGGGAACGGGCACCGGCGCCCGCGGGGCAAAACTCGTCGCCCAATGCTGACACCAATTGGGTGGTCATCTCCGTACGGGATACCGGGTGTGGCATCGCCCCGGACACCCTCGCACGTATCTTCGACCCGTATGTGACCACCAAACCCGGCGGAACCGGGCTGGGACTCGCCATTGCGCTGCAAACCCTGCAGGCGCATCGCGGTACGATGGACGTGGAGAGTGAACCCGGGCGCGGTACCACGATGACGATGCGACTGCCGGTAACGGCGGGAGAACGGGAGCGATGATGCAAGAGGGTTCGCCAGTGGTCGAGGTGCAGAGCACGAAAGGCGGAAAGGTTATCCGCATTCGTGAAGAGGATGGCACCGAACGGCGTATCGAGGTGACGTCCGATGGGCAGGTGCGCACCACGGGCGCCACCTCCGGGCAAGCGATCGCCAGCGACGCCGCACGGGCGGTTTCGCGCAAGCAGCTCCCCGACGGCCTCGTCGACATGATGGGCATCATCTTCGGCACGATCGCCGTTACCTCACTCCTCACCCCCATCGTGAAAGCCTGGGCGCGTCGCTTCGAAAAGCGCGCAGACCTCCAGCAGCAAGTCCTCGTCGAACAGCGCCTCGCGGCCATCGAGCAGGCCATCGAATCGGTGGCCGTCGAAGTCGAGCGCATCAGTGAAGGACAGCGATTCACCACCAAACTGCTGGCCGATCGCGCGCCGGCTGAAATGGAACGCGTACGATGACGCCGCAGATCTCCCTGACGATGCGCTTTCACTTTTCGCCCGCACAGCCCGGCAGTGATGCGCGCACATCCGCCGAGTTGAATCGCGCCGCTGCCGAACAGGCCCGTGCCGCGGCGGATCAGGCCCGCGCGCTTGCCGATCAGGCTCGAGAGAAAGCCGACAAGCAAATCCAGAACGCCATTGAAGACGCACAGCGCGCCGTCGAGCGCGCCGGCGAACCGGCCACCGCGCCGCTACCGCCCGGGGAACGCCCCATCGTGTTCAACAACGAAGACGGCGAGCCTGTCAGCGTGTCGATGAAGGACGGCGTCATCACGCTCACGCAGAGCGGCACCTCGCAGGCGTTCCCCGTGCGCGATTTCATTCCGCGCGAGGCGACGCAGATTGCCTGGGCCATACCTGCCACGCTCTCGATCCTGCTCATCTGGTGGCCCATCTCGCGCGCCGTCATTCGCTGGCTCAATCGCAAGAACGTGTCGAACGCGGAAAGCGCCGCGCTCGAAGCACGCTTGCGCGAACGCATCGAAACGCTCGAGCGCAACGTCGATACCGTCGCCGTCGAAATGGAGCGCGTGGCTGAAGGGCAGCGCTTCACCAACCGGCTGCTCGCCGAACGTCCAATGCAGGTGCCGGTCGAAGTGCCGCAGGGTGTCCCCGTCTCCACCAACCGGTCGTAAGCCGTCATGCCCAGCGTGCTCATCGTCGACGACGAACCGAACATCCGGCGGATGGTCGGCGCGTTGCTGAGCGCCGAAGGCTATGACGTACGCGACGCGGCCGACGGCACCACCGGGCTCGCCCTCGCGGAAACGCTCGAACCCGACATCGCCCTCGTCGATCTCATGATGCCCGGCACGCTCGACGGCTTGGGCTTACTCGAAAAGCTGCGCGAGCGACGCCCCGACGTGCCGGTCGTCATGATGAGCGGCCGCGCCGCGCTCACCGATGCCGTACGCGCCACCAAACTTGGCGCCTTCACCTTTCTCGAAAAGCCGCTCACCCCCGAAGGCGTGTTGCTCGCCCTCGCGTCGGCCTTCGAGTTGCGCCAGGCGCGCCGTACCGCCGCCGCGTTGCGCGAAGACCTCGGCATCTCGGGCGAAATGGTGGGCGACGCGCCCTCGATGCGCGGCGTGCGTGCCATGATCGCCCGCATCGGCCCCACCGATGCCCGCGTACTCGTGACGGGCGAATCGGGCACCGGCAAGGAGCTCGTCGCCGCAGCGCTGCACGAGTCCAGTCCGCGACGCGACAAGCCGTTCGTGCGCGTCAACTGCGCCGCCATTCCGCGCGATCTCGTCGAAAGTGAAATGTTCGGCCACGAACGCGGCGCGTTCACGGGCGCGACCGAACGTCGCATTGGCCGTTTCGAACTCGCGCATACCGGCACCCTCTTCCTCGACGAAGTCGGTGACCTGGGCGCCGAAGCCCAGGCCAAGCTGTTGCGCGCCATCGAAGCGCGTGAAATCGAACGTGTGGGCGGCGGGAAGCCCATAAAGATCGACGTGCGTATTCTCGCCGCTACCAACAAGGATCTCTCCAAGGCCGTGGCCGATGGTTCGTTCCGTGAAGACCTCTTCTTCCGGCTCAACGTCATCCCCATGCAGCTCCCGCCGCTGCGCGATCGCCCCGGAGATCTCCCCGCGCTCGTGCGCCACTTCTCGGCGCGCCATCGCACGCGAACCGGCCGGCCGCAGGTGACGTGGCACGCCGATGCGCTGGTCGCACTCAGTGCCTATCGCTGGCCCGGGAACGTGCGCGAACTCGCGAATGTCGTCGAGCGGCTCGCCATTCTGCACGCCGGCAGCGAAGTCTCACGCGCAGACGTGGCGCAGGTCCTTCCCGAGGCCGGGCACGGCGCGAATGGCACATCGGCGGCGGCGACCTCCCCGACGGCCGAGAGCCTCGACGGGCTGCCGCTCAGCGACGCGCTCGACCGCTACGAACGGCAACTCATTTCGGCCGCCCTCACCCACAGCGACGGCAATGTGGCCGAAGCCGCACGACGCCTGCAAACCGATCGCCCCAATCTGTACCGCCGTATGCGTCGATTGGGGCTGGCGTCGGCCGGCGAATAGTTCGTTCAAACCATTCGGCGGGTTCAGATGTCCCGTGGTGACGCTCCGTCGCAGTCGGACACACACCTGTCCTCAATTCTGTGCAGCCACACATCGCGTACACCCGCCCCTCGGCGCACGGCGCCGGTCGCCAGGAATGAACATATTCCCTCTCGCACCCGTGACACGATCTCATTCCGGCCCGCCTGAATTGGTGATCCAGATCGCGATGGTACACGACCTGCCTTCCCGGGGTGCGAACCTTTGCCGGAGTCCCGGATGATGAATTCCATGACCGCAGCAGGTCATGTTCGCGCTGTACGTGGTCGAGTGGCACTGGGCCTCGTACTGCTCAGCAGCCTCGGCACGATCTCCGCACGCGACGCGCAGGCACAGGCGCAACGCGAGCGTCGTCTGGGCGGCGTCCCGCGCGACGTCGCGCTCGAGGTCACGCATCTCTTCAACGCGCGCACGACGCGCCGGGTGCGGGGCGATTTTGCGCTGGCGGCCACCGACACTGTGCGCGGCGATCTCGCCATTCTCAATGGCAACGCGCGCCTGGCTGGTGTGGTGACCGGCGATGTCGTCGTGCTCAACGGCGATGCGTTTCTCGCCGCCGAGGCGCGACTGGAAAAAGGGCTTACGGTCCTGGGCGGTACACTCGACGCCCCCGAGCGCCCCAATGTGGTGGGAGAGATCCGCGTGTGGAGTGCGCGGTATCGCTACGAGGAATCCGGCGACACGCTGGTGGCCAACACCGATTTGCTCTCCCGCTTTTCGCAGTGGGTGACCGACGAAGATGAGGGAGGCACGCAGAGCCAGCTCTTCGTGACCACGGCGCATACGTACAACCGTGTCGAGGGGCTCCCCATTTACGTGGGGCCGCGCTTTCGCACGCGCAGCGGCAACACGCGCGTTCGCGCCGAGCTGTTCGGGATCTTCCGTACAGGCGACCGGCTCGTGTGGAACGACGAGAACCTCGGTCATCGCGCGCTTTTCGAAGTAAAGCAGGGCGACAAAGCCGGTTTCGCGGTTGGCGCCCGGTTGTTCGACGAAGTGGATGCCATGGAGCGATGGCAGCTATCCGACGGAGAAGTCGGCCTCGCGACCCTGCTCTTCTCACGCGACTATCGCGACTACTGGGAACGGCACGGCACGCAGGGCTACATCTCGCTCTTTGCGGGTCGGGGTCACGAACTGAAGGTCTCGTATGGCGAGGAGCGCTGGAATTCGCGTCGTGCGCGCGATGTATTCCGCCTGAACGACGACATTGCATTGCGCCCCAATCCCCAGGGCGATCAGGGCGTCATGCGGCTGCTCACCGTAAGTGGCACGCTCGACACGCGCACCAATCCGCGGAATCCGTTGTCGGGGTGGTATCTGCGCGGTGAGTACGAGCGCGGGAACAGCGACGCGCTCGAACTGGCGCCGCTCACCGCGGGCCTCGGTCGTCCGGATGGTCTCGCGCGAATCGGCCTGGCTCCGGCTGCCGTCAGCTACGGCCGCGCCTTCTTCGACCTGCGTCGATACAACCGGCTCGGGCCCAATGCCCAGCTCAACGTGCGTGCGGCGTTTGGCGGATGGATGCATGGTGACGCGTTGCCGGTGCAGCGTCGGCTGTCGGTGAGCGGCATCGATGCGCTGCCGGGCTTCGACTTCCGTCGCTCATTGGGCACCAACGATATCGGTACCTGCGCCACCGGCGATGAAGCGTTTTACGTGTCGCTGGGACGCCCCGCGCAGTGCGAACGCATGGCACTGCTGCAGGTGGAGTGGAAGGGCGACTTCCGCTTCGGACTGTTCGGCGATGACGACGAAGGTGACCGCCGCTGGCAGTTCGGTCGCGGCCGTGCCGACGGCACCTGGGTGGTATTCGCCAACTCCGGACGCGGCTGGCTGGTGAACCGGGCGAGCGGGACGCGCAGTGCCGCAGACGTTGCGGCCGACCCGCTCCGCTTCGGCAGAAACCGGGTGCCCGACTTCGGCACGTGGCGTACCGACATCGGCGGCGGCTTCGACTTCGGTGACTTCGGGGTGTATGTCGCGCAGGCGGTGTCGCAGAGCGGCCTGTCGCCCAACGTCTATGTCCGCCTCGGCCGACGGTTCTAGTCTCCGCTACGCGTGAGCTCCTCCTTCGCTTCGGGACTGCGCCTGCTGCAGTCGATCGCCATCGCGTTGCTGCTCGTCGTGAGCAGCAGCGCGGTGGCCGTGGCACAGTCGAGCCCGGAGATCGATATCCGTGTCACGCCGCAATCGTTTCCGCCGCTGGTGGCCGTGCGCAACGTGCTCGAGGAACGGCAATTCGACGAACTGTTGCGCAACGGATTTCCCGCGCGGCTGCACATCCGTGCGGAAATCTGGACGGTGGGCCGCTACTTCGACGACGTGCGCGGGCGCGCCGAGTGGGACGTCATCTTACAGTACAACGTGGTGGAAAAGAGCTACGAAGTCGCGCGCGTCGTCGGCGATCGTGTCATGTCGCTTGGCAGCTACCTGCGTTTCGCCGATGCGCGCGCCGCGAGCGAACTGGCATATCTGCCGGCGCTGCCCACGCCCAAGCGCGGCCAGAAGGGCTATGTGCTCGTACAGGCCGAACTGCAGACGCTCGAGGTCACGGACCTCGACGAAGTGGAACGGTGGCTGCGCGGTGAAGCCAGGCCCGCAGTAAAGGGCAAACGCAGCCCGGCCTCAGCGCTTACACGCGGCGTACGCACACTCGCGTCGCGAATTCTGGGAGGAGAAGTGCGGCAGCTGGAAGCGCGAAGCCCGACGATGACGTTCTGAATACTCGAGACTGGAGACTCGAGACTGGAGAATCGGACTCGAGATTTCAGAATATGAGAGTTGAGAGTCGAGTTGTTGATAGGAGTGAGAGTCGAGCAACGCAGAAGCGAGCAGCCAGACTCACTGCTCGCTTCTGCGTTGCTCGACTCTCACTCCTATCAAAGACTCAGCTC
Source organism: bacterium (assembly GCA_027484025.1). GTDB lineage: Bacteria > Gemmatimonadota > Gemmatimonadetes > Gemmatimonadales > Gemmatimonadaceae > Gemmatimonas. The sequence continues at coordinate 10,643 of JAIXTI010000262.1, forward strand.
TCGATTCCGGCCTCTCGTTCTGGCTCTCACCACTCGGGCCTGACCGCTACACCGCGAGCGAGGTCCCCTCGATCTTCTCCAGTTCCCGCAGCGTCTCTTCGCCGTAGAAGGTCCGGATGTATTGCGCCTGAATGGGCGTGAGGCGTCGCACGGCCCACGACAGGTGCACGAAGTGCGGCTCGACTGGCTTGTGCAGCGGCTGCATGCCGATTTCGCTCGGCATGCGGTTGGCCTTCTTCGTGTTGCAGCTGCTGCAGGCAGTCACCACGTTGGCCCACTCGTTCGTGCCGCCGCGCGACATGGGAATGAGGTGGTCGCGCGTGAGCGACTCGCGCGGCTTGAGTTCGTTGGAGCGACGGCCGCAGTACTGGCACTGGTAATCGTCGCGCGCAAAGAGGAACGTGTTCGTCACCTGTCGGCGGAATCGCCGCGGGACGTGCACGTAGCTCCGCAGGCGGATGACCGCCGGGCGCGGGAACGCCTGCCGCTCTGAGCGGACCGGCGTGTGATGGTCGGCCTCGACGATCTCGGCCTTTCCGTCAATGACCAGTCGCAGCGCACGCCGAAGCGGCACCATGGTGAGTGGTTCGTACGACGCATTCAGTGCGAGACATCCGGCAATCACGCCCTACCCTCCGCTGAGTCGTGGACCGACGCGCGCGCAACACTGGGCAAAAGCAAATCCCCGCGGCTGCGTCGTCGAGAAGCAACGACCGGCAGCAAGCGGGGATGTGATATGGCTCAGTGGTACGCGACCCTCGTGAAGACGACGGGCCGCCCGCAGCTTCTGCGGGGACTGCAACTCCTGAAAACGGCCAGTTCGTCGCGGGTACGCATACCGAAGCATATCACACGGTGCTGTGCCGCCGCCACTCCCTCAGGCGAGTCGCTGTCACACGCTGCCGCGCATCCCATTCGCCGGTGGCATGACGAAGCACGCCGCCTTTCACCAATAGCTGCCCAGCCACCATCACCAGACTCGCGACCGCACCACCGGCGAGCGCGTGCACAAGCGCCACCGCCGGGTCGTGCACGGGCTGCACGGCACTCGCATGTAACGGAAAGGCCACCAGATCGGCGGCCTTGCCGGCCTCGAGCGTGCCCACTTCGTCCCCAAGTCCGAGCGCGCGCGCACCGCCATGCGTGGCGAGCACGAGCGCGTCATGCGCCGTAAGTGAGTCCGGACTGCCGGAGCGAACTGCGTGCAGCAGCGTGGCCATGCGGGCCTCGTCGAGCAGATGCATGCGGTCGTTGCTCGCCACCGAATCGGAGCCGAGCCCGGTGGCGATGCCGTGCGCCAACATGCGGTCGAGCGGTGCCACGCCGTGCCCCAGCTTCGCGTTGGAGATGGGGCAATGCACAATCGTCGCGCCGTGGTGCGCCACGCGCGCAAAGTCTTCGTCATCGGCGCGAATGACGTGGATGAGCAGCGGCTGCGCCGCCAACACCCCGGTCTCCTCCAGCAGGGCAATGGGCGAGCGTGCCTGCGCAGCAACCGCAATCCCGCGCTCACGTAACCGTTCCGCGAATGGCCCGGCGCCGTCGCGAACGAACGCCGTTTCGGCGGCGCTTTCCGCCACATGCACCGCCATCGGCAGCGACTCGGCGCGCGCGTATTCGGCCGTCGCTCGAAACAGTGGAGCCGACACGGTATACGGCGCGTGCGGCGAAACGCCCGTCCGTACCAGCGTGGTATCCAGGCGTCGCAACGCCGACACCCGCTGCTGCAGTCGCGCGAGCGATTCGTCGCGCTGCGACGGATCGGGACCGAAGACTTCTACGTAGCCAATACCGCGCACCCCCATCTCGTGCATGGCGGTGAGGGGCATGGCCGAGTCGGTGCAGTCGGCGAGGGTGGTAATGCCGTGAGAGAGCGCCTCGGCGATGCCGGCGCGCGAGGCGTCGAGCAAATCTGCATCGCTCAGCAGGTCACGCCGCACGATCGTGAGAGTGCGCAGCCACTCGCGGAAGTCGAGCCCCTCGAGAAAGCCGCGCAGCCCCGTGAGTTCGAGGTGCGAGTGGGCGTTCACCAACCCCGGCATGAGCGCACACGCGCCGAGCGCCTCGACCTGGGTATCGGCCTGCGTGTGCATGGCGCATTGCGAAGCGGCACCGACCCACGCAATGCGATCACCACGCACGAGTACCGCGCCGTGCTCGATGGGTGCACCGGATATCGGCAGCACCCAGTCGGCGGTGTAGAGCGTTTGCGTCGCGCTCACCAGCGTCAGACCGGCGGCAGGCGGAACGGGTTCGACGTGTCCTTCTTCACCAGCGCGCGTGCACTATCGAGCGAGAAAGGCGACGGCCCCGGGTCGTCGGTACAGGTGCGTGTAGGCTCGTAGCCCTGCACAAAGAACTCGGTGACCAGTGCGCTGGTGCAGCTCGCATTTGGCAGGCGCCCGGTGAGCGCGTCGATCTCGCGCACGATCACCCCGTCGGGGCGCGGCCAGTCGGGCGGCTGCGGCTTGCGGCGATAGACCTCGGTCATGAACGCCGTCCACGCAGGCGTCGCGAGCTCACCACCCTGCGCATTCGCCTTGATCTTCTGTGGCTTGTCAAAACCCATCCACACGCCGGCTACGAGGTCGGCGGTATAGCCAATGAACCAGACGTCGGCGCCGTCATTCGTCGTGCCCGTCTTGCCGCCCGCAGGGATGCGGAACCCTGAACTCCAGATGCGCGCACCGGTGCCACGAATGACCACGTCTTTCATCATGTTCACCATCAGCCACGATTCTTCGGGCGACAGCACTGCTTCGCGCACGAGATCAGGCTTCCAAACGACCTTGCCGTCGGCATTCTCCACCTTCGAGATGCTGTGCGGCGTGGTGCGCAAACCAAGGTTCGCGAACACGCTGTACGCCCCGATCATCTGCACGGGGTACGTGTCGGCAGACCCGATGAACACCGACGGGTACGGCGGAATGGGCGTCGTGATGCCGAAGCGGCGCGCCATCGTGATCACCGCGTCGGCGCCGACGGCCAAGCCGGTGCGAATCGCCGCGAGGTTACGCGACTGGTAGAGCGCTTTCCGCATGGGCATGCTGCCCATGAACTTCATGTCGTAGTTCTGTGGTGTCCACGCTTCTCCGCTCAGCTGATCGAGCGAAATGGGCGAGTCGTCCACGACCTGCGCCGGTGAAAACCCTTCGTGCACGGCCGCAGCGTACACGATGGGCTTGAAGGTCGAGCCCGGCTGACGCAGCGCCTGCGTGGCGCGATTGAACTTGCTGTCGCCGTAGTCACGACCACCCACCAGGGCGCGCACCGCGCCGGTCCGCGGGTCGATCGCGACGAACGAGCCCTGCAGGTAAGGCGAGTTGGCGGCGCCCGTCTCGCCGCCCTCGGCGCTGCGCGCGAGATACGCTTCGTACGTCATGTGCTTGTAGGCACCATGCCGTCCCCCTTCGATCGCCTGCAGCTGATTTTCCAGAGCGCGTTCGGCGGCCGTCTGCATGTCCACGTCGAGCGTGGTGTACACCTTGAGGCCTTCGTCGTACAACCGCTTGCCGAAGTGCTGCTCCAGCTCCTGCCGGACCCACTCCACGAAATACGGCGCGACATCACCGGACTCGGTGCGTTCGGCCAGCTGCAACGGATACGACTTGGCGAGCGACGCGTCTTCGTTGGTGATGGCTCCACCGCGACGCATGAGTTCGAGCACGGTGTTGCGCCGCAAGATGGCGCGGTCGGCGAAGCGGCGCGGATTGTAGCGCTCCGGGCCCTTGAGCAGCCCGGCGAGCACGGCGGCCTCCGCCACCGTCACATCGCGCACGCTCTTGCCGAAGTAGCGCTGCGAGGCCGTCTCGACGCCGTACGCGCCGTTGCCGAGGTACACCTGATTGAGATACAGCTCGAGGATCTTGTCCTTGCTGTAGCGCTTTTCGATGGCGCTGGCCACGCGCGCTTCCTTGAGCTTGCGCAGCAGCGTCTTTTCGCGCGAAATGCGGTCGGAAAAGACATTGCGCGCCAACTGCATGGTGATCGTCGAGAACCCCTGCACGTAGCTGCCGGCGCGGACGTTGCGGGCCAGCGCGCCGAAAATGCGGAAGTAATCGATGCCGTGGTGACTGTAGAAGCGCTTGTCTTCGGTCAGGATGACGGCGTCGCGGACCGGCTTGGGGATGTCCTTGAGCGTAATGAGCGTGCGCCGCTCGAGCCCCAGCTCCGTAATGAAGCGGCCGTCAGCGGCATACACCTTGGAGGTCTGGCGGGGCACATACTGCTCGAGCGATGCAATCGAGGGGCAACGCCCGTCGCGGCAGATGACGGCCCATGCGCCAACGAGGCCGCCGGCGCCGATTGCGCCGCCGAACAGGCCGAGGACCAGGAGCCACCCCAGCCAGGGGCGGCGCGAAAGGACGGAAAAGAATGCCATGGCAGGGAGGAAGGTACACCTCAGCGAGGGGATCGGTACCGCTGGGGCGGTCGCTTATCTTTCGAAGATGTCCGCGATCACCAACTCAGCCGCCCCACTCGCAGAACTCGCCTGGCGCGAGCTGCTCAGCCAACACACCGAAGACCTTCCGGCCGCCCTCGCGGCGGGGCCGGTCTCCGCCTACGTGGGCTTCGATCCCACCGCGTCGAGCCTGCACGTGGGGAATCTCATCCCCATCATGGGGCTCGTGCATCTCCAGCGCGCCGGCCACCGGCCGATTGCGCTGGTGGGTGGCGGCACGGGCATGATCGGTGATCCGAGCGGGCGCAGCAGTGAGCGCAACCTGCAGGATCTCGACACGATCGCGGCGAACGCCGAGGCAATTCGCCTGCAGCTGGCCAAGTTTCTCGACTTCGAAGGCCCCAACGCCGCGAAGCTGGTGAACAACCTGGATTGGCTCGGTGGTCTCGGACTCATCGAGTTCTTGCGGGATACCGGCAAGCATTTCTCGGTGAATTACATGATGGCGAAGGACTCGGTGAAGAGCCGCCTCGAGAACGGCATTTCGTACACCGAGTTCACCTACATGCTGCTGCAGGCATACGACTACCTCGAGCTCAACCGGCGCGAAGGCGTGACGCTGCAGATGGGCGGTAGCGATCAGTGGGGTAATATCACCGCGGGCCTCGAACTCATTCGCAAGTCGAAGGGGACCGACGCGCACGCGCTCACCTTCCCGCTCATCACCAACGCCGACGGCACCAAGTTCGGCAAGAGCACGGGCGGTGGGTCAGTGTGGCTCGACCCCGAGCGCACGTCGCCCTACAAGTTCTACCAGTTCTGGATGGGCGCCGATGATCGCGACGTGTCGCGCTACCTGCGCTTCTACACGCTGCTGTCTCTCGAAGAAATCACCGCGCTCGACGAGCAGGTTCGCAGCGCGCCCGAACGTCGTGCCGCACAGCGTGCCCTTGCCGCCGACGTGACCGCGCGCGTGCACAGCGCCGACGCCGCACGCGTGGCACAGGAAGTGTCGGCCCTGCTCTTCGAGAAGGGCGATCCGCGGGCGTTGTCGGAAGCGGCCATTGGGGCGTTGCGCAACGAAATCCCGTTTGCCGAATACACGGCACCAGAGACGCCGGTGGGCGACGGCATCGACGTGCTGCACTGCCTCGTGCTACTCAACATCGCCGCCTCACGCGGCGCGGCGAAGCGATTGCTCGAGCAAGGCGGGATCAGCGTGAACGGCGCCAAGGTGCAGACCGCGATGGTAGGGCACGACGCACTGCTCGCCGGCCGTCACCTGCTCATCAAAAAGGGACAGCGCGATTTCGGGTTGGTGCACGTCGGATAGCGGGCGTTACTGCGCCCCTGCCGTCTGGGTGGCTGCCGTCTGCCCGTCTCGGCGTGATCCCGCGGTATCGCGCCGAGTACGCAGACGGCAGCAACCACAGATGGCAGGAGCGCAGCAACGGCGGCCATACTCCGCCCCTGCCGTCTAGAACCCTGCCGTCCGCCGTCTCGGCGCGATCCCGCCGCATCACGCCGCATCACGCCGAGTACGCACGACAGATAGCAGGCGCGCAGCAACGGCGGCCATACTCCGCCCCTGCCGTCTAGCACCCTGCCGTCCGCCGTCTCGGCGTGATCCCGCCGCATCTCGCCGAGTACGCAGACGGCAGCAACGACAGATGGCAGGCGCGCAGCCACCGCAGTCACCAATCGCTCCGGACCTACCGCTACGCCGGGCTCAACCCGAACGAAAGATGCGACGGCCGCAGACTCACGAACCCCACGGCTCGCGCGAGGGCGCGCGGGGCCAGTTCGGTCGTCGCCAGGCGCGCGTACGGGAGCAGGCCTTCGTGCAGGAGCGCGCGCACGGCGCGGTGCAGCACCAAATGGCCGAGCCCAATCTGACGGAACGCGGGCGAGACGAGCACTCGCAAACGTGACAACCGGCCTTCGGGACGTTCGGCCGCGGCGAGGGCGACGAGCACGCCGCCGCGAATGGCGCCGATGCGGAGCACCGACCGCGCTTCATCGTCGCGCGCGTGTGCGAACGGCTGCCACTCTTCGTTGCTCACATCGAAGCGCAGCGTGTCGAGCAGCATGCTCGCGGGGTCGTACACCAGCACCGCCTTCCAGGCGGGCTCTGCCGTCACGGTCTGCTGGTCAACAACCGCCAGCAGTTCGTCTTGCGCCGAGCGTAGCCGAGGCGACGGGGCGTGGCGAAGCCCTTCGCCTCCGTCTTGGCGGGCGAACACTCGCAGCGCTTCCGTAATGGAGCGCGCCGCGAGAGCCATGCGGGGTGGAACCTGGGAGTGGCGTGACATCCGCGAGCAAGAGAAACCTGCCTTTTAAACATGACAGCTTCCATCCGGAGTTCCAGTCCTGCCGGAACATTGCGTGCCCAAACGGGCTCGCAATGTCACGCCATCAGCGCTCGAGCAGCGCCAGCACGCGGTCGATCTCGTCCATCGTGTTGTAGCAATGTGGAGACAAACGAATGGCACCCTCACGCACAGTGAAGGTCACGTGGGCCCGCTTGAGGCGCGCGGCCATCTCGTCGAGTGCCGTCGGGGCGAACGACACGACACCGGCGCGATGACGCGATGAGGCTGGCGTCACGAGGCGCACATCGGGTCGGGACTGCGCCCACTCCACCACGCGGCCGCCAAGCGCCTCGAGGTGCGCGCCGACGCTGGCCACGCCGAGCTCGAGCAACAGCGCGGTGCCGGCGTTGGCGACGGCGAAATCATGATACGACAACGTCACCACCTCAAACCGGCGCGCGTCGTCGAAGAAGTCGAACTCGTAATCGGTGAGTCGCGTGTAGTCGGTCGTGCTTTTCATACACGCCCACCCTACATCGTGTGGCTCAAGCGACGTGATCAGCTCGCGGCGAACGTAGACGAAGCCGGTACCCCACGGGCCCAGCTGCCACTTCTGCGCGCCGCTGCTGAACATGTCGATGGGCAGCGCGTGCAGATCGATGGGACGAACGCCACACCCCTGGATGCCGTCGACAATGAAGAACACCCCCTTCGCTCGGCAGGCGCGACCGATCCGTTCGAGGTCGGCCACGTATCCCGAGGCGAACTGCACCCAGCTCACGACGACCGCCACCACATCGTTCCGGCGTTCGATCGCTTCCACGAGCGTGTCTTCATCGGGCAGCCCGTTCACGCGCGGCACCAGCTCGAGCTCGACGCCACGCGAACCGAGTGCCTGAAACGGATACACGCAGCTGGGGAACTCACCGTCGAACGAGAGGATCACGCCCGGTCGCAGCGGCAACGCCCGCGCGGCGAGGTTGAGCCCGTAGGTGGTGTTGGGCATCAGAGCGATTTCGTCGGCGTCAGCCCCTACCAGCTGTGCGAACTGGCGACGCGCCGTCGAGGCGGCATCGAGCATCATCTCGAACGGAATCTTGTGTGGCTGCGCGCGGAGGGCACTCCACTCGTTGGCGACCTGCACCGCCCGCTGCGGCATGGGCCCCACCGACGCGGCGTTGAGGTACACGCCGGGATCGGACGCCATCCAGGCAAACTCACGGGCACGTACGTCGTCGAAAGTCGTCATGCGCGGAATTTGGTAGCGAGAGGCGAACGGGGGAACGTCACGCGCGCCGGCTGCTGGCGCGCGGGTCGAGTGCATCGCGCAGCGCATCCCCCAGCAAGTTGAATCCCAGCACGGCACACCCGATCGCCAACCCCGGCGCGAGTGAGGTCCACGGCGCATTACGCAGCTGCGAGAGGTCGCGGCCGTCGGCGATCATGGCGCCCCAACTCGGCGTCGGCGGTTGCACGCCGAGACCGAGAAAACTGAGCGCGGCTTCGGCCATGATGGCGCCGGCAATACCCAGCGTCCCGGCAATGACGACCGGCGCTATGACGTTGGGAAGCACGTGACGCAGCAGAATGCGGGTGTCGTTGGCCCCGATGGCACGCATGGCCTGCACATACTCGAGTTCGCGCACCACCAGCACTTGGCCGCGCACCAACCGCGCCATACCGGCCCAACCCACCACGCCGATCACCACGCACACGACCGTCAGTGACGGTTCGAACGCGGCGGCCATGGCGATGAGGAGCAGCAGCGACGGAAAGGCGAGCGTGACGTCGGCGAGACGCATGATGACATCGTCGGTCCACTTGCCGCGATAGCCCGCGACGAGTCCCAGCGCCACACCGATTGCAAGGGCAATACCCTGCGACGCCAACCCCACCAGCAGCGACACGCGGGCACCGTGTACGAGGCGAGCCCACACATCGCGCCCCTGCGCGTCGGTGCCCAACCAGTGCGTCGCACTTGGCGCTTCGAGCGTGTGCAGCAGATCGATCTTCACGGGATCGGCCGTCGCCACGAGCGGCGCCGCGATAGCGAGCAGCACCAGCAGCGTCACGACGCCGAGCCCCAGCCAACTCCGCCCGTCTTTGCGCAGCGCGCGCCACAGCTGCGAGCTCGTCGCAGCGGCGGCAACGGTGTTCGTTGCGGGAGCCATCGCGGACGACATACTCAGGCAGGCGTGAGCGACGGACGTCGCGTAATGCGTGTGCGCGCGACCCCGCCGGCACGCGCCAGCAAGTCGGCGGCGTGATCGACGAAGGCGTCCCAGCCAAACGCACGCGCCGCACGCGCCGCCGCCGCGCGTCCCATGCGATGTTGCGCGTCGGCATCGGAGAGCAGCCGCGCCAGATCCGACACGACCGCTACCCCATTGTCGGCGCCGACATGAAAGCCGGTGACGCCGGGCACGACCAGCTCGGCGAACGGTGCCTGCTGCGGCACCACCACCGGCAACGACTGCTGCATGGCCGCGAGCGTCGCGAGGGCACCGGCATCGCCGCCGGCAGCAACCCACGCGATGCTCGCCACATGCGACGCGCCGTTGAGCTCGTGGTGCAGCAGTGCGTCTGCGGGCACGACCTGCACGATCGCCGACAGATCGAGCGCGGCGGCATGCAACCGTGTGGCTTGCAGCGCCCCGGAGTCTCCCACCAGTGACAGTCGCAAATCTGGATGCCGCGTGCGGAGATGCGCTACGGCCCGCAAGGCAGCAGCCGTGATCTCGTCGTGCTCCGTCGCGGGTACAAGTACGATATGCGGCGACACCACCGGCAATCGCGGCACTTCCTCGCGCGCGTCGTCGGTGACCGGTGTAGCGTGCGGCCACCCCACGGCCAACGCGCGCTGTCCCCAGGGCGTGATCACCGCACGTGACAAGGCAAAGCGCGCACGCCACGGCAACGTCTCGTCGCGTGCGGACTCCAGCCCCTCCCGTTCGTCCACGGCAAACCGACGGACGATGCCACCGCGTTTACCCATGGCGAAGGCCGCCAGCACGGCATCGGCTTCAGTCCCTACCAGCAACGCCTCCGGGCGCAGCGCAGTGACGATGCCGCGCACACTCATCGCCTGCCCGAACCAGCCACTTCCCGTCACCGAGCGCACCGACAGTCGCGGCCACGTCTGCTCGATCGCCTGTTCGGTGGCGCTCCGCGAGGCACACGCCAGCGCCACCACATCGCCACGCGCCGCCAGTCCGGCGGCAACGCTGCCCATGAGACGCGTGCCGGGCGTCCACTCGGGCGTAGTGGCGACGACGAGCACCCGCATGCGGTCAGTCGGTCCCGGCAGCCAGCGTGGCCACCGCATCGGCAGATGACTCGCGTCGATCGAACTGCAGCGCGTGGAGCCGCGCGTACGCGCCTTCACTGGCGAGCAACGCCGTGTGCGTCCCCTCTTCGACCAAGCGTCCACCGTCGAGCACGAGAATGCGATCGGCGTGCTGAATGGTGGCGAGGCGGTGCGCAATCACGAACACCGTACGTCCTTCGAGCAGTCGGTCGATCGCTTCCTGCACCAGTCGTTCACTCTCCACGTCGAGCGCCGACGTGGCTTCATCGAGAATGAGCAGTGGCGGGTCCGACACGAGGGCGCGCGCAATCGCGAGCCGTTGGCGCTGTCCCCCGCTGAGACGCGTTCCACGTTCCCCTAGATTGGTATCCCAGCCGTCGGGGAGCGCTTCGATGAAGGCCAACGCGTTGGCCGCACGCGCGGCGCTCTCGAGCTGTTCCTGCGTGGCATCAGGGCGTCCGAAGCCCACGTTGGCGCGCACGGTGTCGTTGAAGAGCACCGTATCCTGACTCACGATACCCGTCAGTGCGCGCAACGCGTCGAGTCTGATTTCCCGGAGATCGACGCCGTCGAGCAGAATGCGGCCGCTCGTGGGGTCCATGAAGCGTGGGAGCAGATCGACCAGCGTACTCTTGCCGGCGCCACTCGCGCCGACGAGCGCGACGACCTCACCTTTGCGCGCGGTGAACGACACTCCAGAGAGCGCGGCGGCATCGGTCCCGTAGGCGAAGCCCACGCTGTCGAAGACGATTTCGCGGCTAAACGAGGCCGTCGTGCGCGTGCCGCGGTCGGCAGCCGTCTCCGACGTGGTATCGAGAATCTCGAAGATGCGTTCGGCACTCGCGAGCGAGAACTGCGCCGCCGCCGGTGTCTGCGACAGCTGTTTGAGCGGCTGCAGCAGGCGCATGACCTGTACGAGGAACACCAGCAGTTCGGCGCCCGTCAGCGCGCCTTCCACGATAACCAGCTGGGCGCCGTACCAGAGAATGGCGACGGCGGTGAACGTGCCGAGTGTTTCGGTGACCGGACCGGAAAGGAGTGCGAGGCGCCCCACCTTCACGTAGCCGCGGGCGAAGGCGTTGTTGCGATCGGTGAACTTCTGCTCTTCCCGCCCTTCGGCCCGATACGACTTGACCAGTCGCACACCGCTGACCACTTCCTGCACGAGGCTCGTCATTTCGCCCTGCTCGTTCCCCAAGCGCGAATAGCCCTTCCGCAGCTTGCGCAACACCGGCTGGATGGCGCCGATGGTCACCGGGGCGATGACAAGCGCCGCGAGCGAGAGGCGCCACGACGTGGTGAACATCGCCACCAGTGTGGCCAGCACCTGCGCGCCCGACCAGAGCGATCGGGTGACGAGTTCGGTCACGACGGTCTTGGCGTTCCCGGTGTCGTTGAGCACACGCGAGATGATCTGCCCCACCTTGTTGCGCGTGAACCAGGGCAGCGGCAGCCGCAGCAAATGCGAGTACACCGCATTGCGCAGGTCGCGCACCACGAACTCCTGCAGTTTGACGCCTACCTGGCCGGCAAACCACACCAGCGTGTTCTTCGTCGTGACGGCGGCAACGACAATGAGCAGCACGTTGCGCAACGAGCCCATGCGATCCTGCTCGTCGAGCAGAAACCCAATGGTCGCGTCGAGCACGCGCCCGATCATGCCGCTGGTGGGGATCAGCTGATCGGACTTGAAGAACGCGTTGAAGAACGGCACCAGCAACGTGAACGAGAACACGTCGGCGAATGCCGCGAGGCAGTTGAGCAGGACCACCAGGAACAGCTTGCCCTTGTGCGGCCCCACAAAACGCCAGAGCCGCCGCCAGAGCTGAGCGCCCGGAGTTCGTGTGCTTGCGGTGGCCACGGTCAGCGCTTGGGAGTAAGCAACGACACCGGCAGAATGCACTCCTCCGGCGACACGCCCCCGTGCAGGAACGAGCCGCGGTAGCGCCCTTGGTACTCCCGCAGCTTGGTGGGATACACGAAGAACGTGTCCCCCGCCGCGATGAGCGTGTTGTTGCCGGGTCCGCGATGCGGTAGCCGGAGGTCATCGGGATTGGCAAAGAGCAGCGCGTGCTCCGGCCGTTCGGCGCGGATGTCTTCGCCGAACTTGTAGCGCAGGTTGGCGGTCGCGTCGCGCTTCGCGAACACCGTGGCCGGCGTGTTGCAATGCAGCGCCCCGTGATCGCTGGTGACGACCACCGAGATATTGCGTCGCGACGCCTCCCGCAGAAGCGAGAGCAACGCCGAACGCTCGAACCACTGCTTGGTGAGCGCGCGGAACGCGACTTCATCACGCGCCACCTCGAAAAGCACGTTGCTCTCCGCACGGCCGTGCGTGAGCATGTCGATGAAGTTGAATACGAACGCATGCACGCCCTCGCCGGCAATCGCCGCCGGCAAGTGCCGTTCGAGATCGTCGGAATCGGCCGCCGTCGTGAGCTTCTGATAACGCACGTTGGCCGGGATGTTCAACTCGGCGAGCTGCGCCACCAGCAGATCCTTCTCGTGCGCGTTGAGCGTTTCGTCGTCGCGCTCGCCCCACCAGTCGGGAAAGCGCGCGGCGATCTCGCCCGGAAAGAGCCCGCTGAAGAGCGCATTCCGCGCGTACGGCGTCGCGGTGGGGAGGATGGAGTAGTACTGCGCCGTCTCCACGTCGAAGAGCGGCGCGAGCAACGGTTCGAGCACACGCCACTGATCGAGACGCAGACAGTCGATGACGATGAAGATGACCTTGCGATCGCGCTGCAGTACCGGCAGCACGAACTCCGGGAACACGTCCACCGAGAGGGGCGGACGATCGCCTTCGAGGTCGCGCAGCCAGCGCGGATATTCGGTGCGAATGAAATCGGCAAACGCGCGATGCATGTCGGGGTAGAGACCACGCAGCGATTCGTGCAGCCCCATTTCGCCGGCTTCGGCGAGATCGACATCCCACTGCATCAGCTCGGAAAAGCGCTCGGTCCATCCGCGCCAGTCGAGGTTTGCGTACCGCTCGCTTTCGATGGCCCGGAACCGTTCCACGAACGCCCGCGCCATGGCCTGCGAGCGAATGAGTGGGCCATCGAGAATGCGCGTGATGACCGTGAGCACCTGCCGCGGCGTGACCGGCTTGACGAGGTAGTCACGAATATTCGCGCCGATGGCTTCCTTGAGCGTGGCGTCCTCCTCGCTCTTGGTGACCATCACGACCGGCAGGGTGGGGAGCAGCTCGCGGATGTCCTTGTACGCGTCCAGCCCGCGCGTGCCTGGCATCTGTTCGTCCAGCAGTACCAGATCGTAGGTGTGACGCCGCAACAGCTCGAGCGCGTCGTCGGCGTTGGTCGCCGTTTGCACGACGTAGCCTTTATCCCCCAGCAGAAGCCGGTGAGGTTCGAGGAGCTCGGCCTCGTCGTCGACCCAGAGAATGGATTTTGCCAGATGCGCCATGCGTTCAAGATACACGCCACAGGCGCCCAGTTGCCCCTGCCGGGCCGACGCAGGTGACCTCGCGGTGGTACAATTCCTCTCGTGCTGACAGAACCCCTCCCCTACGCGCTGGAAACCCTGCGTTTCCCCTTCCCGGCCCTTGCCGCGCTGGCCGGCCGCCTGCCCCTTGGTGGCGGGCGCGAAGTAGCCTTGGCCTCCCTGCTCGTGGCCCGACTCGCACAGGGTGTGGCGGGGGGCGACACGCTCCCAGCTGCCGAACGGGCCTCGCGTGCCGCAGGCGCCAAGGTGTGGTTGGCGTCGCTGGCCCTCCCTGCCACCACCCGTGTGCCCTTTGCCCGGTGTGTGGAGTCTACGACAGGCACACCGTTGCAGGTCGCCGGCGCCCTTCGCAGTCTCGTGGCCGCGGCGGGCGCGCACCTCGACGGACCGTCGGTACAGGAGCTGGAGCGACTCGCCCGGCAGCTGGCCGGCTCCTGATCCCGGGCCTCCCATGACGCACGATCACGATATCTCCCCGCTCACCCGCCTCGTGGCGCGCCTCGACCGCGCCGCCGCCGGCGAGGCGGACCTCGACCTCGTCGCCACCAACTTCCCGTCGCTCGACAAGGCGCTGGCCGGTGGCGTGAGGCGCGGAGATCTCGTGGTGCTCGGCGGCGACGACAGCGCTGGCTGCTCCGCGCTCGCGCTCGGGATCGCGTTGCGGTTGCAGCATCGCGCGCTGTTCCTCACCAGCGAGATGCACCCTGACCGCGTCTACGAGCGGGCGCTCGCCAATTCCGCACGCGTTTCGCTCGAGAACATCCGGATGGGGACCATCTCCGACGAGGAGCGCACGCGCCTCGCGACGGCCGCCGTCTCTATGCGCGACCAGGCCCCCGTCGTCGAGACGTTCACCGATGGCGGCCTCCCCCGCATCGCGGCAGCGATCGACGCGACGCCTGCCGCGCGCCTGGTCATCATCGATACGCTCGAAGGCATCCTGCACCGCGATCATGGCCACGACGAAGCCCTGAGCTATGCCGTCGTCGCCCTCAAGCGGATCGCGCTCCTGAAGAACATCGCCGTCCTGCTCACGACCCACCTTCCCGGGCTGGATCGCTCCCGCGCCGACCGGCGCCCCCGCCTCACCGACTTCGGAATCGGCGGCGCCGTTGGGGCGCAGGCCGATCTGGTCCTCGCCCTGTACCGCGAAGAACTCTACGACTTCGACCACGGCGTCTCCGGCGGGGCCGAGCTGCTCATTCTCAAGCACCGGGACGGCGCGCGGGGCTACGTGGACCTCTTCTTCGAGACGCGCTACGGGCGGTTCGAGGACGTGGCGGAGTAGGGAAGGACGGCTGTTCCCCCGCTCCTGCCGTCTAGAGCCCTGCCGTCTGCGATCTCGGCGCGATGCCGCGGGATCACGCCGAGACGGCGGACGGCAGCAACCACAGATGGCAGGCGCGCAGCAACGGCGGCCGTCCTCCGCTCCTGCCGTCTAGAGCCCTGCCGCCTGCCGTCTCGGCGCGATGCCGCGGGATCACGCCGAGTCGGCGGACGGCAGGAGCCCAGACCGCCGGCGCGGAGG
>JAIXTI010000012.1 GCA_027484025.1 bacterium
CGCGTGCGCATGTCGAGAATGATTTTCTCGACTACAACCGCGAGCCGCTCATGCCCCACGTGGTGTCGGCGGAAGGACCAGCGCTTGCGGTAGGCGATGTCAACGGCGACGGGCTTGATGATCTGTACGTTGGCGGCGCCAAGTGGCAGCGTGGTTCGTTGCTCGTGCAGCAGCCCAATGGACAGTTCCGTGAGTCGAGCGTCGCCACCTTCGCCGCCGATAGTGTTGCCGAAGATGTCGACGCACTGTTTTTCGACGCTGATAATGATCGCGATCTCGACTTGTATGTCGTGAGTGCTGGCAACGAATTCTGGCGCGAGTTCGACGCCCTCGACGACCGGCTCTATCTCAACGATGGTCGCGGTACCTTCACGCGTTCAACGACGGCGCTTCCGGCCGGTTTCCGCGAAAACGGGAGTGTCGTCACGGCGGGTGACTTCGACGGCGACGGCGATCAGGATCTTTTTGTCGGGACTCGCGTCGTTGCCCGCGAATACGGTCGCACTCCGCAAAGTCACTTGCTGCAGAATGACGGTACGGGTCGCTTTACCGACGTCACCGACGCGATGGCCAAGGGATTGAGCGAGGCCGGTCTGGTCACCGATGCCAAGTGGCTCGATGTCGATGGCGACAAGGCGCTGGATCTGGTGGTCGTCGGTGAGTGGATGCCGGTGCGCGTCTGGTACAATGCCAAGGGGCGCCTCGAGGAGCGCGCCGCCGTGTCGGGCTTTGTCGGCACGGAGGGGTGGTGGAACAGTGTGACCGTTGCCGATCTCAACCACGACGGCGCGCCCGATCTGGTGCTTGGCAATGTGGGGCAAAACACCCTGCTCAAGGCCAGTGCCAAAGAACCGGTGCAGATGTACGTACACGACTTCACCGGCACCGGGAGCACCAAGCAGATCATCACCCGCTACGTCGGTGGCACGTCGTATCCCCTCGCTGGCCGCGATGAACTGGTGAAGCTCATGCCCGCCATTCGTGCCAAGTACCCGTCGTTTGCCTCCTTCGGGGCCAGTCGACTCGAGGACATTTTCGACGCGGCAGAGATCGCCAAGGCCGCGCGCCGCGAAGCACATCACTTCGAGAGCGCGGTCGCGATGAACGATGGTCGTGGACACTTCACGGTGACCGCGCTGCCCGTCGAAGCGCAGTTCTCGATCGTGTTCGCCTCCGTGGTCTTCGACGCGAATGGGGACACGCACCCCGACATTCTGCTCGCCGGCAATCAGTACGGTGTGCCGCCGGTGCTCGGTCGCTACGACGCGTCGCGTGGCACGCTCATGCTTGGCGACGGTCGAGGCGGCTTTCGTGCCGCCGACCCGTCGCTCGCCATCCCGCTCGATGGACAAATCCGGGGGCTCGCGTTCGTCGCTCGCGGCACGAAATCCCCGCTGCTGGCGGTCGCACGAAACAGTGCCACGCTGCAACTTCTGTCGTCCCCCCGATTCACTCCCCTGACGCCATCCAGATGACCCAGCTGACCACCATCGACTATGTCGTGATGGCCATCTACTTCGTCGTCGTCCTCGGCATTGGCTGGGTACTGCGGCGCAAGATGCGCACCTCGACAGACTTTTTCCTGTCGGGTCGGTCGCTCCCTCCCTGGGTGACCGGTCTCGCCTTTCTGTCGGCGAATCTGGGCGCACAGGAAGTGATCGGCATGGGGGCGTCGGGCGCGAAGTACGGTATCGCGACGGCCCACTTCTACTGGATTGGCGCCATCCCGGCCATGGTGTTCGTGGGCATCTTCATGATGCCGTTCTACTATGGCTCGAAGGCGCGCTCGGTCCCCGAGTATCTCAAGCTTCGCTTCGACGAAAAGACGCGCACCTTCAACGCGTTGGGCTTTGCGGCGATGACGGTGTTTTCGAGCGGCGTCTCCATGTACGCCATGGGCAAGTTGCTCAACCTGCTCCTGGGTTGGGACTTCGACACCAGTATCCTCGTGTCGGCGGTCATCGTGCTCGCGTACGTGACGCTCGGTGGCCTCACGAGCGCGATCTACAACGAAGTGCTGCAGTTCTTCATGATCGTGTTCGGCTTCGCGCCGCTGGTGTGGGTGGGGCTGAAGCAGGTGGGCGGATGGGATGGGCTCACCGGCAAGCTTGCGGCGGCCGCCACGCAGCGAGGATTACCGGAGTACGCCTACACCAACGTGTGGCAGGGCATGGGGTCGGCAACGACCAATTCCATCGGTATCGAGTGGTTCGGTATGGTGATGGGCCTCGGCTTCGTGTTGTCGTTCGGCTACTGGTGCACCGACTTTCTGGTGGTGCAGCGCGCGATGGCCGCGGACAGCATGACTGCTGCACGGCGCACCCCGCTCATTGCCGCCGTGCCCAAAATGTTCTTCCCGTTCCTCGTGATTGTGCCGGGCATGATTGCGTTGGCCATGGGTGACAACATCATTCCGGCCAAGCTCACCGCGGCGGGGATGCCGCTCCTCGACACCAACGGCAACGTGGTGCTCGACTACGACCTGGCTACGCCCATGATGCTGGTGAAGCTCTTCCCCACCGGTATGCTGGGGCTGGGCCTCACGGCACTGATCGCGTCGTTCATGTCGGGTATGGCCGGCAACGTCACGGCGTTCAATACGGTGTGGACGTACGACATCTATCAGGCGCACATCAAGAAGACCGGTACCGACGAACACTATCTGTGGATGGGGCGTGTCGCGACGGTGGGCGGTATCGCGCTGTCGGTCGCCGCGGCGTATGTCGCGGGTGCCTTCAACAACATCATGGAGTTCCTGCAGCTCGTCTTCGCCTTCGTGAATGCGCCGCTCTTTGCGACGTTCGCGCTGGGCATGTTCTGGAAGCGCAGTACTGGACACGGTGCGTTCTGGGGCCTCGTGGCGGGCACGGTGGCCCCAGCCATTCACCACGGCATTTCGCTGGCCAACGGCGCGGAAATCGGCGTCAAGGGCGGCTTCTTCGGGGTGCTGCTCAACTACCCCAGCGAAATGGCGCAGACCTTCTGGACCGCCATTGCGGCGTTCACGACCTGCTTCGTCGTCACGATCGTGGTGAGTCTCGCGACCGCGCCGCGTCGTGAGACAGAACTCGAAGGACTGGTCTTCTCGCTCACGCCCAAGCCGAAGGATGACGCGCGGGTGTGGTACGAGAAGCCCAGTGTGTTTGCCGTCGTCGTCATGGTGGCGATGATCGGTCTGAATGTCGCCTTCTTCTGATCCGGGACAACGACGATGAGTGGTGGAGCCTCGATGGATCTCCGTCTGCCGATCGGCGGACTGTTTCTGGTGCTGGGCGCGATTCTGGGCGTGTACGGCCTCGTCACCAACGGCGACACGGCGATGTATGCACGCAGCGGTGGCCTCAACATCAACCTCGTGTGGGGCGGGGTGATGTTGGTGTTTGGCAGCATCTTCTACGGGCTGGCGCAGCGCGCCGCCCGTCGCTGACCTGCTGCAGGCTCAGCGACCGTGCGCCGGTCCGCGTCGCAGACGGAATTCCCGGTCGATCAGCCAGTGCGCCTGATCGGCCTGCGGCGCGATGAGCCGGTGCTCGATACCCAGCACGGTGTCGATGAACGGCTCCCAGATGTCGCGGTTGCGCGCCATGCGCCGCTCGTGCGTATCGGTGTGCGTGGCCTCGAGAAAAACGCGCACATCGAGACCGTCGAGCATGAGGACGTAGGTCCCCTCGACAATCAGGACCTGCGTACCGGCAAAGGTGCGGGTTTCCGCATCGAAGCGGTTCTCCGGATAGTTCACCAGCGGAGCCGTCACCGTACCGCCCATACGGAATGCCGCGATGTGCTCGCCGATGAGTGCGAGTTGCACCTCCTGCGGACCCACCGTGCCGATGTCACGCACACGCGCTTCGTGATTGGTGCGCGGCGGACGGACGAAATAGTTGTCCTGATTGATGAACGCCGTCGGTACGCCACGCGCGTTCAGCATCGTCGACAGCTGCATAGCCGCGGTGCTCTTGCCGCTCCCCGATTCACCGGCCACACCGATGACGAGCGGTGCCCCCTGCAGTCGCCCCTCGTTGTCCAGCCCATCGATCAGCGCGGCGACCGCGCTCCCGCTCAGCGCGTCCACGGCAACTCCGGTGTGTCGAGCCGTCGAGCGACATCCATGAGCACAAAGCCCGTGGCGGTGTACGCCATGCCCGTGGTGCCGAGCGCGAGGCCGCTGTGTCCGTGGAAGTACTCCTCGAAGGCGAAGTCCGTGAGTGTCGCCAGGTGAGCCGCGGTGAGGTCGTACAGACGCTGCGCGTCGGCGCGGCGCCCATGCCGCGCGAACGCGATGCCAAGCCACCCGAGCCACACGGGCCAGATGCCGCCGTTGTGGTATTCGTGCGGACGATTGCGAAAGCCGTGCAGATGATAGCCGGCGAGCGCTGGCCATTCCTCGTCGGCTTCCTGAATGACGGGCGAGAACGCGGGCGGCAGGGTGTCGTGCGCGAGGAACGTATCCCGCAGCGCATCCAGCAGGGCGTCGGATCGCGACGGAATCAAGTTCGCCGCCGCGAGCAGGGCGCACGCGGCGAGATCCACATGTTCGTCGGTACGCACCGGAGAAATCGCGGCCACGGGAAACCGTCGCGCGCCGCCGTAGCGCCATTCGCCGGACGGCCAGAAACGTTCGTCGATCATTGCCGCAATGCGCGACGACTTCTCCTGCCACTCGGGTCGATTCGCCACGCGGGCGAGAACCGCGAGCGCCATGGCACGCAGCACCTGATCGTACAGGATGTAGCCGTCGAACGGATATTCGTCCGCCCAGTTTCCGCCGGCGGGGACATACATCAGATGGCGTCCGTTGTATTCGATGCCGTTGAGCAACGCCACGGTGCGTTCGACGGACAACGCGAAATCGTCGTAGGTCGCGTGCCCCGTGCTGCACACGACCCCCACGGCATACAGGTACCAGGTGGCGGAGTCGAAGCGCGGCGCGAGCGTGCCAAAACTCACGTGATACGTGCCGTCTGCTTCGCGCCGGAAGTTCGACGCGATCTGTCCTTCCGGGCCCTGCAGATCGCGCAGCTGTTCAAGGGTGCGCAGCAGCCCGGTCGTGATCGTGGCGTCGTGCACCGCCACACCAGCCAAACCCGCCATGATCGCATCGCGCGCGAAAATGGCCGCATAGTTCGCTACGCTGCTGCGTGAGGCGCGGATGCCAATCGGCGTCGCGAGCTCGTGCAGCAGCGAGATGGATTCGTTGAACGGAAGTTCGTCCTTCATGGAGAATCGATGGCCAGTACAGTGACTGCGGTGCCGACGTCGGCGCCTCTCACCAGCGCTCCAACGCGTCCGCATCTGTCGTTCATGTCCATCGTGAACATGAACGTTGGCTTCTTCGGAATCCAGTACAGCTTTGGGCTGCAACAGAGCAACATGAGCCCGATCTACCGGTACCTGGGGGCGGACGAGGCCAGTCTGCCGCTGCTGTACCTGGCGGGGCCCGTCACGGGACTCATCGTCCAGCCCATCATCGGGGCCATGAGCGACCGGACACTGAGTCCCCGCGGACGACGTACCCCTTACTTCCTCATCGGGGCGCTCCTCTGCTCCATCTCGCTGCTCGCGATGCCCTTCAGTCGATCGCTCTGGATGGCAGCCGGAATCCTGTGGATCCTCGACGCGGCGAACAACATCACCATGGAGCCGTACCGCGCCTACGTGTCGGACCGGCTCAACGATGCACAGACGTCGCTGGGCTTCCTCACCCAGAGCGCCTTTACCGGACTTGGGCAAACCCTCTCGTACATCACACCGTCGCTGCTCGTGTTCCTCGGCATGAACCGCGATGCCGTCAACGACCGCGGTATTCCCAACATCACCATGTTGGCGTTCCTCATGGGGGCCATTTTCTCCATCAGCTCCATCCTGTGGTCGCTGCGCAAGGTCCCCGAGTTGCCTCTCACCGCGACCGTACGACGCCAGATCGAGCAGATGCCCAGAGGGATCGGGCATACGTTGCGCGAGATCGTCGAGGCGTTCCGCGACATGCCCACCACGATGCGGCAGATGGCGGTCATGAAGTTCTTCCAGTGGTATGCGATGTTCTGCTACTGGATCTACATCGCGCCGGCACTCGCGCTCACGCTGTTCGGAACGAAAGACGCCACATCGGCCGGCTTCCGCGAGGCGGGACTCGTGACGGGGCAGGTGGGTGCCTTCTACAACTTCATCGCCTTCGTCTCGGCGTTTGCCATGGTGCCGATCACGCGGCGCATCGGCGCCAAGTGGATGCACGTCATCGCCCTCGTGGCGGCGTCGGTGTCGATGATGGCCATTCCGGCGATCACCAGCCGTACGCTGCTCTTCGTCCCCATGCTTGGCATTGGACTCGCCTGGGGAAGCATGATGGGGAATCCCTACGTGATGCTCTCGGATTCCATCCCCAAGCATCGCGTTGGGGTGTACATGGGCGTGTTCAACATGTTCATCGTCATCCCCATGCTCATCCAGAATCTCACCTTGCCACTCTTCTACGATTCGCTGCTGGGGAGTAACCCCGCGACGGTCATCCGTCTCGCGGGTGCCATGCTGGGATGCGCCGCGGTGGCGTGCGCCTTCGTCACGGTCAGGAAGCCGGGGACGGTTGCATCATGACCACGCGGCGCGGCGCCCTGGCGCCCCTGACCATGGTGATGCTTGCGGCATGCTCGACCGCCGAGCCGCCGCGGACGAGTACCGCGGGCGCGGATAGTGCAACGCGTGCACTCGCCGTGACGCCATACGATCCCGCGCGTGATCTGGGCGGGTTGTTCGTCGATGCCCAAATGATGAGCGTCTATCCCGATTCCAAGACGCTGGTCGACGCCACGCCCAAACGCGATCCGCAGGCGATCGCCAACGCGTACAACGCGGAGAAGGCAAACCGGAACTTCTCCCTGAAGAAATTCATGGCGCGCGAGTTCACGGCACCCGGTGCACCAGATGTCGCGGCCTCCGCGGCAAAGAAGCGCACCATGGAAGAGCACATCGACGATTTGTGGCCCGTGCTCACACGTCAGGCCGATGTCAGTGATCCCCGTTCGTCGCTGTTGCCGCTACCCAAGCCGTACATCGTGCCCGGTGGGCGCTTCCGCGAGGTGTACTACTGGGACTCGTACTTCACCATGCTCGGACTGGTCGAAAGCGGACGGACCGCGCAGATGGGGCAGATGCTCGACAACTTCGCGCATCTCATTCGCACGGTGGGGCATATCCCCAACGGCAATCGCAGCTACTATCTGAGTCGCAGTCAGCCGCCATACTTCGCGGCCATGGTCGGTCGGTACGCGGCGGCGGCGGACAGCACGGCCGCCACGGCATATCTCGACGCAATGGAGGCAGAGCATCGCTTCTGGATGGATGGCGCCGATACGCTCAAGCCTGGCACCGCGCACCGGCGCGTGGTGCGACTTGCCGATGGGAGCGTCCTCAATCGCTACTGGGACGATCGCCCCGAACCACGTCCCGAATCGTTCAAGGAAGATTTCACCATCGCGCAATCGCTCCCTGAGCAATCGCGCGAAGCGTTCTATCGGAACGTACGCGCCGCGGCAGAGAGCGGGTGGGATTTTTCGAGCCGGTGGATGCGCAATGCCAAGTCGTTGGCGTCTCTCGAGACAACCGACCTCGCGCCTGTCGATCTCAACAGCCTGATGTATCACGCCGAACGCACGATTGCGGCACTTCGCCGCCGTCGTGACCAGCGCGGCGACGCCACCGTGGCGAAACAGTTCGAGGCGATGGCGGCAGCGCGGAAGGCGGCTATGCAAGCGCACATGTGGGATGCCGCGAGTGGCTTCTTCTACGATGTGCGCTGGCGCAGCAACGAGCGTGTTACCGACCGTCCCACCATGGCCGCCGCGGCGCCGCTGTACTTTGGCATCGCCACGGCCGAACAAGGTGCGCAGGTCGCGGCCCGTCTGCAGAAAGACTTCCTCAAGCCCGGTGGATTCACCACCACCCTCATCAAATCAGGGCAGCAATGGGACGCGCCCAATGGGTGGCCGCCGTTGCAATGGCTCGCCATCGAAGGCGTGCGCCGATACGGACACACCGCGCTCGCCGACTCCGCGTCGCAGCGTTGGCTCGCGCTCAATCGCAAAGTGTACGATGCCACTGGCAAGCTCACCGAGAAGTACGATGTATGGGATCTGTCCAAGCCCGCCGGTGGCGGCGAGTACCCCACGCAGGACGGTTTCGGCTGGACGAACGGTGTCGCGCTCACGCTGTCTCGCGCGACGCGCGCTCCGCGCTGATCATCGGTCCGGGCACGGCGCACGATCCGAAAACCCGAAGCAAAGCCGAAGCGCAAGTCGTTGTCTCCACGCGGGTTAACGACTTCGAGAATTGTCAGAGGGGTCGGTGATAGTCCCTGCACACCTCCAACAGGAGACAGTGCATGGACGCAGCTTTGCAAATCGATCACCAGGCGATCGACGTTCTTCAATCCCCTAATGGCGAGCCCGGTGTCGTCGTCCGGGCTTTACTCTCAGTGAGCGGCTCCGCGCCGTCGGCCAATGCGCGCGCGCCCTTGGCGTTGTCGTTCGTGCTCGATCGCAGCGGCTCCATGGCGTTCGACAAAATCGAAGCCGCCAAAATGGCGACGTCGCGCGCGCTCGAACGCTTGCACCCGGACGACGTGGTTTCGGTGGTCACCTTCGATCACATCGTCGAGTGTCTCGCCGCGCCGGCACGTCGTGCACAGCAGACCGGTCTCATGGCCAACCTGCAGGAGATCGACGCGCGTGGCGGCACCAATCTCAGTGGCGGATGGTTGCGCGGCCGACAGGACATGCAGGCCGCGCAGGGCATGATCGGTGATCTCGCAGGTTCGTCTCGTCGGATTCTGCTGCTGACCGATGGCCACGCGAATGCCGGTATCACCGAGCCCGCCACGCTCATCGAGCTCGCACGGTTGGCGCGTGCGCAAGGCATCACCACCACCACCATCGGCATCGGCGAAGGCTATGACGACACGCTCCTGCGCGCGATGGCGGACGCCGGTGGTGGCAACGCGTGGTATATCGAACGTCCGGATCAGTCGCACGATGTGCTGGCGGCCGAGATCGGCGACCTCCTCTCTGTGTCCGCACAGGGCGTGACGGTGTCCCTCGACTTGCACGAGGCCGTGCAAATCCTCGTCACGCACTCCGACTGGCCAACGCATCTCTCACCGTCAGGGAGTGTCCACTTCGACCTGGGCGATCTGTACGCGGCCGAACCCAAGCCGCTCCTGGTCGAACTGTTCGTGCCGGCGTCCAAGCTCGAAGCCCTCAGCGCCACGAGTACGCCGCTCGCCACGCTCACGGTGCAGGCAAACGTCATGACATCCTCGGGCAGTGTGGAATTCCGCACGCTGCGACTGCCCATCGCGTCGACACTCGAAGGGCAGCAACTCGTGGTACCGGAGATCGAACACGCGGTACTCCTTGCGCGGACCGCTAAGGCGCGTGAAGCGGCGGCGCGCTACCAGCGCGAGGGCGACGCAAGCTCGGCGGAGCGAGTCATGCGCGAGGCAACGAGTGCGTTGGCAAACAGTCCACTGGCGTCCAACATGAAGTACTCGATGCCCCTGCTCGAGGAAGCCGAAGACATTCGCCAGATGGCCGAGCTGTATAGCGACGGCACGTTCAGCGAGCGCGATGCCAAGTATCAGATGCAGCGCAGCTACAATACGCGCCGCGGCAAGCAGCGGAGCGACGAGGTCCTCCGGCGGAACACCCCGGACGCGTAGATCGTCTCGTAGTCTGGAATCGCGGTCCGACGCCATTTTCTTGCGTGTCGGCCCAATTCGATGAATGTTTTTCGCATCTCCCGGTCCGCCGGGAGATGCCAATCCCTTCTCGGAGAGTCCCGCATGCGACGTGTTTTGGGCAGGTCGGTAATTCGGGCAGTCATGACAGGAGTTGTCGGTCTCGCAGTACTCACCGGCCGCGCACCCGCAGCCATGGCGCAAGCCACTGGGACGCTGGAGGGGAAAGTCACCGTCAGCGGCAGCGGTGAAGCGTTGCAAGGGGCGTCCGTCGGCGTGGTCGGCACTCAGGTGGGTGCCATTACCCGCGCCGACGGCACGTTCCGTTTTTCACTCCGCGCAGGAACCTACGAGCTGCGTGTCCGCATGCTCGGCTACGCCGGAAAGACGGCGAGCATAACCGTGAGTGCCGGCGGACGGGTCACCCAGAACTTTGTGCTCGACAAGTCGAGCACGCAGCTCGAAGCGGTGGCCGTGACCGGCTCACGCGGCGGCGCGCGAACCGTCGTCTCGAGCCCGGTGCCTGTCGACGTGATCAATAGTTCCGAGCTCCGGACCACGGGTCGTGTGGAGACCGCGCAAATGCTGCAGGCCGCAGCGCCGTCGCTGAACTTCCCGCGACCGGCCGTCGCTGACGGTACGGATCATGTTCGTCCGGCTACGCTGCGCGGCCTCGCGCCCGACCAAACCCTCGTGCTGGTCAATGGCAAGCGCCGTTACACCAGCGCGCTGATCAACAACAACGGTACGGTGGGGCGCGGTACGTCGGCGGTCGATCTCAATGCGATTCCCGCCTCGATGATCGATCGTATCGAAATTCTGCGTGATGGAGCCGCAGCGCAGTATGGCTCCGATGCCATCGCGGGCGTGATCAATATCATCCTCAAGGGCGCGACGGCCGGCGGCGCCTCGGTGCAGGCGGGGCAGTTCAACACCGACGTGGAAGGGCTCGGCAAGCGCAACGATGGCGGCAATGTCACGGCCAGCGCCGACCAGGGTTATTCGTGGGGAAACGGCAGCTACGTACATGCCGGCATCGAATGGCGGAATCGCGCGATGACGAACCGCGCCTTCAACGATCCACGCCAGCAGTATCTCGCCGGCGACCCCCGCGAAGCGACAGCGCGTCGCGATACACACTGGTCGGGCGATGCGGCTACCGCCGACGTGGTCGGCATGATCAACGCGTCGCAGAACATCAGCGAGAACCTGCAGCTGTACGGATTCGGATCCTTTGGTCGTCGTGACGGTCGCTCCACGGGCTTCTTCCGTCGCCCGCTGCAGACCACGCAGGTCGTCTCGAAAATTCATCCGAACGGGTTCCTCCCGAACATCGAAAGCAACATCGATGACTTCTCCTTCGGTGTCGGCGCCAAGGGCACCGCCAAAGGATGGGACTGGGATCTCAGCCAGGTCTATGGCTCGAACGCGTTCCAGTTCATCGTCTCCAATTCGAACAACGCGTCGCTCGGCCTCTCGAGCCCGACGGTTTTCGATGCCGGTACGCTCGGCTTTGGCCAGGCGCTCACCAACTTCGACGTTACGCGTGAAGTCACCGTATCCGGAAAGCCGGTGCGTCTCTCGAGTGGTGCCGAGTTCCGCTGGGAGAGCTATAGCATCAAGGCCGGCGAAGAAGCATCGTACCTCAATGGCCGTGTGCCGGTGCTCGATGCCAATGGTACACCGATCCGCAATGCTGCCGGCAACACCACGATCGCGCTCGTTGGATCGCAGGTCTTTCCGGGCTTCTCTCCGGCCGACGTCACCGATCAGTCGCGCACGGCAACCGCTGCCTACCTCGATGTCGAAAGTGACCTGACCAAGAAGTGGCTGGTCGGCGCGGCGGCACGCTTCGAGAACTTCAGCGATTTTGGTTCGCAGGCGACGGGCAAGATCACCACGCGCTTTGCGCCCGTCGAGAAATTCGCCATTCGTGGCGCGGCGTCGACGGGTTTCCGTGCGCCTTCTCTGCAGCAGAGCTTCTTCACTTCCACCGCAACGACGTTCGTCAACGGGTTGCCGGTGGACATCAAGACGCTCCCCGTCGCCAGTCGGGAAGCGCGCTTGCTCGGTGCGCGTGATCTCAAGCCCGAGAATTCGGTCAATCTCAGCGCCGGCATCACGCTGCAGCCGAGCAAGAACCTCACGGTGACTGCCGACTACTACGACATCGCCATCACCGATCGAATCGTGCTGTCCGAGAATTTCATTGGTACGGGCATCGTGAATTTCTTCGCGCAGAACGGTTTCACCGGCATTGGTGGCGGCCGCTACTTTACGAATGCGATCAACACCAAGACCAACGGCCTCGACATCGTGGCCAACTACGGCGTCGACTTGAAGGCCAATGGCGTGTTGCGCTTCACCGCCGGTTACAATCAGAACAAGACCCGTGTGACCAAGGTGGTGGTCAACACGCCGGCCCAGCTCGGCAACCTCAACGAAACGCTGTTTGGACGCGCCGAGCGTGGGCGTATCGAAGTCGGACAGCCCCGCAACAATCTCGTCCTCAGCGGGGGCTACGAGCGCGGCAAGCTTGGCCTCAACATCCGCGGCCAGCGCTTCGGGCAAGTGACGGGTCGTCAGGCGCTCGCCACGGGCACGGCGCAGCAAGTCCCGGACCTGGAGCTTGGTGCGAAGTTCATTACCGACGTGAGCGCGTCGTACAAGCTGCTCAAGCGTGCCACCCTCTCGGTTGGCGCCGACAACGTCTTCGACGTATACCCCGACGCCATCACCGACCTTGGCAATGTCGCCACGAACTACAGCGGGCAGGGCACCTTCGGCGTGTTCCGTTACTCCGGCCTCTCGCCGTTCGGATTCAACGGCCGCTTCCTGTTCGCGCGGGTAGCGTACTCGCTCTAATTCCGCAGTTCCCCCGCCCCTGCTGTCTAGAACTCTGCCGTCTGCCGTCTCGGCGCGAACTCGCTGCATCGCGCCGAGACGGCGGACGGCAGACACTACAGACGGCAGGCGCGCAGGAGCAGCGGACTTCTAGAGCAACGCGAGCCGCTGTTGCACAAACGCCAAATCGCTCGGCGCCAGCGGCAACTGCAACAGCGACGTCGCGCTCCCCCAATGCAATGCGTCGTGCTCCAGACACGCCGGCTCTCCGGTAATCGTGGTCGGCACGAATACGATCAGAAATCGTGACGCCGCATCGGCAATTTCGAGCAACGGCTCGCCCACTTCGAGTACGCGCACGCCAAGCTCTTCGCGCAGTTCGCGGCGCGTGGCCTCGATATCATTTTCGCCCGGCTCGCATTTCCCACCGGGAAACTCCCACAGGCCACCATGCTGCTTGTGGGCTGGACGCTGACAGACCAGCCACTCACGTCCCGTGTCGTGATGCCGGCTGATCACCGCCGCCACCACGCGTATGCGTTCGGTCATGTGCGAAGCCCGCTGCGCGCGTCAGGCCGCGGGTGTCGGCGCCTTGCGCGGCGCGTATAGCTCGAGGTCTCGTCCCATGAGCAGCGTGGCCAATACTACCGTTGCGCTGATCCAGAAGGGACTCTGCTTGCCAAACGTATCGAAAGCCACGCCGAGTATGATGGGGAACACGACGCGCGTAATCCCGCCAAACGTTTGCTGCACGCCCATGTACAACCCGCGTTCCGCGCTGCTCACCACGCGCGACAGCATGGCCGTCACACACGGGAAGGTGAAGGCGGTACCCAGTGGCAGCATGCCCACGGACAGCGCGAGCAGCGGCAGGTTGGGTGACACCGACAAGCCTATCAGGCCCGCCGCCAGGAACAGCAGCCCGGCGCGACTGAGACGCGGTTCACCAATGCGGTCGACGAGCTTGCCGAGCATCAACGC